>NZ_CP009630.1:0-323156 GCF_000959445.1 Burkholderia vietnamiensis LMG 10929 | reverse complement strand
GACGCGTTGAACGGATCGAGCAGCGTCGCCTGCGCGCCGACGAGCGCGGTGGCGCGATAGTTGAACGCGCTGTCGACCCCCGTGTACTCGCCGTTCTGCGAGCCTGGCGCGATGGCCGTCTGCGGGCTCAGGAACGAGATGCCCGATTCGTCGTCGGCGCTCGGCGGGCCCTGCGTGAGGTCCGCATTCGCCGCGCCGGTCCGGATGAAGATCGGCACGAGCTGATTGCGCAGCTTGCCGACGATCAGAATGCCCTTGCCGGCCTTCGCCGGATCGACGGCCGCGAGCGTGGGCGCAATCTGCGGCTGGTAGTTGAGCGACTGGAAGGCCGGCGCGTCGGCGCGCAGCGTGAACGGCTGGTTCACGGTCGCGCTCGACGCCAGCGGCTGCCCGCCGTTCTTCTTGCCGAAGTTGTCGGTTTCGACGTAGCTGCCGTCCGCGTGGATCGTCACCTGCTGGTCGAGCGCCACCGGCGCGAAGCTCTGCGACGGCACCTGGTGATAGCCGAGCTGGTTGTAGGTGCCGGCGATCTTCGACAGATCGGTTTCGAGCGACGAGAAGCTGATGAACGGGTAGTACGGGAACGTCGTCTTCGAGATCTTGCCGACGCCGATCACGCCGTCGAACTGGATCGTCGCGCCGGGAATCGCACCGCCGAGCACGCCTTCGCCGAGGAACAGGCGGGCCGGCCGGGTCGGGTCGAGGCTCGCGTTCTGCATCCGGAACGTGCACTGGTTCAGCTTCACCGTCGGCAGCCCCGTCTCGTCGACCAGCGTGCCGTCGACCACGTTGGCCGGCGCCGCGTCGCGCGTCGGCTGCACCGTGCCGGTCGTGGTCGGGACCGGCGACGCGAGGTAGGTCACGCGGTACGTCATCTTCGTGGTGTCGAGCTGCACCTTCACGAGCTCGCCCGAGCCGGAGCCGCCGACGAAGGCCGTGTTGTAGTCGATCGTCTGCGGACACAGCCGCACGGGGCTGACGGCCGGCGGGTCGCCGTCGCCGCCGCACGCGGCCACCAGCGGCGCGAGCGACGCCGCCACCATCCAATGCTTCACGTTCATAGGAATCCTCTTGAAATTTTGTTCGCCGGCGGCGCTGCGTGCGCCGCCGGGGTTCCGTGTTCGATGCGCCGTTACTGAACGAACGCGCCGACCGTGAAGAACGGGTTGACCTTGCTGTTGTTGACCACCATCGCGTAGACGTTGCCCGCCGTCACGAGCCAGCCCGTGTCGCCCTTGGCGAAGATCGCCACGTTGCCGTTCGCGCCCTTCGCGTTGAAGTCCTGGGCGACCGTCACCTTGATCTTGCCCGGCGTGGCCTGCGTGTAGTCGAGCGCGAACTGCGAGGTGACCGACGAAGTCTGCGGATCGATGAACGCCGCGGTGGCGCCCTGGAACAGCGTCGACGTGTAGTTCGCCGCCATCGTCGACACGGCGGTGCCGTCGTTGCAACTGCCGGCCGCCGAATAGAACGCGCCGTTCATGAACGTGCCCGGCAGGTCGGGGTGCGGGACGCTCACGTCCAGGCTCGGCCCGCCCACCGCCAGCGCGTTCGCCTGCCCGGTCGACGTCACGACACCGCATGCGGATGCGCTCGTCGCGCCGATGTAGCCGCCCTTCAGCGAATTCGCGGCGATCGCGGTCGTCGACGAAAGCATCGAGATGCCGACCTCGGGGTCCGCGACGGACGCAAGCAGATTGCCGGCATCGACGTGGTTGTAGCCGACGCGAATCACGACCGGCACGCGCAAGCCGTTGAGCTTGCCGACGATCATGATGCCCTTCGCCTGGCTCGGTGCGATCACGAGCGACGCGCCCTGCCCCGCGAGCGGGTATACCGGCGTGCCGAACTGGCTCGCCACCGCATTGCTCACGAACACGTTGTCGTTCGATCCGTCCGCGTTCTTGCGCAGCGTCCACGGCGAGCCGGTGGTCTGGCAGGAGTAGTCGCTGTTCGGCGTGATCGTGCAGGAGCCGTCCGCATTGAGCGTCTGGTTCCAGTTCACGACGTCCGGCTCCCAGCCGACCGGGCCGGCCGTGCTCTGCGCGTTGCCGCCGAGCGGCGACAGATGGATGCCCACCTCGTTGTAGTTGCCCGCGACTTTCGCGAAATCGGTCTCGGTGTCGGTGAAGCCGATGAACGGATAGAAGTCGAACGTACGCGACGGCACGGTGCCGAGGAACAGCCCCGGCAGCAGCTCGATGCCCGGAAACGCGATCGTCGCACCCGGAATGCCGCCGCCGACCACGCCGTTGCCGACGAACAGCATCGGCGGATCGGCGCGATTGATCGTCACGGAATATGCACCGTCGCTCGTTGCGCCGCTGTCGAGCACGAACGCGCAGCGGTTCTGCTCGGCGGTCGGCAGGTTGGTCGGGTGATGGAATGCGCCGCTGATCGTCAGGCCCGCACGCGTGTCGTTGACCTGCCCCGCCGAGGTCGGCACCGACGATTCGAGGAACTGCATCTGGTAAGTGAGCCTGGTCGTGTCGAACTTCACCTTCACGTATTCGCCGCTGCCCGAGCCGCCGGTGTAGGTGGTCGTGTAGTCGAGCGCATCCGGGCACAGCTTCGTCACGACGGGCGGCGTCGTTTCGGCGCCGCTCGGCCCGCACGCGCTGCCCGAACACTGCGGCACGTTGATCGGCCCCGGGTCGTCACCGCCGCCGCAGCCGGCGACGAACGGCAGCGCCAGCACGGCACACGACAGGATCGCTTTCCGCCACTCAGGAATGCAAAGCATCAACCCCTCCTTTTGAGGTACGACGAGTCTCGTCCGGTCGGGCTGCGTGGCCCGCCGGTTGGTATCACGCCGCGCACATCGGGCGCGGCGCATGACGATGCGCGCAGCGCGCGCCACACGGCTCGTCCGAGCGAACACGGAGTCGCGGCGACACGCAGGCGCAAGCCGGCAGCGCCGCCATCGGGCACGGCGCCGTCGGAACAATCGAAACGGATCGGGATGCGTCGCTACAGCGCCGACGCGATGCGGTAACGCAGGCAGGCGACTCGCGTCGCGCCTGCGTCAGGCGAACAGCTGATGAACGGCAGCTTGGCCGGGCCCTCGGAAAGGCGTCTCATGGGTTGGTCTCCGTACGTACGCTGGATTCGTTATCGTGATGCGACGTTTGCCGAGACTATGATCGGGCGTTGCGCGCAAGTAAATGGATGCAGAGTTCCAAACGAACCGGACGGCTCGATCCAAGCGCGCTCAGGGCCTTTCACAATTTTTCAAACGACCTTCGATTTATTTGCTCAGACAAATACTTCGGCGGTACATGTGCTGCTTACCGCTCCGGCCCGGCACGCTCCGGCAAAATACCGCTCATTGTTCACCCGATTCAAATAAATCGCCTGATTGATGAGCAGTGCACGCCTATTTCGCGCGAATTCCGTGCATGCATCGCATATCGTTTGCGCAGAAATGCATTTCCATCTTCCGGTTGCTAATATGGCGATCCTGCGATCCCGCACCACAACGCCGTTCGACATGACGCCCGTTCGCCATGCCGCACCCGCAGCCAGCCGTGTCGCAGCGGCGGCGCCGGGCTCGCGCGGCGCACGGGGTCGGCCCGAGCAGCCGTGCCATCCGTGAGCATGCAACCGATCCTCTCCGTTTCCGACCTCTCCAAGACTTACGCGTCCGGCTTCCAGGCGCTCAAGCACGTGAACCTCGACATCCGCCCCGGCGAGATCTTCGCGCTGCTCGGGCCGAACGGCGCGGGCAAGACCACGCTGATCGGCTCGATCTGCGGCATCGTCACGCCGACCGAAGGGCGCGTGACGGTCGGCGGCCACGACATCCGCGATCACTACCGCGCGGCGCGCGAAATGATCGGGCTCGTGCCGCAGGAACTGACGACCGATGCGTTCGAGACCGTCTGGGCGACGGTGTCGTTCAGCCGCGGCCTGTTCGGCAAGGCGCCCGATCCCGCGTACATCGAGAAGACGCTGAAGGCGCTGTCGCTGTGGGACAAGCGCGACAACAAGCTGATGACGCTGTCGGGCGGCATGAAGCGCCGCGTGATGATCGCGAAGGCGCTGTCGCACGAGCCGCGCATCCTGTTCCTCGACGAGCCGACCGCCGGCGTCGACGTCGAGCTGCGCCGCGACATGTGGAAGCTGGTCGATTCGCTGCGCGAAAGCGGCGTGACGATCCTGTTGACCACCCACTACATCGAGGAAGCCGAGGAAATGGCCGACCGCATCGGCATCATTCTCGGCGGCGAGCTCGTGCTCGTCGAAGACAAGCACGAACTGATGCGCAAGCTCGGCAAGAAGCAGCTGACCGTGCAGCTGGAGCAGCCGCTCGCGGCGGTGCCGGCCGAGCTGGCGGTGTTCGGGCTCGAACGCGCGGCCGACGGCACCGCGCTCGTCTACACCTACGACTCGCAGCGCGACGACGCGGGCATCGCCAAGCTGATCGCCGCGCTCGGCGCGGCCGGCATCGGTTTTCGCGATCTGCATACGACGCAGAGCTCGCTCGAGGACATCTTCGTGAGCCTGATCGACAATCGCCGCAACGGCGCACAAGGGACGTAACGCACATGACCAACATGAACCTGCAGGCGATCCGCGCGATCTACCGCGCCGAAATGGCCCGCACGCGACGCACGCTGATGCAGAGCATCATCGCGCCGGTGATCTCGACGTCGCTGTACTTCGTCGTGTTCGGCTCGGCGATCGGCTCACGCATCAGCGACGTGAACGGGATCGGCTACGGATCGTTCATCGTGCCCGGCCTCGTGATGCTGTCGCTGCTGTCGCAGAGCATCTCGAACGCGTCGTTCGGCATCTACTTCCCGCGCTTCACGGGCACGATCTACGAGGTGCTGTCCGCGCCCGTGTCGTACTGGGAGATCGTGATCGCGTACGTGGGCGCGGCCGCGTCGAAGTCGATGCTGCTCGGGCTGATCATTCTCGCGACGGCCGGCCTGTTCGTGCCGTTGCACATCCTGCATCCGTTCTGGATGGTGCTGTTCCTCGTGCTGACGTCCATCACGTTCAGCCTGTTCGGGTTCGTGATCGGGATCTGGGCCGACAGCTTCGAGAAGCTGCAGCTCGTGCCGCTGCTGATCATCACGCCGCTCACGTTTCTCGGCGGCAGCTTCTATTCGGTGGACATGCTGCCGCCCGTGTGGCGCGTGGTCACGCTGTTCAACCCGATCGTCTATTTGATCAGCGGCTTCCGCTGGTCGTTCTACGGGCTGGCCGACGTGCACGTGTGGATCAGCCTCGCGGCGACCTCGCTGTTCCTGGCGATCCTGCTCGCGATCGTCGCGTGGATGTTCCGCACCGGCTACAAGCTGAAGAACTGACGCGCGCGGGCGCGGGATCGCCCCGGTTCGCGGGGAGAAGTTGCGCTGCTAGACTGGGCCGGAGATCGACCGGCGCCGCCTGCCGCATCGCAGCATGATGCGGTACGCGCGGCGCGCTTCCCGCCCCATTGCCTGCGCGAGGATCCCGATGAGCGCCTCCCGAATCGACGCCGTCCGCGACGGCCTGTTTCGCGCCACCACCTACGTCGACACGCTGGACCTCGGCTTCAGCCAGTTCTTCATACGCTCGCCGCACGGCGACGTGCTGTGCGTCGAAACCGGCACGCGCGCCAATTTCACGCAACTGAGCGCGGCGCTCGACGCGGTCGGCATTGCGCCGTCGATGGTCAGCAACGTGATCGTCCCGCATTTCGAGGCCGACGAGATGGGCGCGTTGCCCGACTTCCTCGCAGCCAACCCGGCGCTCGTCGCCTACGCGCATCCGATGTGCGCGTGGGGGCTGGCCGACGTGTTCGGCGTGCGCGCCGTACCGTTGCAGGACGGCGAGCCGACGACGCTGTCCGGCATCGACGTCGTGCCGGTGTTCACGAAGCACGTCCATCAGTGGGACGCGCTCGTCGTCTATCTGCCGGCGTACAAAGCGCTGCTGTCGTCGGACATCCTGATGCGCTTCGGCACGCAGGACGCCGACGATCCGCTGCCGGCGATCCTCGACGCGATCGCCCGCGCCGACTACCTGCCGTCGCTCGCGCATCTCGCGAGCGCGCTGCGCCGCGTCCAGGCGCACGATATCGACATCGTGCTGCCGATGCACGGCCCGGCGATCACGCGCGACGTTCAGCGCGTGATCGCCGGCGTCATCGCGCATTGCGAGGCTGCCGCCGCGTAGTGCACAGCGCGGCGCGGCGACGGCCGCCGTTCAGGCGCCGGTGACGACGAATTCGTCGGCCGCCTTGCTCTGCACGGCGGCCAGCACGGCCAGTTCGCGCTTGGTGTGCGGCTCGCCCGACACCACGCCGGTCGCATGCTTGGCCTTCGCGCCGAGCGGAAAGAACACGAACGATGCACCGGCCGGCGCCTCCGGCTCGGCCCGCAGACGCTTGTTCAGAATCTTCAGATACTTCTTCTTCGACACTTCCTTCGCTGCCATGGCGCCCTCCGCACGAACGTAACGCTGGTCAGCATACCAGCTTGGCAGGCGGCCAGGAACGCCGCCGGGCCGTCGATCTGCACTAGAATGGACCCGCTTGCCAACTCGCCGTCCCCGGACGCGGCCACGTTACCGCGATGTCTTTTTCGGAGCGTTTTCATGCGTGTCGAGTTGTTCGCACAACACCACGGTTGTCCGGGCTGGGAAGGTGAAATGGCCCGGCGCATCGCCGCCTTCGACTGGTCGGAGGCCGGGCTCGGGCCGATCGAGCAATGGTCGGCGAGCCTGATCGCCGCCGTGCGCACCGTGCTCGCGTCGCCGCTGCCGCTGGTGATGCTGTGGGGCCGGCCCGGCTACATGATCTACAACGATGCGTACGCCGCATTCTCCGGCGGCCGCCATCCGTATCTGCTCGGCAAGCCGGTCGAACTCGGCTGGCCCGAAGTCGCCGATTTCAACCGCAACGTGATGAATACCTGCCTCGCGGGCGGCACGCTGTCCTATCGCGACAAGGAACTCGTGCTGCTGCGCCACGGCCGGCCCGAAGACGTGTGGATGGACCTCCACTACAGCCCGCTCGCCGACGACGACGGCGCGCCGGGCGGCGTGCTCGCCGTCGTGATCGAGACGACCGAGCGCGTGCTCGCCACCCGTCAACGCGCACACGCGGAAGCCGCGCTGCAAGCGTCGAACGACGCGCTGCGCCGGCTGACCGAAACGCTCGAACAACGCGTCGCCGACGCGCTCGCCGAGCGCGCGGCCATCGAGGAGCAGCTGCGTCACGCGCAGAAGATGGAGGCGATCGGCAGCCTGACCGGCGGCATCGCGCACGACTTCAACAACGTGCTGCAGGTGATCAGCGGCAACCTGCAGGTGCTGGCGGTCGAACTCGGCGAGCGGGCGAGCGCGCAGCCGCGGATCGAGAGCGCGAACAACGCGGTGCGGCGCGGCGCGCAGCTGGCGTCGCACCTGCTGGCGTTCGCTCGGCGTCAGCCGCTGTCGCCGACGGTGCTGAACCCGCGCAAGCTGATCGACGGCATGAGCGAGATGCTGCACCGCGCACTCGGCGAAACCGTGCGCGTCGTGGCCGCGCTGGCGCCCGACGTCGGCAACGTGCTCGCCGATCGCCACCAGCTGGAAAACGCGCTGCTGAACCTCGCGATCAATGCGCGCGACGCGATGCGCGGCGACGGTACGCTGACGATCGCGGCCTACAACGACACGACTGCCGTCGGCGCCCGGCGCACGCCGCTGCCGCCCGGCGAATACGTGACCTTCGAGATCACCGATACGGGCAGCGGCATGACGCCGGACGTGCTCGAACGCGTGTTCGAACCGTTCTTCACGACCAAGCCCGACGGCGAAGGCACGGGGCTCGGGCTCAGCATGGTGTTCGGCTTCGTCAAGCAAAGCGGCGGCCATACGTCGATCGACAGCGCGCCGGGCCAGGGCACCACCGTGCGGCTGACGTTCCCGCGCTGTCACGATGCGTTGGCCGAGGAACCGGCGTGCGCGCCGCGGCCCGATCCCGTGCGCGGGCGGGAAACCATCCTGATCGTCGAGGACGACGCGGACGTCCGGCTCACCGTCGTCGACATGCTCGCGCAGCTCGGCTACAAGGTGCTCAGCGCGTCGGACGGCGAAGCCGCGCTGCGGATACTCGACAGCGGCACGCCGATCGACCTGCTGTTCACCGACGTGATCATGCCGGGGCACATCAAGGGCGGCGAACTGGCGCGCCGTGCGGCGCAGCGCACGCCGCCGCTGCCCGTGCTGTTCACGTCCGGCTATACGCGCGACGAAATTTTCCATTCGGGGCGGCTCGATCCCGGTGTGATGCTGCTCGGCAAGCCGTACCGCCGCGATGAGCTCGCGGCGCGGATTCGGAGTGTGCTCGACCGGAATGTGAAGGCGGCTTGAGCCGGACCGCGTTGCGGGCCGGCTCCGTTACCGCCGAGCCGATGGGGGCGTGAGGGTGATCGCGGGCTTCGGCTTCGGGCCGCAGCGCATCGGCGGTGGCGTGCGGAAACCGGCTTGACCCATCGACCACCACCAAAAATTTTTCGCATGCGATGTCGATTCCTGCGCCGCTCGCACGTCGGAGTGACGCAAGCGTTCGTTTCGACGTCGGTACGACGGGCCGCAAACGGACGCCTCTTCCCCACGTCAAAGGAGCAACGACAATGCGCGTCATGGTGATCGTCAAGGCCACGGCCTCTTCCGAAGCGGGCGCGATGCCCGACACCGAGTTGCTGGCCGCGATGGGCCGCTTCAACGAGGAACTGGTGAAAGCCGGCGTGATGCTCGCGGGCGAAGGCCTGCATCCGAGCTCGCGCGGCAAGCGCGTGCACTTCTCCGGCAACGAGCGCACCGTGATCGACGGCCCGTTCGCCGAAACCAAGGAACTCATCGCCGGCTACTGGGTGTGGCAGGTCGGCTCGCTCGACGAGGCGGTCGAATGGGTCAAGCGCTGCCCGAACCCGATGCCGGTCGACTCGGACATCGAGATTCGCCCGATCTTTTCACCCGAAGACTTCGGTGAAGCATTCACGCCGGAGCTGCAGGCGCAGGAAGCGCGGCTGCGCGCGGAGCTGGACGGCAAGCATGGCGAGTGAGGCGACGGGTGGGCGCGGTTCGCTGACCGAGCGCGGCACGCCGGCGCGGGTCAGCGAGCAGGACGACCACCCGGATTGACACGACTCCGTATAGTAACGTATCGTTTTGATACGTTACTATACGGAGTCGTCGTCATGCATTCCCGTTTCGACCGTTTTCGCGAGACACCGCTCGGCGCGCAGCTTGAAGCGCTGATCGGGCAACCGGAGCGCTACGTCGAATTCGCGGCGCTGTCGCGGGTGGGCGTCGCCGCGATCGGCGCGATCCAGCACGAGATCGCGAGCAAATTCCCCGAAGTCGCCGCCGATACGACGGCGCGGCAGTTCTGCGGCTCGATGGTCGCCGACGTGATGCGTCGCCACGGGCACGACGTCGTGCAGGCACGCGGCCGGCTCGGCGGCGCCCTGTTCAGCTACGGCGCGGTATTCAGCGCGTATCCGCAGGTGCTGCCGTTCGCGGACCTCCCGGCCGCGCTGGCCGAGATGCCGTCCCGGATCGCCGCGTACGCGGCGCACGTTCCCGCCGCACTCGTCACGCGCCGCCCGGCCGGGACGGGCTTCTCGCTGGTCGAGCATGCGTGCCACCTGCGCGACCTCGACGCCGTGTTCGCCGAGCGCATCGATCTGGTCCGGAGCAGCGAATTGCCGGTGATCGCGTCCGTCGACGGCACCGCGCTCGCCGCCCAGCGCGACTACCTCGCGCAGCCGCTCGACGAAGCGCTCGCCGCGTTCGGCCGCGGGCGCGCCGCGCTGTGCGCGACGGTCGCGGCGCTGCAGCCACAGGAACTTGCACGCTGCGGCCTACGCGACGGCATCCGCCGGATGTCGCTCGACGAACTCGTCCGCGAACTGCTCGATCACGATCGCACCCACCTTCTCGAACTCGACGAATTGCTCGCCGAACTCGAGTTGCCGCCGCTTCGCCCGTCTACCGCCGAATGAGCGGTCGTGCAGGTCGGTTGTCTACGTTCACGGTTGCATCGGCACGCTCGACGCACGCGCACGGCCGGCCGCGCATCTCGTCCCGCGCCCGCGCGGCCATCGACTGACACACGCTGCGCCGGTCGAGTCGCCGTGCGGCGGCCGATCGGTGCGATTAATCAAGCGCGGGCGGCGAGCCCGCGATGCCGCTCCTCGATACCCGTACTCACCAGTCATGCGACGACCGCCTGACAACTCGTAGGCTTCGCAGAAATTTGTCTGAAAGGCACCGTTGCTAGAGTGTCCGCACAGGGTTTTCCCGATGCCGGACTGCCGAAAGGGCACGACACATGCGAGGCTCCATGAACCTGTTACGCACGTTGTGGCTACTGCTGTTGCTCGCGGCCGCCGTACCGGCCGCCGCGTTCGAGTCGCGCATCGTCGCGATCCCGAGCGCCGCGATGAACGCGACGCTGAAGGCGACCGTCGTGCTGCCCGATGCGTATGCGCGCCTTCGGCACGGCCCGGAGCGCAGCGTCGAGCGCTTTCCGGTCGTCTATCTGCTGCACGGCTCAGGCGGCGACCACACCGACTGGACCACCAACACCCGAATCGCCGCGCTCGCCGACCGCTATCACGTGATCCTCGTCATGCCCGATGGCGGCCACGAAAGCTGGTACATCGACAGCCCGTTCGATTCGGGTAGCCGCTTCGAAACCTTCATCGGCGACGAAGTCGTGTCGTACGTCGACAGCCATTTCAGAACGATCGACGCCAAGGGCGCGCGCGCGATCACCGGCCTCAGCATGGGCGGCTTCGGCGCACTGCGCATCGCGCTCGACCGGCCCGACACGTTCGGCGCGGTCGGCAGCATCAGCGGCGCAGTCGACCCGCGCTGCTGCGAGGACGAACCCGGCATCGATCATGTGTTCGGCGACCCCGTCCGCCATCCGTCGTTCTGGAACCGCAATGCGATCATCGAAAGCGCGCGTACGTTCGTGCGCGCGCACCTCGACCTGACGATCGACTGCGGCCGCGACGACTCGCTGGTCGGCTCGAACCGCACGCTGCATCAACGGCTCATCGCGCTCGGCGTGCCGCACGACTACGCGGAGCGCCCGGGCGGCCACACCTGGGATTACTGGGCACACGCGATCCGCTATCAGATGCAGTTCTTCGCGACGTCGTTCCAGCACGGCGGTTACGCGTAACGCACGAACTACCGGCGCATGGCAAGTGGGTGGCGTGTCGTATCGCACCGGCTCGCATGGCGATGTGCAACAGACGATGAGCGCGCGCGGTGACGCGACAGGAAGGGAAAAGAAAACCAGCGTCGAGCGCCAGCCGAACCACGCGCTCGGTTGCGCTCAGTTGCGCTGCGCCGCGTCGGCGTTCACCACTCGATCGAAGATCTCCTGCGCGCGCGCCAGTTCGTCGAGCGCGCGATCGAGGCGCGACATCGCGCGTGCATAGTCGGCCGACGAGATGTCGTCGTCGCTTTCGCCGCGCACGGCGCGAAACGCCTGATCGACGTTGCGCGTGGCCTCGACGAAGCGTTGTGCGGCCCGGGCTTCCCGCGAACGGATGTGGATCGACATCGACACTTCTCCCTGAGGATTGCAGTGTGAAGCAAGCCGCCGCGCAGTGTGCGCGGCCCGCGTGTCGGCCGCGTGACCGACGGCCGCTTGCCGGGCGATGCGCGAATCGCCGAGCAGCGCGCTTCGTCGCGATTGTCGCGCGATGTCCGCTTGCCCGCTACGGCGAGATTGCAACAAATTCCTTGCGCACGCCGCGATGATGGCGACACCGCTGCCGGTCGTTGCGCGCGCATCGACCTTCAATCCCTGAACCGCACGCCGCGCGCTCGCGGCGCAACCGTCACGCGCGGCCGATGCGCGGCTGCGCGACACCGCCGAACGCGGCTGCCTCGGCCGGCCCCAGATCGAACAGATCGCCGGTGAGCTCGCGCGGATGCTCGGCCGCGGGCCGGTGCCGAAGCCGCACGACGTGCGCGGGCGCGACATAGGCGGCAGCCGTTTCGATCGGCGCCACGTCGAACAGATCGCGCGTGACGCCGCGCACGGTGTCCGTCGGCGACCGGCCGCGCAGACGACCAACCAGCTCGACGAAGCGATCGAAATCGCCGGCGCGCGTCGCGTTGTTCACGTCAGCGAGATCGCGTGCCTTCAGCACGCAAGGCTGCGCGAGCCGCACGAAATACGGCGCTTCCAGCTCGACCGACAGCGCAAGCGGATAGCTCCTGCCCGTTTGCTCCTTCGCGCGGCCGACGCAATCGACCACGGCCGCGCCCTGCGCGACGCCGAGCGGCTTGCCCGTGCTCACGCTGCGCAGGTGCTCGGGAAACACGCGCAGTTGCGTACCGACCGTCAACGCGGTCGACGATGCGCATACGAGCGCGTAGTGCTGTTCGCGGCGCCGGCCCGACGGCAGCGTCGCGCGGCTGGCGATGAACGTATGAGGCGGCAACGGCCGCACCTGGCCGCTGGCGTCGATCCACGCATTCCACAGCAGCGCGTCCGCGCGCTTGCGCTCGCCCGGCCGCACCCGCGACGCCACCGGCGAAAACAACGCGAGCAGCGAACCGGTGCGATGCGCGGCGACCTGCGCGCTGCTGCCGAGCGGCTGGTTGATGCCCCACAGAAAGCGCCCGCCCCCGAGCCGGCGCTCCCATTCCTTGCGGAGCACGACGGTCGGAAGTTCCTCGCCGGACTCGGTACCGATCTTCGTCCAGCAGAACGTGGGAGGGAGGTGTTTCAGTGTCATCGACTTTCTCGGGATACAGCCTCGCTGGCGACAGCAAGCCCATTCAACAACCATAACTGTATAGGTATAATGCATGACATGGAAGCCCCGGACCGCGATTTTCCTGTACAAGACCTGTTACGCCACTTGCTGGCAGATACACGCTCGTCCAGCGAAATTGCGCGACTTTCTGGCGTCAGCCAACCGACGGTGTCGCGGCTTCGGATGTCGGACGGGCGCCGGCTGCGGCGCAGCGCGCCATTCAATAAGCTATGCAGTTTCTATGGACTGAATGCGCCCGGCCCGCGTCGCTACAACGACCTGCTGCGCGAGGCGATCGTCGACGCCTGGGACGGCTCGGACGAGCACGGGCGCGCGCTGTTGGTGGTGATCCAGGGCTTGAAGGACTTGCAGACGAAGGCCGAAAGCGGGTGACGGCGCGCAGCCGGCAAACCCCGGAACGGCGGAACGGCCACGCGCGGGCGGTAACGGATGCGATCCGTCGCCGCCCGTTTTGCATCCGGCGACGCCGCCGACACGTCGCCGGTCAAGCGCGCGAAACTTTATTTACCTGTGGTTAAAAAAGTTTGACACGCCGTTTTCCCTGAGATAAGTTTTGCGCAAGCTTCCGGAAAGCAAACGCAGACCGGCAAGCTCATAAGACGCGCGGCGCGTCGGACATCGCCGGTCCGTTTCATCCCGTCGCCGCTCGCACGCGTGTCGTGTCGTCCGCAGCGCAGCACCGCAGCTCGCAATATCCCCGTTTTCTCTGCCGATACCGCCTGGTTTGACGAGGCAAGGTACACGGCACGACTTTGATTGGCAGTACTGCATGAGCCGCGCCGCATCGGGCCGTGGGCGGTCGCCCCGGCGCTTCCGACGGTGCGGTCATCTGTTCGTCGCAGGCGGTAATCGGCCCGGCCCGCAGGGGGCGTATCGCGGAACGGTCGTATCCACACAATCAGAACAACGAGGTCGACAATGCAATTCCATCCAGGAGGATTCCGTCGCGCATGGCTGCCGGCGCTGGCCGCAGCCGCGACGCTCGCCGCTTGCGGCGGCGACGACGGCGGCAGCGTGGCGGGCGCGTCCGCGCTCGCGCAAACCCAACAGGACGCGGCGTCCGCCTCGGCGGACGCCGCTGGATCGCTCGCGTCGCGCGTGTCGCCGTCCGGCGTCCCGTATGCGAATCCGGCCAGCGGCGGCCGCTATAAGCCCGTGATCGACGACGGCCAGGTGCAGCCGTCGTTGTCGGGCGCGACGATCGAAGAAAATGCATGGGTCGACACGCCGGTCGATTCCGACGGCGACGGCACCAGGGACCGGATTCACGTACGGATCGTGCGCCCGTCGGAAACGGCCAGCGGCGCACGCACGCCGGTCATCGTGCTCGCGAGCCCGTACTACGCCGGGCTCGCCGACAGCCCCAACCACGATGTCGACGTCGAGCTCGACGGCACGCCTCATCCCGCCACCGCCACCGCCGCCGCAGGCGGCTCGGCCACGCGGATCATGGCCGCCGCGCCGCAAACGCGGATGCTGCAGCAGCTCGAAGCGGCCGCGGCCGGCCGCTCGTGGATCGAAAGCTATTTCGTGCCGCGCGGCTTCACGATCGTCTATGCGGATTCGCTCGGCACGGCCGGCTCCGACGGCTGTCCGACCATCCTCACCCGCGAAGAATCCGTCGCAATGGCGTCGGTGATCCGCTGGCTCGGCCGCGATGCGACCGCGAAGGATGCGAACGGCAAGCCGCTCGTCGCGAGCTGGTCCACCGGGCACGTCGGCATGTACGGCGTGTCGTACGACGGCACGCTGCCGAAGATGGTCGCGAGCCTGCGCACGCGCGGGCTCGATGCGATCGTGCCGATCGCCGGGCTGTCGAACATGTACGGCTACTACCGCTCCGGCGGCCTCGTGCGCGCGCCGGAGGGCTATCAGGGCGAAGACGTCGACGTCTATATCAAGGCGCTTCTGACGAATGCGCATCCGGAGCGCTGCACACACCTGGTCGACGAGGCGTTGCAGCAGGAAGACCGCAAGACCGGCGACTATTCGCCGTTCTGGGCCGCGCGCGAGATCCCCACCGCGCTGGCCGTCGCGCCCGCGCTCGTCGCACAGGGGCTGACGGACGACAACGTGCGCACCGATCAGTCGACGTCGTGGTATCTGGCGATGCGACGCCAGCACGTGCCCACGCAGCTGTGGCTGCACCGCCTGAAGCACACCGACCCGACCCGCGTGCCGGCGATGGCGAACGCGTGGCCCGCCGAAGTGAACCGCTGGTTCACGCGCTATCTGATCGGCGTCGACAACGGCGTCGAGCGCGACCCGCGCGCGGTGATCGAGCAGCCCGACGGCACGCTGCTGAAGGAAGCGGACTGGGCCGCGCGCCACGCGACACCCGTTGCATATTTCGCCGGCGGCGACGGCACGGGTATCGGCACGCTGCTGCGGATACCGAGCGGCGGTCCGCTCGCACGCTTCACCGACGATGCGTCGATACCGGCGCTCACGCTCGCCAATGCAACGACCGGCGAGCATCGCAGCCGCTTCGAGACCGCGCCGTTCGCGACCGCGACGCGCATGTCGGGCACCGCGACCGCGCGCGTGCGCTTGACCTTCACCGGCGTCGCGAACGTCACCGCCTTGCTGGTCGATCGTGCGCCCGACGGTACGGCGACGATCGTCACACGTGCATGGACCGACCCGCGCAACCGCGTGTCGGAATGGTTCTCGCAACCCGTGCTGCCGGGCACGCCGTACGACCTGAAGCTGACCTTCATGCCGCGCGACTACACGCTCGCCGCGGGCCACACGCTCGGGCTCGTCGTGCTGTCGAGCGACTATGAAGCGACGTTGCGGCCGACGCCCGGCACGGGCCTTGCGCTCGATCCGGCGGGCACGTCGGTCACGGTGCCGCTGGTATCGTCGTGAGCGATCGGGTGCAAGAGTGAGCGACCGAGCGGGCGCGCCCGGCATGACCGACTGCCGGGCGCGTCCGATCGCGCTGCGGATTCCTCACGAGCACGCGCCGCTCGAGCATGCGACCGCATGCCGTTTCATTCACACCGGCGTCAGCACCGGCGCGCCCGCGAAATGCCGCGCGGCATTGTCGAGAAACAGCTGCACCGACCGATCGAGCGCCTCCGGCGACCATCCGCCCATGTGCGGCGTCAACACGATGTTGTCGAGCGCCGTCAGCGCGCGGGGCGGCTCGGGCTCGCCTTCGTACACGTCGAGCGCGGCGCCCGCGATGCGCCGTTCGCGCAGCGCCTCCGCCAAAGCAGCGGTATCGACGACACTGCCGCGCGACACGTTGACGAGAAAACCGCCGGCACCCAGCGCATCGAGCACCGCGCCGTCGATCAGATGACGCGTGTGCGCGCCGCCCGGCGTCGCGACGATCATGAAATCGGCCCATTGCGCGAGCGCGTCGATCCGGTCGAAATAGCGGTAGGGAACCTCCTTGCGCGACCGGTTGTGATAGCCGATCTCGATGTCGAAGCCCGCCGCGCGCCGCGCGCATTTCTCGCCGATCCTGCCGAGCCCGACGATGCCGAGCTTCTTGCCCGACACGTTCGGCGGCATCTGCAGCGCGTCGCGCCACACGCCGTCGCGCGTGGCCGCATCGAGCCGCACCACGTCGCGCACGGCCGCGAGCAGCAGCGCGAACGCGTGATCGGCGACGCAATCGTCGTTGGTGCCCGCGCCGGTGACCACCGTGATGCCGCGCGCCTTCGCATGCGCGACGTCGATGTGCTCGTAGCCGGCGCCGAGCGCGCCGACCAACGTGAGCTGCGGCAGCAGATCGATTTCCGCGGCCGTGAGCCCCGTGCTGCCGTTGGTCAGCACCGCGCGTATCGTGCCGCCGTGTGCGGCGATCGCCTGGCCGCGCGCCTCGGCCGTCGGCGCGTGGTGAACGTGGTACGACGCGGCGATGCGGCGGTGCGCGTCGTCGCGCAGCGCGATCAGAACCAGCAACTCGGGTTTCATGTCAGCAAGTGTCCGCAGGCGGGAATGCGTTCCAGTGTAACAACGGCGCGCGGCGCGTGCCGTTAGCCCCACGCACGCTGTGGGCACGCCGCCGCGCGCGGTTTGCCAAAGGCCGTCCAGTCAAGTAACTTTCGGCGTACGTCCCGATACTGGAGATTGGCCCGATGAAGCTCGCCCTGCCCGCCCCGCTCCTGGGGCTCGCGTTCGCCGCCGCCGTCGTCGCGCCCGGCGCGCACGCCGATACGCCCGTCGTGGTGTCGTCGAAGATCGACACCGAAGGCAACCTGCTCGGCAACGTCATCGCACAAGTGCTGAAGGCCCACGGCATCGCCGTCACCGAGAAGATCGCGCTCGGCACGACGCCGATCGTGCGCAAGGCGCTCACCAGCGGCGAGATCGACATCTACCCCGAATACACCGGCAACGCGGCGTTCTTCTTCAACAAGGCCGACGACCCGGTGTGGAAAAACGCGAGCCAGGGCTACGACACCGCGAAGAAGCTCGACTATTCGGCGAACCATCTCGTGTGGCTCACGCCGGCGCCGGCGAACAACACGTGGGGCGTCGCCGTGCTCGCGCCGGTCGCGCAGGCGCAGCATCTGAAGACCTTCTCCGATCTCGGCAAATGGGTCGCGGGCGGCGGCAAGCTCAAGCTCGCGGCGTCGGCCGAGTTCGTGAACAGCGCGTCCGCGCTGCCGTCGTTCGAGAAGGCGTACGGCTTCAAGCTGAAGCAGGATCAATTGGTCGTGCTGTCCGGCGGCGACACGGCCGCCACCATCAAGGCGGCCGCGAACCAGACCGACGGCGTGAACGCGGCGATGGTGTACGGCACCGACGGCGGCATCGCGTCGAGCGGCCTCGTCGTGCTCGACGACGACAAGCACGTGCAGCCCGTCTATGCGCCGACGCCGGTGATTCGCGAAGCCGTGCTGAAGGCGCATCCGCAAATCGCCGACTATCTGAAACCGGTGTTCGCCAGCCTCGACCTGAAGACGCTGCAGTCGCTGAACGCGCGAATCCAGATCAACGGCGAACCGGCGGCCGGCGTCGCAAAGCGCTACCTGAAGTCGAAGGGCTTCGTTAAGTGACGGAACGGGCGGCGCGCATCGCGCTCGACAAGCTGGGCGTCCTGATCGGTGTGCTGACGATCATCGCGGTGTTCGGGATGCCGCTCGTCGTGCTGCGGCCGAACCGCATCGCGGCCGGCACCGGGCTGTCGGTGTTCGCCGCGCTGCCCGCCGCATCGGGCGCGGCGCTCGCCGTGCTGTGGACCGCCGGCGCGCTGTGGACGATGAAGGCGAGCCGCCCCGTGTGGCGGCTCGCGGCTGGTTGCGCCTCGCTCGCGACGCTCGCGTATGCGCTCGGCGCGGCCGCCGCGCACGTCGTCGCGCCCGACGACATGCTCGCGCGCGTGTCGCCCGCCGCGAGCGTGTGGGTGCTGCTGTTCGCGTCGGCCGTGCTGGTCGCGGACGCGCTCGCACGGCTCGCGTTCGGCCCGTGGCGGCGCCTCGCCGCACTGGCCGTCGCGATCGCGGCGATTTCGGTGCCGCTGGCGAGCGGCTGGTGGGACGGGCTGTCGATCATGCGCGAATACGCGGTGCGCAGCGACGACTTCTGGCGCGAGGCGACGCGCCACGTCGCGCTCGCGGGCGGCTCGGTCGCGGCCGCGTTGGTCGCCGGCCTGCCGCTCGGCATCGCGTGCACGCGGTTCGTATCGGTACGCACCGTCGTGATGCCGGCGCTCAATATCGTGCAGACGGTCCCGAGCATCGCGATGTACGGGCTGATGATGGCGCCGCTCGGGCTGTTGGCCGCGCGCGTGCCGCTCGCGGCCGCGCTCGGGATTCGCGGGATCGGCGTCGCGCCTGCCGTGCTCGCGCTGTTCCTCTACTCGCTGCTGCCGATCGCGTCGAGCGTCGTGGTCGGGCTCGCGCAGGTGCCGCCGCATGTGACCGAAGCCGCGCGCGCGATGGGCATGACGCGCGTGCAGCGGCTGCTGCGCGTCGATCTCGTGCTCGCGCTGCCGGTGATCCTCAGCGGCGTGCGCATCGTGCTCGTGCAGAACATCGGGCTGACGGCGGTGGCCGCGCTGATCGGCGGCGGCGGCTTCGGCACTTTCATTTTCCAGGGCATCGGGCAATCGGCGGCGGACCTCGTGCTGCTCGGCGCGATTCCGACGATCGCGCTCGCGCTGACGGCCGCCGTCGTGTTCGAGGCCGCGACCACGCTCGCGAAGGGACGTACCGCATGATCGAGATCGAACGCATCGGCAAACGCTTCGGCGAGATCGTCGCCGTCGACGACGTGTCGCTGACGATGAAGCAAGGCACGATCACCGCGCTCGTCGGCGCATCGGGCAGCGGGAAATCGACGCTGCTGCGCATGATCAACCGGCTGATCGCGCCGAGCAGCGGCACCATCCGCATCGACGGCGTCGATACCGCGGGCGTGCCGCCCGAGCAGCTGCGGCGGCGCATCGGCTACGTGATCCAGGGGCACGGGCTGTTCCCGCACTGGAGCGTCGCGCGCAATATCGCGACCGTGCCGCGCCTGCTCGGCTGGCCCGCCGCGCGCATCGACGCGCGCGTGCGCGAACTGCTCGAACTGTTTCATCTCGCGCCATCCGAGTTCGCGGACAAGCTGCCGCACGAGCTGTCGGGCGGCCAGCAGCAACGTGTGGGCGTCGCGCGCGCGCTGGCCGCCGAGCCGGCGATGCTGCTGATGGACGAGCCGTTCGGCGCGCTCGATCCGATCATCCGCTACAAGGCGCAGGACGATCTGTACGCGCTGCAGCGCCGGCTCGGCATCACCGTCGTGATCGTCACGCACGATATCGAGGAAGCGCTGAAGCTCGGCGACACGATCGCCGTGATGGACGGCGGGCGGCTGTTGCAGGTCGCGTCGCCGGCGGAGATTCTCGGCAAGCCGGCCGCGGGTGTAGTCGAGCAGCTCGTCGCCGGTGTCGACCGGCCGCTGCGGCTGCTCGCGCTGACGCCGATCGACGCGGTGGCCGAGCCCGGTCACGCGGACGGCGAACCGATCGCCGCGACGCGCACGTTACGCGACGCGGTGTCCGAGCTGCTGTGGCGCGGCGTCGAAGCATTGCCGGTCGGCGAGGCGAACGGCGATGGCGCGCACGGTGCGCCGGCCGCGCGACGCATCACGCTCGACGCGATTCGCGCGCACGCGAGGAAGCCCGCATGAGCGCGCCTGCACAGCCGGCGCGTGCTCCGCTGCCGCGGCGGTTGGCGCCGCATGTCGCGCAGGTCGCGCGCGCGGCCGCGCTCGCGCTATTGCTCGTGCTGCTGTTGCGCCCCGCGTGGCTGCAAGGCGCGTTCGCGCCGTTCGCGGACAACGGCGCGCCCGTCATCTACGACCGCGCGAGCCTGCTCGACCTGACGCTCGCGCATCTCGGCACCGTGGCGTTGTCGAGCCTGATCGGCACGCTCGTCGCGGTCGCGGCGGGCATCGCCGTCACGCGGCCGTGGGGTGCGGATTTTCTGCCGGTCGCGCGCAGCGTGGCCGACATCGGCCAGACGTTTCCGCCGGTTGCCGTGCTCGCGCTGGCGGTGCCGGCGGTCGGGTTCGGGTTGAAGCCGGTGCTGATCGCGCTCGTCCTGTACGGGCTCCTGCCGATCTTCGAAAGCACGATCGCGGGCATTGAAGACGTGCCGCGCGACATCGTCGAGGCCGCGCGCGGGATGGGAATGAACGGCTGGCAGCAACTCGTGTCGATCGAGCTGCCGCTCGCGTTTCCGGTGATCGTCAACGGCGTGCGGCTCGCGGTCGTGATCAATCTCGGCACCGCGACGATCGGCTCGACGGTCGCCGCGCGCGGCCTCGGCGACGTGATCATCGCAGGACTGCAAACGTCGAACACCGCGTTCGTGCTGCAAGGCGGCGTGATCGTCGGGCTGCTCGCGGTGCTGGTCAGCGATGCGATCGGGGCACTGGCAAGGGTGGCGGGTGGGCGGCGGGGGTAGTGCGCGTGGGTGGCTCACTCGCGACCAAAACAGAGCCAGAGCGCGACTGACTCACACGCTCGATGCGGACTCCGATGCGGGCGCCCACAACCATCCCCATCCCCACCGCCCCAACCCTACATCGCCCTTTCACTCGACCCTGCGCTCGACCCTGCGCCGCAATTGGCCGATATACTATGCGCCTCCCAATTCCTCGCACTCGACCATGCGACGACGGTTTCTCTGGCTGATCGTGGTTTCGCTCGGCATTGCGCAACAGGCAGCGGCGCAGCAAGCGCCCGGGCTGCCGGCCTCCGCGCAACCGGCCTCCGCGCCGCAAGCGAGCGCGTCGGCAGCGGACGCCGCATCCGCGCCGCTCGCCAACGATCAGCCCAACGGAGCAAACCACCGCATCACGTCGTATCTGACGAAGAAATTCGGTCTCGCGAAGGAAAAGGCGACGCGGCTCGCCGATATCGTGAACCTCACCGCGACGAAATATTCGCTGCCGCCGGCGCTGGTTTACGCAATCATTTCGATCGAATCGCGCTTCCAGGAAAAGGCGCGCGGCCAGCATGGCGCGACCGGCCTGATGCAGGTCGTGCCGACCGCCCACCGCGGCATGCTGCGCGACGTGAAGGACCTGACCGAACCGAACGCGAACGTCGACGTCGGCTCCAGGATTCTGTCAGGTTACGTGCGCGCGGCCGGCGGCAACGTGCAGGCCGGCCTGAAGAGCTACGGCGGATCGAATGCCTATGCGGCCAAGGTGATGCAGCGCGTCGACGCGTTCCGCTTCGTGCTCGAACCCGAAGACGGCTCACGCAACGCCGCCGATGCGACGCCGCGGATGATACCGGTCAGCGATCCGTCGAGCGCGGCGCCATCGGCGAACCGCAACGCGAAGTAGACGCTACGCGCGCTTACAGCTGCCCCGCCGCGCCCGTCCACCGCAGGTAATCGCCGCGCGTCCAGTCGAGCGACACGCCGACGCGTTTCGTGCCCGGCCGGATCTTCGGCTTGTACATCGACAAGGTCAGCGACTCCAGCGCCGGCCATTCCCGAAACGACATCACCGCGAGATCGGCGACGAGCGTCTCCAGCAGCCGCGTATGCGGCTTGTGCGACAGGAACGACGCGACGCGCGCGCAGTAGCCGTCGTAATCGATCCACTCGCCTTCCTCGCTCGGCTCGCAGCGATAACCGAGCCGCGCATCGATCACGACCGGCTGCGGCGCTTCATGCTCGTGCGCATGAATGCCGATGCGCGCGGGCACCTTCAGTTCGTCGACGAACACGCTCCAGCCGCGCCCGCGCAGGCGCGGCGCATCGATCGCCACGAACGGTTCGTCGAACGGCTTCATGATGCCAGCGGCGCTGCGGCGTCGAGCATGATGCGCACGAAATAGTCGGCGAAACTGCGGCGCAGGACGATCTCGAACGTATCGTCGCCGGTCGGAATCAGCGTGATCGGCGACTTGAAGTAGTGCGACTGCGCGCACTGGCCCGGCTTGAACATGCGCGGATGCAGATCGAGCGGGCAGCCGCGCGCGATCACGTCGCGCACGCGTTCGCCGCTGATCTCGACGACCGTGTAGCCGCTGCCGACGTCGACGGCCGCCGCATACAGCCCCTGCATCGCCTCGGCCAGCTGCCCTTCGAGCACGCCGGCCTGCACGGGCCCGTTCGAGCGCACGAGCCACTCGTCGGGGCCGAGCCACAGCACGTCGTATCCGACGCCGCGCGCGACCGTGTTGGCGGCCGACGGCGGCTGGCAGCCGACCACCCGCTCGAACGCGGCGACGAACGCCGCGTCGCCCGGCTCGCCGCGCACGTTGACGAGATCGAGGAACGGCCGCTCGCGCAGCGTGAACTTCTTCGATGCGCGCGCCTGATGCGGCTTCAGCACATCGGCCGCGCCGACGAACGGCGATTCAAGCGTGACGCCCGCGCCTGCCACCGGCGTCTGGTTTCTGGTTTCATTCCACATGCTGGCGCACCCCTTCGGTATCGTAGAAAACCGGGCTCGAAATCGTCGCGGTGATGCGCTTGCCGTCGGCCAGCGGAATCACGACGCTCTCGCCCATCTTGTTCAGGCCGCCCTTCACCACTGCGAGCGCGATCGAGCGCTTCAGGATCGGGCTGTAATAACTCGACGTCACGTGGCCGATCATCGGCGTGGGCTCGGCGGCCGACACCTGCGTGTCCTTCGCGATGATCTGCGCGCCTTCCGGCAGCACCAGCTGGTCGTCCGCGGTCAGCAGGCCGACGAACTGCTTGCGGCCTTCCTTCGACGTATCGGAGCGCGACAGCGAGCGCTTGCCGAGGAAGTCCTTCGACTTCGCGACGAGCCCGCCCATCCCGAGGTCGTACGGCGTGACCGAGCCGTCGGTGTCCTGGCCGACGATGATGTAGCCCTTCTCCGCGCGCAGCACGTGCATCGTCTCCGTGCCGTACGGCGTGATGTCGAACTCGGCACCGGCCGCCATCAGCGCTTCCCACACCGCGCGGCCCGCATTGGCCGGCACGTTGACTTCATAAGCCAGTTCGCCCGAGAAGCTGATCCGCATCACGCGCGCCTTCACGCCGGCGACGGTGCCGTTCCGGTAGCTCATGAACGGGAACGCTTCGTTGCCGAAATCGATGTCCTGGCAGACCTTCTGCACGACCTTGCGGCTCTTCGGGCCGACCACCGCGAACGTCGCCCAGTGATCGGTGACGGACGCGAGCCGCACCTTCATGTCCGGCCATTCCGTCTGCAGCCAGCGCTCCAGCCACGTGAGCACGCGCGCCGCGCCGCCCGTGGTGGTCGTCATCATGAAGTGCTGGTCGGCGAGGCGCACCGTCACGCCGTCGTCGAACACCATGCCGTTCTCGTCCAGCATCAGCCCGTAGCGGCACTTGCCGACCTCGAGCTTGTTCCACGGGTTCGTGTACATCCAGTTCAGCAGCTTCACCGCGTCCGGGCCCTGGATGTCGATCTTGCCGAGCGTCGACGCATCAAGAATGCCCACGCTGTTGCGCACCGCGAGGCATTCGCGCTGCACGGCCGCATGGAGGTCCTCGCCCTTCTTCGGGAAGTACCACGGCCGCTTCCAGTTGCCGACGTCCTCGAACATCGCGCCATGCTCGACGTGCCATTCGTGCACGCAGGTCTTGCGGATCGGATCGAGGAAGTCGCCGGTCTCGCGGCCCGCGAACGTGCCGAACGACACGGGCGTGTAGTTCGGGCGGAACGTCGTCGTGCCCGTTTCCGGAATCGTCTTGCCGAGCGCCTGCGCGAGGATCGCCATCCCGTTGATGTTGCCGAGCTTGCCTTGATCGGTGCCGAAGCCCATCGCGGTGTAGCGCTTCACGTGCTCGACCGATTCGAAGCCTTCGCGCGCGGCCAGCAGGATGTCGGCCGCGGCCACGTCGTTCTGGAAGTCGACGAACTGCTTCGGCCCGCGTGCCGCGGCCTCACGGCTGCCGACCAGCCACAGCGGCTGCAGTGCGCCTTCGACGAGTTCCGCGGCCTGCGGCGCGACCGCGCGCTGCGCAGCGACGAAGCCCGCCGCCTTCGCGGCCTCGGCGCCCGCATCGACCGCGAGCCGCAGCGCACGGGCAAGACCGAACTCGCCGGCCGCCGCACCCACGCTCGCCTCGGGCTGCACGGCCTTGCCCGGCAGGAAGCACGCCTTCTCGTCGTTCCAGCAGGCCTTGCCGCCCGACTGCGCGAACAGGTGCAGCACCGGGCTGAAGCCGCCCGACATCGCGACCAGGTCGCATGCCAGCGACTGCAGCTTGCCGCCCGTCTGCCCGTTCGAATACGACGCGACGTCGACCGACGATACGCGCCATTTGCCCGATGCCGCCGTGACGACGGCGCCGCTCATCACCGTCACGCCCTGCCGCTTCGCGGCGGCCGGCAGCGCGCCGTTCGACGACGCACGCGAATCGACGACCGTCACCTTCGCGCCGCATGCCTTCAGGTCGAGCGCGGTCTGGTACGCGCGGTCGTTGTTCGTGAACACGACGACGTTGCGGCCCGGCAGCACGCCGTAACGATGCACGTAGGTGGACACCGCGCCCGCGAGCATCACGCCCGGCAGGTCGTTGTTGCCGAAGACGATCGGGCGCTCGTGCGCGCCGGTCGCGAGGATCACGCGCTTGGCGCGGACCTTCCACAGCAGTTCGCGCGTCCCCTTGCGCATCGACACCGGCAGGTGCTCGGTCAGGCGCTGCGTGACGGTCACGAGGTTGTGGTCCTGATAGCCGAACGCGGTGCTGCGCGACAGAATCGTCACGTCGGGCAGCTTGCGCAGCTCGGCCTCGATCTTCTCGACCCATTGCAGCGCCGGCTTGCCGTCGATCTCGGCCCGGCACGACAGCAGGCTGCCGCCGAGTTCGCGCTGATCGTCGACGAGGATCACGCGCGCGCCGGCCGTCGCGGCCGCATGCGCGGCGGCGAGGCCCGACGGGCCGCCGCCGACCACGAGCACGTCGCAGTGCGCGTAGCACTTGTCGTAGCGGTCGGCGTCGAGCACGTCCGGCGCCTTGCCGAGGCCGGCGGCCTCGCGGATCTTCTCTTCGTACTTCGGCCACATGTTGCGCGGCCACATGAAGGTCTTGTAGTAGAAGCCGGCCGGCATGAAGCGCGACAGCTTCTGGTTGATCGCGTACTTGTCGTGCTCGAGCGACGGCTGCGCGTTCACGCTCGTCGCGACGAGGCCCTGGTACAGCTCGATCTCGGTCGCGCGTGCGTTCGGCACCGTGTACGGGCCGGTTTCGAGCTGCACGACGGCGTTCGGTTCGGCGACGTCGGCCGTCACGATCCCGCGCGGACGGTGGTACTTGAAGCTGCGCGCGACGAAGTGCACGCCGTTCGCGAGCAGCGCGGACGCGAGCGTGTCGCCCTGGAAGCCCTGATAGGTGCGGCCGTTGAACGTGAACGTCAGCGGAATCGCGCGATTGACGCGGCCACCGGTGCCGAGGCGGTCTTTCTGGCTCATTTGCTCGTGCCCTCTTCGTGTGCGTGACCGGCGGCCCCGCCGAACTTTTCGTAACCTTTGATTTCGTAGGTGACCGTATCGCGCGTCACCTTGAACCAGCGGCGGCAACCCTGCGTGTGCAGCCACTGCTCGCGGTGCAGCCCGCGCTTGTTCTCGCGCATGAACACGTACTCGCCCCATTCGCGGTCGGTCATGTTCTCGTTAGCGACCGGGCGCACGATGTCGGCTTCGCCGCCGCACGTGAACTCGGATTCGGCGCGCGGCCCGCACCACGGACATTCGATCAGCAACATGTTGGTTTCTCCAATGGTGGTCGGGATCAGTGCGCCACGGCGGCGGCGCCGTGCTCGTCGATCAGGTGGCCCGTATAGAAGCGGTCGAGCGCGAACGGCGCGTTCAGCGGATGCGGTTCGTCGCGCGCGATCGTGTGCGCGAACACCCAGCCCGAGCCCGGCGTCGCCTTGAAGCCGCCGGTGCCCCATCCGCAGTTGAAATAGAGGCCCTTCACGTCGGTCTTGCTGATGATCGGGCAGGCGTCCGGCGATACGTCGACGATGCCGCCCCACTGACGGTTCATCCGCACGCGCGAGAACACCGGGAACATCTCGATGATCGCCTGCAGCGTGCCTTCGATGATGTGGAAGCTGCCGCGCTGGCCGAAGCCCGTGTATTGATCGATGCCCGCGCCGATCACGAGGTCGCCCTTGTCGGACTGGCTGATGTACGCATGCACCGCGTTCGACATGATCACCGAGTTGACCACCGGCTTGATCGGCTCGGACACGAGCGCCTGCAGCGGGTGGCTCTCGATCGGCAGGCGCACGCCGGCCATGTCGGCGAGCGTCGTCGTGTTGCCGGCGGCCACCACCGCGACCTTCTTCGCCTTGATGAAGCCCTTCACCGTATCGACGCCGACCACCGCGCCGCCTTCGCGGCGAATGCCCGTCACCTGGCAGTTCTGGATGATGTCGACGCCGGCGCGGTCGGCGCCGCGCGCGAAGCCCCAGGCCACCGCGTCGTGACGCGCGACGCCCGCGCGGCGCTGGATCGACGCGCCGAGCACCGGGTAGCGGCTGTTCAGGTTGATGGTCGGCTCGATTTCCTTGACCTGGGCCGGCGTGAGGAATTCGGCATCGACGCCGTTCAGCCGGTTCGCGTTGACGCGCCGCTCGGTGTCACGCACGTCCTGCAGCGTGTGCGCTAGGTTCATCACGCCGCGCTGGCTGAACATCACGTTGTAGTTGAGATCCTGCGACAGGCCCTCCCACAGCTTCATCGCCTTCTCGTACAGCGCGGCCGATTCGTCCCACAGATAGTTCGAGCGCACGATCGTCGTGTTGCGCGCGGTGTTGCCGCCGCCGATCCAGCCCTTCTCGAGGATCGCGACGTTGGTGATGCCGTGCTCCTTCGCGAGGTAGTACGCGGTCGCGAGGCCGTGGCCGCCGCCGCCGACGATCACGACGTCGTATTCCTTCTTCGGTTCCGGGCTCTTCCACTGCTTCTCCCAGTTCTCGTGATACGAGAGGCCGTTGCGGAACAGGCTGAATATCGAGTAGCGGCTCATGTTAGTGATCCTTCGTTAGCATTCGATGACGTTCACGGCGAGGCCGCCGCGCGACGTTTCCTTGTATTTCGTCTTCATGTCGGCACCGGTCTCGCGCATCGTCTTGATGACCGAATCGAGCGACACGTAGTGCTGGCCGTTACCCTTGAGCGCCATGCGCGACGCGTTCAGCGCCTTGATCGCGCCCATCGCGTTGCGTTCGATGCACGGAATCTGCACGAGCCCGCCGACCGGGTCGCAGGTCATCCCGAGGTTGTGCTCCATGCCGATCTCGGCCGCGTTCTCGACCTGGTCCGGCGTGCCGCCCATCACCGCCGCGAGCGCGGCCGCGGCCATCGAGCACGCGACGCCCACTTCGCCCTGGCAGCCGACTTCGGCGCCGGAGATCGACGCGGTTTCCTTGTAGATGATGCCGATCGCCGCGGCCGTGAGCAGGAATTCGAGGATGCCGGCTTCGTTCGAGCCCGGCACGAACTTCACGTAGTAGTGCAGCACCGCGGGGATCACGCCGGCCGCGCCGTTGGTAGGCGCGGTGACGACGCGGCCGCCCGCCGCGTTCTCCTCGTTGACGGCCATCGCGTACAGGTTGACCCAGTCGAGCATCGACAGCGGATCGCGCAGCGACTCCTCCGAGCGCGCCCGCAGGCGGCCGTTCAGCTCGGCCGCACGACGCTTCACGCGCATCGGGCCGGGCAGCTCGCCCTCGACCTTGCAGCCGCGCTCGACGCACGCGGCCATCGTGCGCCAGATCGCGAGCAGCCCCGCGCGCACTTCGTCGGCCGGGCGCAGCGCGGCTTCGTTGCGCAGCATCAGCTCGGCGATCGACAGCCCGTGCTCGCGGCACTGGCGCATCAGGTCGTCGCCGGTGCGGAACGGATACGGCACGTCGGCCGCCGCACGCACGCCGTTCACGCGATCGCCGTCGCGGTTCACGACGAAGCCGCCGCCGATCGAGTAATACTCTTTCTCGACGAGCAACTGCCCGTGCTCGTCGAAGGCCTGGAAGCGCATCCCGTTCGGGTGAACGATGCTGGTGCCGCTCATCATCTTGCGGAAGAAGCCGATATGCTCCTTTTCCTCGAAGCGGATCGTCTGCCGGCCGAGCAGCGTCAGCGACTTCTCCGCGCGGATCGCCGCGAGCCGCGGCTCGATCAGGTCGGGATCGATCGTGTCCGGCAGATGGCCCTCGAGGCCGAGCAGCACCGCCTTGTCGGTGCCGTGGCCCTTGCCGGTGGCACCGAGCGACCCGTATAGTTCGACCCGCACGCGGCGCACGAAGCCGAGCAGGTTCGCATCGTCGATGTGCGACGCGAAGCGGCACGCGGCGATCATCGGGCCAACCGTATGCGAACTCGACGGGCCGATGCCGATCTTGAACAGGTCGAACGCGCTGACGTTCATCTGGCTTCCTCTGGGTAGGCGTACGTGAAATGTCGTTGGCGTCAGTACATCAAAGCGTAAAATCGGCCGATAGAACAAAAACGGCATCGGCGTGGGATAGCGCCGCCAAGCCCCACGCAGGACGGCAGGAAAATGCGTTTTGACGATGGTTGGCGACGCAAAAACACAAGTCGGGCGCCGTGCCCGCGCGCAGAGTGAAACGACTGAGACCCGCCTTCCGGGCGTGACGAGATTGACCGCGATGACATCCGACGTACCCGCTTCCCCCCTCGCCGAACCGGCGCCGCAGCGCATCCGCTTCGGCATCGTGCTGCTGCCGAACTTCACGCTCACGGCCTTTTCGGGGTTCGTCGACATGCTGCGGCTGTCCGCCGACGACGGCGACTACAGCAAGCCGGTGCGCTGCGCGTGGAGCGTGATCGGCGAGACGCTCGCGCCGGTGCGGGCGAGCTGCGGGATCCAGATCACGCCGTGGGAAACCTTCGAGAACGCCGAGCCGTTCGACTACGTGGTCGTGGTCGGCGGGCTGCTGCATTCGGGGCCGCAAGCCGGCCCCGACACGCTGGAGTTCATCCGCCGCTCGGCCGCGGGCGGCGCGACGGTGGTCGGCATCTGCACCGGCGTGTTCACGCTGATGCGCGCGAACGTGCTCGACGGCTATCGCACCTGCGTCAGCTGGTTCCATTACTGGGATTTCGTCGAACGCTTTCCGAACGCCGACCCCGACATGCTGATCGCCGATCGCCTGTTCGTGATCGACCGGCGCCGCATCACGTGCTCGGGCGGGCGCGCGTCGATCGACGTCGCCGCCGCGATCCTGCTGCGCCATTTCGACCATGCGACCGTGCAGAAGGCGCTGCGCATCCTGCTGGTCGGCGAGATGCAGAAGGGCAATGCGCCGCAACCGCATCCGCCGGGACTCGAGCCGGCCACGCATCCGAAGGTCAAGCGCGCGATTCTTCTGATGGAACAGCACGTCGGGCGCGCGCTGCCGCTCGAGGAGCTCGCCTGCAAGCTCGACATGTCGACGCGCCAGCTCGAGCGGCTGTTCAAGGCCGAAACCGGCAAGAGCCCGCAGGCGTTCGCGAAGCAGGTGCGGCTGCGCACCGCCGCGTGGCTGCTGACCAGCTCCGACCGCACCGTCGCCGATATCGCGTCGAGTTGCGGGTTCGCCGACGCGTCGCACCTTGGCCGCGAATTCCGCAAGCAGTTCGGCGTGCCGCCGGCCGCCTATCGCGAGCGCGGCGGCGAAGCCGTGGACGCCGGCGTGGCGGCCGATGCCGTTGCCGTTGCCGATTCAGTCGAAGACATCCCGGACTGACCGGCGCGCCTGCCGTTTGGTTGTGCGCGCATGCGATCGCGCGTGCACGAGCGGCGCGCGGCTCGTGAACCGCTGAACCGACATTCGACGCGGGGCGCCCTGTGCCCCGCCCCATTCACTTCCTGGACCCGTTGCCATGCCCCGCTTCGCCGCCAATCTGTCGATGATGTACACCGAGCACGCGTTCCTCGAACGCTTCGCCGCCGCGTCGTACGACGGCTTTCGCGCCGTCGAGTATCTGTTCCCGTACGACTTCGCGGCCGAGGACATCCGCGCGCGCCTCGACGCGCATGACCTCGAGCAGGCGCTGTTCAACGCGCCGCCCGGCGACTGGGACGCCGGCGAACGCGGAATCGCGTCGCTGCCGGGCCGCGACGACGAATTCCGCCGCGGCATCGACCGCGCGCTCGACTATGCGCGCGTGCTCGGCAACAAGAAGCTGCACGTGATGGCCGGGATCGTCGCGCCGGGCGCGGACCGCGCGCGCCAGCGCGACACCTACGTCGCGAACCTGCGCCACGCGGCGCAGGCCGCCGCCGCGCACGGCGTCACGATCCTGATCGAGCCGATCAACCCGCGCGACATGCCCGGCTATTTCCTGAACCGCCAGGACGATGCGCATGCGATCTGCGCGGAAGTCGGCGCGCCGAACCTGAAGGTGCAGTTCGACTGCTATCACTGCCAGATCGTCGAAGGCGACCTCGCGACCAAGCTCAGGCGCGACTTCGCGAGCATCGGCCACATTCAGATCGCCGGCGTACCCGAGCGGCACGAGCCCGACGTCGGCGAACTGAACTACCCGTACCTGTTCGCGCTGATCGACGCGCTCGGCTACGACGGCTGGATCGGCTGCGAATACCGCCCGAAGGCCGGCACGTCCGAAGGGCTCGGCTGGCTCCGGCCGTACCTGTAATTCCCGTATCTCGTCGACGATGAACGACAGTCTCGCGCGCGGGGTGCTCGAGCGGCGACGCCGTCGTGCAGCTGGTGCGTCATGCGCCGGACCGGCGGCGGCGCGCGCTGCCGAACGCTTAATGTTTCGTTAACGATCCCGCCGTAGAATCCGGTCGATACCTACGATCCCCACCGCCTTGACAGGAGCCTCCATGTCCACACCCGCACGCTATGACGTCGTCGCACGTCTTCTTCACTGGTTGATCGTGGCGCTCATCGTCGCGCAGTACCTGATCGGCTGGACGATGCCCGACGTGCATCGCGATACGCAACCGGTCGGCTTGATCGCCGCACACCTGCTCGTCGGCACCGCGCTGGTCGCCGCGATGGTGTGCCGCGTGCTGTGGCGCGTGAGGCATCGCCCGCCCGCCGACACGCTGTCGCCCACGATGCGCAAGTTGTCCGGCGCCACCCATTTCGCGCTCTATGCGCTGCTGATCGTCGTGCCGCTGCTCGGCTGGATCAATGCGTCGTCGCGCGCATGGGCCGTCACGCTGCTCGGCGTCCTGCCGCTGCCGGCGCTGTCGGAAGCCGGATCGCAGTTCGGGCACGCGATGGGCGACGTGCACGGCGTGCTCGCGTGGGTGCTGTTCGCCGGCATCTGTCTGCACGTCGCGGCCGCACTCGCGCATCGCTTCGTGCTGCGCGACCAGACCATGCAGCGGATGATGCCGTGGTGAGCATGCCGGGAACGGCATGCTCGATGCCGTAGCGCCGACGCGGGACGCGCTCGCGCCGGCACCGGGTAGCAGGCTGGCGTCGGCCTGCTACCGCATCGTCGATGTGCCCATGTACCTATGCACGGCGGCCAAGGTCGCGATCTTCCGCCGAATCCCCGCCTTCCCCCTTCTACCGGCCACACCGGCCGCCGCCGCACCGATCGGCGCGTCGCAAACCTGCGCGCGACAGCACCTGGGCCGATGCAGGCGTCGGGGCACCCGCCCACGCACGTCGCGGCCCCTGGCCGTTGCGGCTTCATATTCGATCGCTGCGCCAATCGACGAGCGCGCGCATGACCACCGGTCCGACGACGCATGGTGGCCATTCATTCGCGGCGCCGCATCTCGAACGCACTGTCATTCTTTCGTCAGCGGGCGTAACCTCACGTAACGCACGCTCCACCGCGCGTGGGGCAGACTGACGACACCTCGTGGATCGCCCTCCGATCATGTCCGTCGCTTACGACTACGCAGCCGGCCTGCTTCGCACGCTGTACGACCGCCATATCGACGGCAGCGCGGTGCTCGACACGGCCGCGTTTCCCGATGCCGTGCGTTTCGTTGGCGCATGGCGCGACATCCAGGCAGAGGCGTTGGCCGTGGCGCGCGACATGCCGCGCATCCCGCGCTTTCACGAGATCATGCGCGAGCAGCGCGACATCTCCGCCAACGACGCGCGCGACTGGCGGATGTTCATCATGCAGGCTTACGGTCAGCCGTTCCCGCGCAACCTGTCGCGCTGCCCGACGGTCGAGTCGCTCGTCGCGACGTCGCCGGACGTGCTGTCCGCATCGTTGTCGTTCCTCGCGCCGGGCAAGCACATCCCGCCGCATCGCGGGCCGTTTCGCGGCATCCTGCGCGGCTACCTGGTGCTGTCGATGCCGACGCGCGCGGACGGCACGCCCGCCGCCGTGCTGAAGGTCGACGGCCGCGAATACCGGCTCGACGAAGGGCGCTTCCTGCTGTGGGACGACACGTTCGTGCACGAGGTATGGAACGACAGCGACGACGTGCGCATCGTGCTGCTGCTCGACATCCGCCGGCGCGGAATGCCGCGATGGCTCACGTGGCTGTCGAATGCGGTGATCGGCATCGTGCGGCTCGGGATCCGCATCCGCGGGCGCTCGATTCCCGTTTAGCGGCCCACCGGGCGCACCTGCGTAGCGGTCAGTCCTCGCGCGCGAGCTGCGCGAGCGCATCGGCGAGCGCGCGAATCGCCGGCTGCGCGGCGCGCTGCACCGGATGAACCAGGTAGTAGCCGAGGCCGTTGCGCACCACCTGCGGAAACGGCGTGACGAGCGTTCCGGCGGCCAGCCGGTCGGCCGCCATGCGCGGATCGCCGATCGCGACGCCGTGCCCTTGCTCCGCGGCCGTCAGCGTCAGTTCGAGCGTATCGAGCACGAGGCCAGCGCTGCGGTCGATCTGCGTCGCGCCGACCGCGTCCAGCCAGCAGCGCCATTCGTCGCGGTTGCGCGCCGGATGCAGCAGCGTGGCCCGCGCGAGATCGTCGATCGCGTGCAACGACGCAGCGGCCTCGCGCGTGCACATCGGCGTCAGGCATTCGTCGAACAGCGGCACGGCCGCCATTCCCGCCCAGGTTCCGCTGCCGCGCACGACGATCGCGTCGAAACCGGCGTCGGTGAAATCCGGCGTGTCGTCCGCCGACGTGTGAATGCGCAGCTCGGTGCGCGGCAACGCACGGTTGAGCGCCGCGAGCCTCGGCAGCAGCCAGCGCACCGCGAACGTGGAAGGCACGCGCAGCGTGAGGACCGACGCGGCCTGCGCGTGCGCATCTGCGTGTCGCGCCAGTCGGGCGAGCACGTCGACGGCCACCGCCAGCAGCGCGCCGCCTTCGGCGGTCAGCGTCAAGCCCGACGCATGGCGGACGAACAATGCACAGCGGTAATACGCTTCGAGCTGCTGCACCTGCCGGCTCACCGCCCCCTGGGTCCGGCACAGATGCTCGGCCGCACGGCTGAAGCTGCCGAGCTCGGCGGCGGCGACGAACGCCTGCAACGCCGTCAGCGGCGGCAATGCGCGCGTCAGGTCCGCCAGCGGGTATGCGCCGGCCGCATACCCGGGTTGCGGATTATTCGTTTGTTCGGTCATCGCTGCGTCGCTATCGTGGCGGAACCGGCGCGCGACGGCAGTCGCGACGGGCCGGTCCATCATCAGCGGAGAAATACCATGATTTCGTCGTCCGACGCACTATACACGCGGCAGGTCGATACCTACCTGAAGGCGCTCGAGCGCGGCGACGTCGCGGCGATCTGCGCGTTGTTCACGCCCGATGCGCGCATCTTCTCGCCGTTTCTGGGCTGGATGACGCCGCAGCCGTTCTTCGAAAAAGTCGCGGCGGCGTCCGGCCAGAGCCGCATCACGCCGATCGACGTCTGCGTCAGCACGACCGGCGCACGTCGGGCCACCGGCTATTTCGTGTACGACTGGGGATTGAACGACGGCTCGGCGGTGCGCTTCGAGTGCGTCGACGTATTCGAATTCGACGACGCCGCACGCATCGAGCGCATGACGATCATCTACGACACCTACCCGATCCGCAGCACGGTCGGTGACAAGTACGCGTAACGCCGCGCCGCGCGCCGCCGTTGCGCGGCGCAGCAAGCGCATGGCGTCGCCGGCCGGCCCGGTGAAGCGGGCTGATGCCCTGCTCGTCCTGCTCCTCCTGCTCGATTTGCCGAACGATCGCCTAAACTACAGACCGTTCCCCGCACGCTGCTGCCGGCCCCTGCCATGGCACACCTCTTCTTCGCGGCATCGATTCAACGGCATGTCGACATGCCCGAGCGCGACATCGACGCGCGCACGCTGCGCGACGCGCTGGAAACGGCCTTCGCCGCGCAGCCGCGGCTGCGCGGCTACATCGTCGACGACCAGGGTGCGCTGAGAAAGCACCTGTCGGTGTTCATCGACGGCCATCCGGTACGCGACCGGCAACACTTGTCCGATACGCTCGACGACGCCAGCCGCGTCTATGTCGTGCAGGCGTTGTCGGGCGGATAACGGGGCGCATGCGCGGCGCAGCCAGCCGCGCCCGAGCCCACAGGAGACACCGGACATGAACGACCGATTGCTCGTCGCGACCCGCAAGGGCCTGTTCGTGCTGCACGCCGACGGCGACGGCGGCTGGTCGCTCGGCGAGCCGCACTTCATCGGCGAGCCGGTCGGCATGACGCTCGCCGATCCGCGCGACGGCACGCTGTATGCGGTGCTCCATCTCGGCCATTTCGGGGTCAAGCTGCATCGCAGGCGTGCCGATGCGGACGAATGGGAGGAATGCGCGGTGCCCGTCTATCCGCCGCAGCCGGCCGACGCGGGCGCCGGCACTACGGATGCCGCAGCGCCCGCCGCGCCGCGCGCGCCGTGGACGCTTCAGCAGATCTGGTCGCTGGAACCCGGCGGCGCCGACGAACCCGGCGTGCTGTGGGCCGGCACGATACCGGGCGGGCTGTTCCGCTCCGACGACGGCGGCGACTCGTGGGCGCTGAACCGTGCGCTGTGGGACCGCCCGGAACGCGCCGAGTGGTTCGGCGGCGGCTACGATGCGCCGGGCATCCATTCGGTGATGGTCGATCCGCGAGACAGCCGACATCTGACGGTCGGCATCTCGTGCGGCGGCGTCTGGCAGAGCGTCGACGGTGGCGCGAGCTGGCACGTCAGCGCCGACGGGATGGAAGCGGACTACATGCCGCCCGAGCGGCGCGGCGAGCCCAACGCGCAGGATCCGCATCGGGTCGTCCAGTGCGCGGCCGCGCCCGACGTACTGTGGACGCAGCATCATTGCGCGATCTTCCGTTCGACCGATGGCGCCGCACGCTGGCAGCGCATCGACGCGCAGCCGTCGAGCTTCGGCTTCGCGGTCGCCGTGCATCCGAAGGATCCCGACACGGCCTGGTTCGTGCCGGCCGTGAAGGATGCGTGCCGGATTCCGGTGAACGGCCGCTTCGTCGTCACGCGCACGCGCGACGGCGGCCGCAGCTTCGAGAGCCTGTCGAACGGATTGCCGCCCGCGCCGGCCTACGACCTCGTGTATCGGCACGGGCTCGCGGTGGACGACACCGGCACGCACCTCGCGATGGCGTCGACGACGGGCGGGCTATGGACGTCCGGCGACGGCGGCGAGAACTGGCGTCAGGTGTCCGCGCATTTGCCGCCGGTGTATTGCGTGCGCTTCGGGTAACGCGCGAGGTCCGGCGCGCCGTGTACGACCTCGCTCAATGCACGCCGAGATACGCCTTCACCGCCGGCAAGCCGGGCTTGCCGTCGATCGTCGTCACGCCGGCCAGCCACTTGTCGAGCGATTGCGGATTCGCCTTCAGCCACTCGGTGGCGGCCTTGTTCGGGTCCTGCTTGTTCATGATCGGCACCATCACGTGGTTCTCGATGGTCGTCGTGAACTGCAGGTTCGACACGAACTTCGCGACGTTCGGGCAGCGTTGCGCGTAGTCGGGCGGCGTGGCGGTCAGCACCTTCGCTTCGCCGTAGTTCGGGCCGAACACGTCGTCGCCGCCGCTCAGATAATCGATCTTCATCTGCACGTTCATCGGATGCGGCTCCCAGCCGAGGAACACGATCCACTGCTTGTCACGGATCGCGCGATTCACTTCGACCAGCATCCCCGCCTCGCTCGACTCGACCAGCTTGAACTTGCCGAGGCCGAACTGGTTGCCGTCGATCATCTTCTTGATCAGCGCATTGCCGTCGTTACCCGGCTCGATCCCGTAGATCTTGCCGTTGAGCTTGTCCGCGAACTTCTGGATGTCGGCGAACGACTTCAGGCCGCCCTGGTACACGTAGTCCGGCACTGCGAGCGTGTATTTCGCGCCGGTCAGGTTCGGCGTGGCGAGCACCTTGATCTGCCCGGCCTTCGTGAACGGCTGGATGATCGGGTCCATCGTCGGCGACCAGTAGCCGAGGAACACGTCGATCTGCTTGCTCTTGATGCCCGCGAACGTGATCGGCACCGACGCGATCGTCTTGGTCGGCGTGTAGCCGAGCCCCTGCAGCATCGCCGATGCGAGGCCGGTGGTGGCCGCGATGTCGGACCAGCCGACGTCCGCGAAGCGCACGGTCTTGCACACGGGCGGGTCGGCCGCGTAAACCGCCGACATCGGCGCTGCCATCCCGATCCCGCATACCGTTGCGATCAATAGGCGCTTCATCTTTCTTCTCCTCAAAGTGACGTCGTTTGCTTGGGCTACGGGATCGATGGGTAAAGCCGCGCGCCGCGATCCCGGCGGCGTCGCGGACCGGATGGTTCGCGTATCGGTGCGCCGTTCGCGTCAGCGCCCCGGCAGGCGGCGCTCGTAGCTCGGCGCGTGACCGAACTGCGCGCGATACGCCTTGCTGAAATGACACGGCGAATGAAAGCCGCACGTCGTCGTCACGCGCGCAATCGACGCGTCGGTCGTGCGCAGCAGGTCGCGCGCGCGCTTCAGTCGCAGCGTCAGGTAGTAGTGGGTGGGCGAGACGTTCAGATACACCTTGAACATGCGCTGCAGGTGACGCTGCGACAGCCGCACGAGCCGCGCGAGCTCCTCGAGCGACAGCGGCTCCTCGATGTTCGCCTCCATCAGCCGCACGACCTCGATCAGCTCCGCCCGCGAAAAACCCACGCGCGCATCGACCGGAATCGGCTGCGTGTCGGTGGCGCTGCGGATACGTTCGAGAATGAATTGCTCGGACACCTGCGCGGCGAGCTGCTGGCCGAAGCGCATGCCGACGAGGTTCAGCATCAGGTCGAGCGGCGCGGTGCCGCCGGTGCAGGTGAGGCGGTCGCGATCGACGACGAACAGCTCGTCGGCGAAACCGACGCGCGGAAACTCGGCATGCAGCGCCGACAGATTCTCCCAATGCACGGTGCAGCGATAGCCGTCGAGCAACCCACTCGACATCAGCGCATACGCGCCGGTGCAGATGCCGCCGAGCGGCAGCCCGCGCTCGGCGAGCGCGAGCAACGTGTCGCGCGCGACGTCGTCGACCACGTCGCGGATGCGCACGCCGCCGCACACGATCATCACGTCGGGCAGGTTGTCATGGTCGAGCGCCTGAGTGGGCCGCACCGCGATGCCGTTGCTGGCCTGCGCCGGCTTGCCGTCGAGCGAATAGATCGACCACTTGTAGTGATCGGCGCGGCCGACGTAATTTGCCATCCGAAGCACTTCGACCGCGCTCGAAAACGCGATCATCGAGAAGTTCGGCAGCGTGAGAAAACCGAAATGAGCGAGGGAAGAAACCGGTGAAACGCAGGGGGCGGGTGCGGCGGCGGCGAACGTCACATCGGGCTCCTGGCGAACGGTTGATCAGGTTGCACGCAGCCAGCCCCGTGGCGCAGGCCACGGAAGCTGGTATCGGATCGGGAAAAGCGGCCGCAGCGCGCGGCCGCCGGGCGTTACGCTTGCGCGGGCGCGGCCTTCGCGCGGAACAGGTGCTTCAGGCCCGAGAACAGCGGCGCTTTCACGGCACCCGGCGCGCGGCCGAAGCTCTCGGTGATGCGGTCGAGGATGATCGCGAGCAGCACGACCGACAGACCGCTTTCGAAGCCGAGGCCGATGTCGAGACGCTGGATGCTCGCGAGCACGTCGTTGCCGAGGCCGCCCGCGCCGACCATCGACGCGATGATGACCATCGACAGCGCCATCATGATCGTCTGGTTCACGCCCTGCATGATCGACGGCAGCGCGTTCGGGAACTGCACCTTGTACAGCAGTTGCCACGGCGTGCAGCCGAACGCCTGGCCGGCTTCGACGATCTCGCGGTTCACGTGGCGGATGCCGAGGCTCGTCAGCCGCACGGCCGGCGGCATCGCGAAGATCACCGTCGACAGGATGCCCGGCACGCGGCCGAGGCCGAACAGCATCGCGGCCGGAATCAGATAGACGAAGGCGGGCATCGTCTGCATCAGGTCGAGGACCGGGCGCAGGGTCGCGGCGACCCACTTGCTCTTGGCCGCCCAGATGCCGAGCGGAATGCCGAGCACGAGGCTGATGATCGTCGACGACAGCGTGAGGCCGAGCGTGATGACCGTCTGATCCCAGAAGCCGGTCGCGAAGATCAGCAGCAGCGATGCGGTGGTGAACAGCGCGAAGCGCCAGCCGACGCGCCACAGCCCGACGCCGATGAAGATCGCCATCATCAGCCACATCGGAATCGCCTGCAGGCCGTGTTCGACCAATGCGGCGAGGCTCTCGATCGCCTGGCCGATCGCGTCGAAGGTCTTTGCGTCGTGATCGAGCAGATAGTGAACGGACTGGTCGACCCAGCTGCCGAGTGGAATGATTTCAGACATGGGAGCCTCGCGAACGCGTGATGGCCTTCAGGATAAGTGCGCGGTCGACCGAGCCGCAGTAGCAGCCTTCGTCGTCGACGACGGGCAGCGCATTCGGGCTCGCGACGACGCGCGCGACGACATGTTCGAGCGACGCGTCGCGCCGGATGCTCTCGATCGGCCGCACCGACGGCGTGGCCTGACCGAGCGCGTCGCGCGTGACGAAGCCGCGGATCTTGCGTTGCGCGTCGAGCACGAACGCATATTCGGCGCTGCCGTTCAGCGTCGCCGCGACGCCTTCCGCATCGCACTTCGACACGAGCGGCACGGCGCCCGTCTGCATCAGGTCGCCGGCCGTCAGGTAGCGGCTGGTGTCGATGCCGTCGAAGAACGCGCGCACGTACTCGTCGGCCGGGTTCGCGATGATGTCCTGCGGCGTGCCGACCTGCACGAGCCGGCCGCCTTCCATGATCGCGATGCGGTTGCCGATGCGCAGCGCCTCTTCGAGATCGTGCGACACGAACATGATCGTGCGGCGCTGCTCCTTCTGCAGTTGCAGCAGCACGTCCTGCATTTCGCGGCGCTTGAGCGGATCGAGCGCGGAGAACGCCTCGTCCATGATCATCAGCGACGGGTTCACCGCGAGCGCGCGGGCGAGGCCGACGCGCTGCTGCATCCCGCCCGACAGCTCGGACGGCAGCTTGTGCGAGAACGGCGCGAGCCCGACCTGCTCGAGCACTTCCATCGCGCGCCGCTCGCGCTCCTTCTTGCCGACGCCCGCGACCTCGAGGCCGAACGCGGCGTTCGACACCACGGTGCGATGCGGCATCAGCGCGAACGACTGAAACACCATGCTCATGTCCTTGCGGCGCAGCGCGGTGAGCGCCGAGCGGCGTGCCGACGCGACGTCGAGCCCGTCGATCAGCACCTTGCCGGCGCTCGGATCGACCAGCCGGTTCACGAGGCGGATCAGCGTGGATTTGCCGGAGCCGGACAGGCCCATCAGCACGAATATTTCGCCTTCCTGCACGTCGAACGATACGTTGTGCACGCCGACGACCTGACCGGTACGCTTGAGCACATCATCTTTCGTCGCGCCGGCGGCGAGCATGTCGAGCGCCTGTTGCGGGTTACTTCCAAACACCTTGCACAGACCTTCGACCACGACCTTGGGGGCATCCATCGAAACCTTCTCCTCGTGTAGCGGGGACTCACGCGTGTCTAGCGTGCCTACATAGTTGCCAGAAAAAACCCCGACCTGCCGACGAATTACGACAAACGCTTGCGCAAATACGACACACCCCACAGCCGCGCCCCGCGGGCCGCGGCGCGCGGCGGCCCCCGATTGCGGCGACGCACTACGCGCAGCGTCAGCAACGACGGGCATCGCGTCCCGGACTTGTGCGCAGCAGTGCGACGCGCAACCCGCGCAGTCGGGCGAAAAAACACAAGTGGCGCGCGTCGCTTTACGACAATTTTGCGTCCGATCGGCCGCGTCGCGGCGCCGTGCGCAAATTAAAAGAATGGTCGTACGAAAAGACTGCATCGCGAACGTGTACCGCCACGTTCGCGGGCCGTCGGCAACCCTGAAATTCCCGCATGGCCACTGTGATACATTGCCGGCAACCACGCCATTCGGGACATCACCGCGCGCCTTGCGCGGCGCACGCTCGAGCGGTGCGCGCATGCCGGTTCGCCTGCCGGCCAGAATGGAAAAACCGCCTCGATCGGGCAGCGCGACGATCGAAGGACGATAACGAAATGAGAGAGGGAGTTAGGCGATGACTTGGGCCTTGGCCGCAATCGGCTTCATCGCGGGCGGTATCGCCGCATTGTTCGGGGATGTCTCGGTCACCACCGGCGCGCTGCTCGGCGCGGTGACCGGATTCTGCGTCGGCTACGCGCTGCAGGAAGGCAGGCGCACGAGCGGCGACACGACATCCGACGCATCTGCAATTTCCACACCCGGCAGCGCGCCGCCATCTGTGGTGGTGCCGCTCGCCGATCGCGTCGCGCGGCTCGAAGCGACCGTCGACGCGCTCACCCACGAGCTCGACGCGCTACGCGGGCAGCTGGCCGGCGCGAACGCCGGCGTCGCGGCCGGCAGCGCCGCGCACGCGTCGGCGGTCATACCGGCGGGCAAACCGACTGTCACGCCGTCACCCGCCGCGATGCCGCCGCAACCGTCGGTGCAACCGGTGCCCGCGCGTGTCGCCACGCCGGCGTCGACGATCGCGGTTGCGCCTGCGCCTGCCGCTTCGGCGCGCCCGAGCGCCGAGCCTGCGGCCGCCGTCGCACCGACGCTTACGCCCGCCGCGACCACGCCGCCCGCACCACCCGCCCCGCCGAAGCCGCGCGAGCCCGGTATCGCGGAGCGCGCGCTGCGCGCCGCACGCGACTGGCTGCTCGGCGGCAACACGGTCGTGCGGGTCGGCATCATCGTGCTGTTCTTCGGTGTCGCGTTCCTGCTCAAGTACGCCGCCGACAACGACCTGCTGCCGATCGAATTCCGCCTGGCCGGCACCGCGCTCGCCGCGGCCGCGCTGCTCGCGATCGGCTGGCGCGTGCGCGCGCGACGCGCGGCATACGGGCTCGTGCTGCAAGGCGGCGGCATCGGCATCCTGTATCTGACGATCTTCGCCGCCACCAAGCTCTACGCGCTGCTGCCGGTCGGCGCGGCGTTCCCGCTGATGGTCGCGATATGCGCGCTCGGCGCGTTCCTCGCGGTGATGCAGAACGCACTGCCGCTCGCGTTCATGGGCACCGCGGGCGGCTTCCTCGCGCCGGTGCTGCTGTCGACCGGACACGGCAGCCACGTCGCGCTGTTCAGCTACTACGCATTGCTGAACGCGGGCGTGTTCGCGATCGCATGGTTCAAGGCTTGGCGTCCGCTGAATCTGCTCGGCTTCGTGTTCACGTTCACGATCGGTTCGGCGTGGGGCGTGACCGCGTATCGTCCCGCGTTGCTGGCGAGCACCGAACCGTTCCTGATCCTGTTCTTCCTGATGTACGTCGGCATCGCGCTGCTGTATGCGGTGAAGCGCGAGCTGGCGCTGCGTCACTACGTCGACGGCACGCTCGTGTTCGGCACGCCGATCGTCGCGACCGCGCTGCAGGCGGCGCTCGTGAAGGACATCCCGTTCGCGCTCGCGTGGAGCGCGGTCGCGCTGTCGGCGTTCTACCTCGTGGTCGTCGCGTGGCTCGCGCGGCGCCGCGCGCGTCTCGCGCTGCTGTTCGACGCGATGCTCGCGCTCGCGGTGATCTTCGCGACGCTCGCGGTGCCGCTCGCGTTCTCCGGCCCGACGACGAGCGCCGCGTGGGCGATCGAAGGCGCGGCGATCGTGTGGGTCGGCGTGCGTGAACGGCGCCTCGCGCCGTTCGCCTTCGGCCTGTCGATGCAACTCGCGGCCGCCGGCGCGTTCTTCACGAGCCTGCTTGGCGCGCCCGACGCGAACGCGCTGCCGGTGCTCAACAGCCCGTACATCGCGATGCTGCTGATCGCGCTCGCCGGGCTCTTCACCGGCTGGTGGCTGCACGGGCGCAACGAAGCGCGCGCGTGGCATGCGTGGATGCCCGACGTGGGCTCGGCGGCCGCGGTCTGGGGGCTGTTGTGGTGGCTCAGCGGCGGGCTGCACGAGATCCTCGTCTATGCGAGCCGCCACGTCGATCTGCATGCGGACCGCTTCGTCGTCGATGCGACCGCGCTGTTCGCGGCCGGCACCGCATGGCTCGCGCACCTGGCGCGCCGCAAGCTCGCGTGGCCGATCGCCGAATGGCCCGCGCTCGCGTTGACGCCGGTGCTCGCGCTGCTCGCCATCCGCGCGTTCGATACGCACGACGCGCCGCTGTCCGGCATGGGCGCGTTCGCGTGGCCGATCGCGGTGATCGCGTGCTATGCGCTGCTGCTGCGCCAGTCGCGCGCGATCCCCGCCTCGGCGGCATCGGCGACGGCCCGCGCCGCAGCCGGCGCGCCGACCGTCGCAGCCGTGCCCGCGGCGTGGCTCGCGCCGCTGCACACGCTGATGTTCTGGACCTTGTGCGGCTTGTGCTCGCTCGAAGGCTTCTGGCGCTTGCGCGCGTTCGTGCCCGAAGGCGCGTGGAGCTGGAGCGCATGGGCGTACGGCTTCGGCGCGCTGCTCCTGCTGGTTTCGGGCCCCGGCTCGCGGCTGCGCTGGCCGATCGGCGCGTACCCGCGCGCCTACCAGATGTGGGGCGCCGCACCGCTCGCCGCGTTGCTGTGGCTGTGGAGCATCGCGAGCGTGACGAGCGACGGCGACGCGTCGCCGCTGTTCTGGCTGCCGATCCTCAATCCGCTCGACGTCGCGCAGCTGTTGATCTTCGTCGCGTTCGCGATGTGGCTGCGCCGCCTGAAAGCGCTCGGCGTGACGTGGCATCCGCTCGCGGCCGATCTCGCGGCGCTCGCGACGGTGTTCCTGTGGTTCAACGCGCTGCTGCTGCGCACGCTGCATCACCATTTCCACCTCGCTTACGACGTCGACGCCGTGCTGTCGTCGTTCGGCATGCAGCAGGTGTTCATGGTCGGCTGGAGCGTGTTCGCGTTCGCAGGCATGTGGCTGATGCGGCGCGACGCCATCGCGCGCATCTGCGCGCTCGCGTCGCTGCCGCTGATCGTCGTGATGTGGCTCTGGACCTTCTACGCGAACTTCACGCAGGACGGCGGCAGCTGGGCGCGCATCCCGCTGCTCAATCCGCTCGATCTCGTGCTGGTGGCCGTCTACGCGCTCGCCGCGTCGTGGTTCGTGCGCGTGCGCCGGCTCGGCTGGTCGTTCGGCGCGTATCGCGTCGAGCTGCTCGCGGCGGCCGGCGCGACGGCGTTCCTGTGGCTGAACGCGATCCTGCTGCGCACGCTGCATCACTGGACGGGCGTGCCTTATGCGTTCGACGCGATGGCGGAATCGACGCTCGTGCAGGCGTCCGTGTCCGTGTACTGGACGCTCTGCGCGCTCGCGACGATGATCTGGGCAACGCGCCGCGGGCTGCGTCCGCTGTGGTTCGTCGGCGCCGCGCTGCTCGCGCTCACGGTGATCAAGCTGTTCGTGTTCGACCTGTCGCACGTCACCGGCATCGAACGCATCGTGTCGTTCATCGGCATCGGTGTGCTGCTGCTGTTGATCGGCTATTTCTCGCCGCTGCCGCCGAAGGCAGCGGCTCAACCGGACGATCGCCAATCATGAAGCGACTCGCAGCCCTGCTCAGCCTGAGCCTGCTGACATCGTTCGCGGCCGCTGGCGGCCCGCCCGGCGCCGAACGCGTCGCACGGCGCTTCGCGCTCGATCTCGACGGCAGCGCCGCGTATTACCAGCTCACCGTGCCGCAACCCGTCTATGCGGGCAGCCGGCGCGACGACCTCGGCGACGTGCGGATCTTCAACGGCGCGGGCGAGCCGGTGCCGTATTCGCTCGATGCGCCCGCGACGACCGCGGCCGCGGTGCCGCCGACGCGCACGCCGGCGCACTGGTTCGCGCTGCCGCGCACGCGCGGCAACGACGACCGCGGACCGCTCGGCGTAGCGGTCGCGCCGGACGGTTCGCTACGCGCAACCGTCGCCGCACCGGCACGCGCGACGCATGCGGTGGATCTCGTCGACCTGTCTCACGCGGACGGCGACGTCGACGCGCTGCTCGTGCACCTCGGCGACGACAGCTACCAGGGACGCGTCGCGGTCGAGGCCAGCGACGATCTGCACGACTGGCGCTCGCTCGGCAGCGTGCAGTTGCTGAAGGTGGCACGCGGCGGCGACACGCTGGTGCAGGAACGTATCGCACTCGACGGCATGAGTTCGCGCTACCTGCGGCTCGAATGGCTCGACGACGTGCCGTCGATCGCTTCGATCGACGTCGAGACGCGTCCGCGCGATGCGCGCGCGGTGGAAGCCGCCGCGGTGCCGCGTCAATGGCGCGACGCCGTACACGTGCGAGCCGGCGACACGCCGGGCGAATACCGGTTCGACACCGACGGCCCGTATCCGGTCGACCGCTTGCGCATCGACCTGCCGCAGCCGAATACGGTTGCGCGCGCAACGGTGCAGAGCCGCAGCGATGCGCAGTCGCCGTGGCGCGACGTCGCCGATGCGGTGCTGTTCCGGCTGCAACGCGACGGCGGCGAGCAACGCAACCCGCCGCTCGCGTTCGCGCCGAATCCCGACCGGGCTTGGCGCATCGTCGTCGACATGCGCAACGGCGGGCTCGGCGGCGGTCAGCCGGCCGTGGCGATCGGCTGGCATCCGGCCGCACTGACGTTCGTCGCGCGCGGCACGCCGCCCTTCACGCTCGGAGTCGGCAATGCGGCGCTGTCGTCGTCGGCCGTGAGCCGCGATGCGCTGCTGATCGGCATGGCGCCCGAAGTGCGTCCCGCGCGCGTGGGCGCGGCTTTGGCGACGTCGGAGGCCGCGCCGGAGCCGAGCGCCGACGCGGACGCGACCCGCCGCTACGTGCTGTGGGGCGCGCTGGTCGCCGCGGTCGCGGTGCTCGGCACGATCGCGTGGCGTCTCGCGCGCGGCAGCGGCGAGGTACGCAAGCGCGACGAATGACGTGGCATCGCGCGGCAGGATGACGGCGCCGGACCCATGCGCGGGACGGCGCCCCGTTGACACGGCCGGCCGCGCATTCCATGCTCGCTGCTCGTTCATCGCCCTGCGAGCGCCCATGGTCACCTGCTTTCTTCGTTACGTCGTCGATCCGTACAAACTCGAGCAGTTCGAAACCTACGGCAAGATGTGGATTCCGCTCGTCGAGCAATTCGGCGGCACGCATCACGGCTACTTCCTGCCGTCCGAGGGCGCGAGCAACATCGCGCTCGCGATGTTCTCGTTCCCGAGCCTTGCCGAATACGAGCGCTACCGCGAACGCTCGAAGGCCGACCCGGCATGCCAGGCCGCGTTCCGTTACGCGGAGGAAACGCGCTGCATCGTCAGCTACGAGCGCAGCTTCTTCCGGCCGGTGTTCGAGTAAGCCGCGCCTTTGCGGCGCCGGACGAAAAAAAGCCCCGCCTGCATCCGCGCGGCGGGGCCAACCCATGTCAGTAGAGACATCATGGAGGAGACGGGCTCATCATATCGAGCCCGGCATGGCGTCCCAACCAAGCATTTCTGCTATCCATCTGCGGCGCCGCATCCGCGCGCGACCTGCGCGCATCGCATATCGATAGAACGAAAAGTCGTTTTCAGAGTGGCGGCGGGGTCGTTACCATCTGGTTTTAAGCCTGCGCTTAGCCGGGCAACCATCCCCAAGGAGCGCCCCTTGACTGCATTCGATCAACACCGCCGGCCGTTCGTGGTCGGCATCGGCGGCACCACCCGGGCCGCATCGTCGACCGAGCGCGCGCTGTCGTTCGCGCTGCGCGGCGCACAGGCGGCCGGTGCGCGCACGCGCCTGTTCGACGGCCCGTTCTTGCACACGCTGCCGCACTACGCCCCCGAGCACAAGGCCTTGACCGACGCACAGCGCGAGCTGATCGACGCCGTGCGCGAGGCCGACGCGATCATCATCGCGACGCCGGGCTATCACGGCGGCGTGTCCGGCCTCGTGAAGAACGCGCTCGACACGCTCGAGGAACTGCGCGCCGACGAGCGCCCGTATCTGGACGGCCGCGCGGTCGGCCTGATCGTCACCGCGTACGGCTGGCAGGCCGCCGGCACCGTGCTCACGTCGCTGCGGTCGATCGTCCATGCGTTGCGCGGCTGGCCGACGCCGTTCGGTGCGACCGTCAATACGCTCGAAACGCGCTTCGAGAGCGCCGAAAGCTGCTCGGACCCGAAGGTCGTCGCGCAGCTCGAGACGGTCGGCTCGCAGGCGGCTGAATTCGCGCTCGCGTTCGCGTCGCATCGCGCGGCCACGCACGCTGCATCGGTCGACGCGCTCGCGCCCGTACTGAAGATCGCCAACCAGTAACCGCACACCGCCCGCGCGCGGCAGGCGACGTTCGCCGCGCGCGCGGCGTTCGCACGTTCAAGCGGCGTCCGCCGCGATGCTCCCGCCGTTCGCGACTCCCCCAGCCGATAACGATTCGGCTCACCGCGTGATTAGCATTGGCCGAAAGATTGGTTCACGCGCGGCGCGGGTTTTCGTACGCTGAAAGCCCGTACCTTCCACGCGCGAGCCATGAACCGCACGATCCGCTACAAGGGCTACGAAGTCGCCCCCGCCGCCGCCCGTCTGCCGAACGGGCTGTTCGCCGCGAACCTGACGATCGAGAAGGCGAGCGGCGGCCCGTCGCCGCGCGCCGTGTCGTTCGACGCGATCGATTTCTTTTTCGAAGAGGAACACGCGCTCGCGTATGCATCCCGCTGGGGACGCCTGTGGGTCGACACGCAGGCGTGAGCGCGATGCGCGGCAGCGCCGGACCGCACGAAAATACGCGCTGACGAAAGCTATGCAAGAATCTTTCGTCTTGTAATCGTATAACAATAGCCATGTCCGACACGCTGCAGGAACAACATGCAGCGGCAGATCACGCCATGCGCCACTGGACCTTCGAGAGTCAAGGTCCGGTCAAGATCGGTTCCGATGCGCACAAGCGGATGTTCTGCCGCATGCTCCTCGATACGCACAACCCATACAAACCGGCCGTCATCGACTGGCCGCCGCTGAAACCCGACGCGCTCAAGCGGCTCACGTCGCTGCCGATCTGGGACATCGCCGTGCAGACGGAAGGCCGCGCGTCGGTCCGCGTCGCCACCTTCGCGGCAACCGTCGACGATCCGCTACTGCGCAGCGCACTCGACATGGACGGCGGCGAGGAAGCGCGCCACAAGGTCGTGCTGTCGAAGCTGGTGGCCGCATACGGCATCGAGCTTGCGCCCGAACCGCCGTATCCGGCGCCGAAGGACGCGGAGTGGTCGTGGATGGTGACCGGCTTCAGCGAATGCATCGACAGCTTCTTCGCGTTCGGGCTGTTCCGCTCCGCGCAGCGCTCCGGCTATTTCCCGGCCGAACTCGTCGAGACGTTCGAACCGGTGATCCAGGAGGAAGGCCGTCACATCCTGTTCTTCGTGAACTGGTACGCGTGGTACTGGCGCAATCTGCCGTGGTGGCGACGACCGTGGTTCTTCGCCCGTGTCGTCGCCGTATGGGCGTTCCTGATATGGGAGCGCATCGGCATCGCGCGCGGGATCGATACGGACGGCGTGGCGCACGACGCGAACTTTCCGGCGACGAGCACCGCCGAAATCGGCGACGCACTCGACCCGTGCGAGCTGATCGAGCTGTGTCTGACGGAGAACGACCGACGCATGGCCGGGTACGACGAGCGGCTGCTGCGCCCGACGTTCGTGCCGCGCATGGCGCGGCTCGCGCTGCGCTTTCTGCGGAAATAGGCGTCGTTGCGACGGGGCGGTTCTGCGGCGAACGAGTATCGCGGCCGCGGACCGCCGGCGATTCGTGCTGGCCAACGGGGCGGCAGGTGGCGCCATCGTGGTGTCGTCCGGCTCATGCTGTGCCCGCCGCGCAACGTTTGCAGGCTTGCTCCCGGAGCAAAAACGCACGGTTCCCGATTTGGCCGGGTCGCATCGCGCGCGACACGATGCCGGTCAGTGCGCGGCCATTACCGCACGGCCGTTTCGAATGCGATGGCGCATCGCCGTTCCTACTCGCGTTTCCACTTCGCTGCTCGGCTTGCCGCTCCTCGTAACGGAGTTGCGCCGTGGACAGTCGGCCCGGACGCGGCGGCGATGATCTGACAATTTCGCGCCCGCCGGTGGCTTCGCGCAGCCGAGCGGTTGGAGCCTCCGGCTGCCCCCATCGGCGATTAGCCGAATCGCTCAATTGCCCGCCATATGGAACACGATCAATAGGATCGTTTCAACATGTGCTCTCAATTAGCGAGCGATTGCGCTGCAGCGGTTTCTTTGTCATCGACTGATAGTGAGCGCTGCCGGAAGCCCGCCCGACGGACCAGCGCGGGCGGCGCGATGCGCAAATCAGCATATCGCGACGGCTCGCCCCGCGTCGTCAATCGATTATCTCCCATGATTAACGACATAATAAAAATGCCACTCATGATATTAAAATAGCGAATTGATAAATATGTTCATATTCTTGTAGATCGACATCGTGGTCGCATTACAGAACAGAAAGAAACATGCGATGCGCAAACGTTTGCTATTCAATTCCTCCTGCCTTTCCGGGGCCAAAATGCGCGTCATCGCACAAACAACCCATACAAACCATTGATTTCACACGACTTTTATGCGCGAACATCAGACCTCCGGCACTTTACAAAAACAATTCCTCATACTTTAGGGTTGGTTGTTAATCAATACATCAAATCGCGATGCATTAACGATTCTTTAAACTTCCACGCGCTACATTTATCACTGTTTGTCAATTTACAAATAACGCCTCAAATAAAATTCGCGCATCGATTAAGAGTTTCGCGCGAGCGCACGAAATATTCGTCTAATGAAAGGCGGTGTGTGTGGCGCGCTTATTTGGAGGCAGCAGGACATGAACCGCACATACCGCTCGATCTGGAACGAAGCTCTCGGCGCCTGGGTCGCGGCCTCGGAACACGACTCGGCACGGGGTAAGCCGAACAAATCCGCCGTCGCGAAGGCTGTTGCGGCAGTGGCGCTCGTCGCGGGGGCGACCGTCGGCAACGTCGCGCACGCGCAGTACAGTGCGGGCGGGTTCGGCGGCTCCGTCGTCGCGTCGGGGTCGCAGGCGATCGCGATCGGCGGCAACGCCGGCAGCACGACGACGGCCAGCGGCGCAACCTCGATCGCGATTGGCGCGAACGCGACAGCGTCGGGCAACTATTCGCAGGCATTCGGTCAGCGTTCCGTGGCCACCGGCTCGAGCTCGATCGGCATCGGTTCCGGCTCCACGGCACTCAATACCGGCGCGACCGCGGTCGGCAACGACACGACGGCATCGGGCATCAGTTCGGTCGCGCTGGGCGGCGGCAACAGCAGCGGCACGGGCGGTGCGGTCGCGGCAGGCACGAACGCGATCGCGATCGGCCGGTTCTCCAATGTCGATGCGGCGGCGACGTCGGGCGTTGCGATCGGCGCCAACTCGGTCGTCACGTCGGCCGGCACCGACGCCACGGCGCTGGGTTCCGCCGCGACCGCGGCGGCCAGCGGCGCGACCGCGCTCGGCAACGGCGCGACGGCCAACGTCGCCGGCTCGGTCGCGCTCGGCAAGAACGCCGTGACCACAAGCACGAGCGGTACGACGACGGCAGGCACCGGGGCCGTCGGCAGCGCGACGGTCGGCACGCAGACGTTCACCGGGTTCGCCGGCACGAGCTCGGCCGCGGGGGTCGTGAGCATCGGCAGCCCCGGCGCGGAGCGGCGGATCCAGAACGTCGCGGCCGGGCTCGTGACTTCCGGCAGCACCGATGCGGTCAACGGAAGCCAGCTCTATTCGGTCGCCAGCACGACGACGTCAAGTATCAGCAGTCTTTCGACTTCGACGTCGACGGGGCTGTCGACGGTTGGTAGTTCGATTACTTCGCTTTCTACGTCGACTTCGACCGGCATCAGTTCGTTGTCCACGGGCCTCAGTTCGACCAATAGTTCGGTGACGTCGCTTTCGTCGTCGACGTCGACCGGCCTCTCGTCGGCCAATAGCGCGATTACATCGCTGTCTACGTCGACTTCCACGGGCATCAGCTCGTTGTCGACGGGTCTCAGCTCGACCAATAGTTCGGTGGTCTCGCTGTCCACCTCGACGTCGACCGGCATCAGCTCGCTGTCCACCGGCCTGAGCTCCACCAACAGCTCGGTGACGTCGCTTTCGTCGTCCACGTCGACGGGCTTGTCATCGGCCACCAGCTCGATCACGTCGCTGTCAACTTCGGCTTCGACGGGTCTGTCGTCGGCAACCAGTTCGATCAGCTCGCTTTCCACTTCGACCTCGACGGGTATCAGCTCGCTGTCCACCGGCCTGAGCTCGACCAACAGTTCGGTGACGTCGCTTTCGACCTCCACGTCGACGGGGCTGTCGTCGGCCAATAGCTCGATCACGTCGCTGTCCACCTCGACGTCCACGGGCATCAGCTCGTTGTCGACAGGTCTCAGCTCGACCAATAGTTCGGTGGTCTCGCTTTCCACTTCGACCTCGACCGGTATCAGTTCCCTGTCGACGGGCCTGAGCTCGACTAATAGCTCAGTGACGTCGCTGTCGTCGTCCACGTCGACGGGCTTGTCGTCGGCCACCAGCTCGATCACGTCGCTGTCCACGTCGACCTCGACGGGTATCAGCTCACTGTCCACCGGCCTCAGCTCGACCAACAGCTCGGTGACGTCGCTTTCGTCGTCCACGTCGACCGGTTTGTCATCGGCCACGAGTTCGATCACGTCGCTTTCCACCTCGACCTCGACGGGTATCAGCTCGCTGTCCACCGGCCTCAGCTCGACCAACAGCTCGGTGACGTCGCTGTCGTCGTCCACGTCGACGGGCTTGTCGTCGGCCACCAGCTCGATCACGTCGCTGTCCACGTCGACCTCGACGGGTATCAGCTCACTGTCCACCGGCCTCAGCTCGACCAACAGCTCGGTGACGTCACTGTCGTCGTCCACGTCGACGGGCTTGTCGTCGGCAACGAGCTCGATCACATCGCTGTCCACCTCGACCTCGACCGGTATCAGCTCGTTGTCCACCGGCCTGAGCTCGACCGACAGTTCGGTAGCCTCACTGTCGACGTCGACGTCGACCGGCCTCTCGTCGGCGACGAGCTCCGTCACGTCGCTGTCCACGTCGACCTCGACCGGCATCAGTTCGCTGTCGACCGGCCTCAGTTCGACCGATAGCTCGGTGGCCTCACTGTCGACGTCGACGTCGACCGGTCTGTCGTCCGCGACCAGCTCGATCAGCTCGCTCTCCACGTCGACCTCGACCGGTATCAGCTCGTTGTCGACAGGCCTGAGCTCGACCGATAGCTCGGTGGCATCGCTCTCGACGTCCACGTCGACCGGCTTGTCGTCGGCCACGAGTTCGATCACGTCGCTGTCCACCTCGACGTCGACCGGTATCAGCTCGTTGTCCACGGGTCTGAGTTCCACCGACAGCTCGGTTGCGTCGCTGTCAACCTCCACGTCGACCGGCCTCTCGTCGGCCACCAGCTCGATCACCTCGCTCTCCACCTCGACCTCGACCGGCATCAGTTCGTTGTCGACAGGCCTGAGCTCGACTAATAGTTCGGTAACGTCGCTGTCGTCGTCCACGTCGACGGGCCTTTCGTCGGCGACCAGCTCGATCGGCTCTCTGTCCACGTCGACGTCGACCGGTATCAGCTCGTTGTCGACGGGTCTGAGCTCGACGGACAGCTCGGTCGCCTCGCTGTCGACCTCGACGTCGACCGGGCTGTCGTCGGCAACCAGCTCGATCACGTCGCTGTCCACCTCGACTTCGACGGGCATCAGTTCGCTGTCGACCGGCCTGAGCTCGACCGACAGTTCGGTGGCATCGCTCTCGACTTCGACGTCGACTGGGCTGTCGTCCGCAACCAGCTCCATCACCTCGCTGTCCACGTCGACTTCGACGGGCATCAGTTCGCTGTCGACCGGCCTCAGCTCCACCGACAGTTCGGTGGCATCGCTCTCGACTTCGACGTCGACTGGCCTGTCGTCCGCAACCAGCTCCATCAGCTCGCTGTCGACCTCCACGTCGACGGGCCTTTCGTCGGCGACCAGCTCGATCGGCTCTCTGTCCACGTCGACTTCCACGGGCATCAGCTCGTTGTCCACGGGTCTGAGTTCCACCGACAGCTCGGTTGCCTCGCTGTCGACCTCCACGTCGACCGGCCTCTCGTCGGCCACCAGCTCGATCACGTCGCTGTCCACCTCGACATCGACCGGCATCGGCTCGCTGTCCACCGGTCTCAGCTCGACCAATAGCACGGTGGCTTCGCTGTCGACGTCCACGTCGACGGGCCTGTCGTCGGCCAACAGCTCAATCACGTCGCTGTCCACGTCGACCTCGACCGGCATCAGCTCGCTGTCCACCGGCCTGAGCACGGTCGTGACCAAGACCGACAATCTCGGCAACAGCACCGCCGCGGCGCTCGGCGGCGGCGCTGCCTACGATCCGACGACAGGCGCGGTTTCCGCTCCGTCGTACACGATGTACAACGCGAACGGCACGACGTCCACCGCGAACAGCGTCGGCTCCGCGATCGACAGCATCAACAGCCAGGGCATCAAGTATTTCCACGCGAATTCGACGGCCGCCGACAGCCAGGCGCTCGGCGCCGACTCGGTCGCGATCGGCCCGAACGCCATCGCCAACAACGCCGGCGACGTCGCGCTCGGCAGCGGGTCGGTCACCGCGGCGCCCAACCCGACGCCGACCGGCACCGTCGGCGGCGTGACCACCACGTTCGCGGGCGGCAACCCGACGAGCACCGTCAGCGTCGGCGACCCGAGCGCCGGCATCACGCGCCAGATCACCAACGTCGCGGCAGGCCAGATCACGCCCACCAGCACCGATGCGATCAACGGCTCGCAACTGTTCGCGACCAACTCGGTGGTGAATTCGCTGTCGACGACGGTGTCGTCGTCCAGCAGCACGATCTCGTCGCTGTCGACCGGCATCACTTCGTTGTCGACGGGGCTGAGCTCGACTGATAGTTCGGTGGCGTCGTTGTCGACCTCGACGTCGACGGGTTTGTCGTCGGCAACCAGCTCGATCAGCTCGCTGTCGACTGGCCTCAGCTCGACCGACAGCACCGTGGCCTCGCTGTCGACGTCCACGTCGACGGGCCTTTCGTCGGCGACGAGCTCGATCTCGTCGCTGTCCACCTCGACCTCCACGGGCATCAGCTCGCTGTCCACCGGCCTGAGCTCGACCGATAGTTCGGTGGCGTCGTTGTCGACTTCGACGTCAACGGGGCTGTCATCGGCGACGAGCTCGATCAGCTCGCTGTCGACCGGCCTCAGCTCGACCGATAGCTCGGTCGCCTCGCTCTCCACGTCCACGTCGACGGGTCTCTCGTCGGCGACCAGCTCGATCTCGTCGTTGTCCACGTCGACCTCGACCGGCATCAGCTCGCTGTCCACGGGCCTCAGCTCCACCGATAGCTCGGTGGCGTCCCTGTCCACCTCGACCTCGACGGGCTTGTCGTCGGCCACCAGCTCGATCACCTCGCTGTCCACGTCGACTTCGACGGGCATCAACTCGTTGTCCACGGGCCTCAGCTCGACCGACAGTTCAGTGGCCTCGCTGTCGACTTCCACCTCGACCGGCCTCTCGTCCGCGACCAGTTCGATCACGTCGTTGTCCACGTCGACCTCGACCGGCATCAGCTCGCTGTCGACGGGTCTGAGCTCCACCGACAGTTCGGTGGCGTCGCTGTCGACGTCCACGTCGACGGGCCTCTCGTCGGCGACCAGCTCAATCACGTCCCTGTCCACCTCGACCTCGACCGGTATCAGCTCGCTGTCGACAGGCCTCAGCTCGACCGACAGCACGGTGACGTCGTTGTCGACGTCCACGTCGACCGGCCTCTCGTCCGCGACCAGCTCGATCACGTCGCTGTCCACGTCGACCTCGACGGGTATCAGCTCGCTGTCGACCGGCTTGAGCTCGACCGATAGCTCGGTGGCCTCGTTGTCGACGTCCACGTCGACCGGTCTGTCGTCGGCGACCAGCTCGATCAGTTCGCTGTCGACCTCGACGTCGACGGGTATCAGCTCGCTGTCGACGGGTATCAGCTCGACCGACAGTTCGGTGGCATCGCTGTCCACCTCCACCTCGACCGGCCTCTCGTCGGCGACGAGCTCGATCAGCTCGCTGTCCACCGGCCTCAGCTCCACCGATAGTTCGGTCGCCTCGCTGTCGACCTCCACGTCGACGGGTCTGTCGTCGGCAACCAGCTCGATCAGCTCGTTGTCCACCTCGACCTCGACCGGTATCAGCTCGCTGTCGACTGGCCTGAGCTCGACCGACAGTTCGGTCGCCTCGCTCTCGACGTCCACGTCGACCGGTCTGTCGTCCGCCACCAGCTCGATCACGTCCCTGTCCACCTCGACTTCGACCGGTATCAGCTCGCTGTCGACGGGCCTCAGCTCGACAGATAGCTCGGTCGCCTCGCTGTCGACCTCCACCTCGACCGGTCTGTCGTCGGCGACCAGCTCAATCTCGTCGCTCTCCACGTCGACCTCGACCGGTATCAGCTCGCTCTCGACCGGCCTGAGCTCGACCGACAGCTCGGTCGCCTCGCTGTCGACCTCCACATCGACCGGCCTCTCGTCGGCAACCAGCTCAATCACGTCGCTCTCCACCTCGACCTCGACCGGTATCAGCTCGCTCTCGACCGGCCTGAGCTCGACGGACAGCTCGGTCGCCTCGCTGTCGACCTCCACGTCGACGGGTCTGTCGTCGGCGACCAGCTCGATCACCTCGCTGTCCACCTCGACCTCGACCGGTATCAGCTCGCTGTCAACGGGCCTCAGTTCGACGGATAGCTCGGTGGCCTCGCTGTCGACTTCGACGTCGACGGGTCTGTCATCGGCGACCAGCTCGATCTCGTCGCTGTCCACGTCGACTTCCACGGGCATCAGCTCGTTGTCAACGGGCCTGAGCTCGACCGACAGCTCGGTCGCCTCGCTGTCGACCTCCACGTCGACGGGTCTGTCGTCGGCGACCAGCTCAATCTCGTCGTTGTCCACCTCGACTTCGACGGGCATCAGCTCCCTGTCGACCGGCCTGAGCTCGACCGATAGCTCGGTGGCCTCGCTGTCGACCTCCACGTCGACCGGGCTGTCGTCGGCGACCAGCTCAATCTCGTCGCTGTCCACATCGACCTCGACGGGTATCAGCTCGCTCTCGACCGGCCTGAGCTCGACCGACAGCTCGGTCGCCTCGCTGTCGACCTCCACGTCGACGGGTCTGTCGTCGGCAACCAGCTCGATCACGTCGCTCTCCACCTCGACCTCGACCGGTATCAGCTCGCTGTCAACGGGCCTCAGTTCGACGGATAGCTCGGTGGCCTCGCTGTCGACTTCGACGTCGACGGGTCTGTCATCGGCGACCAGCTCGATCTCGTCGCTGTCCACGTCGACTTCCACGGGCATCAGCTCGTTGTCAACGGGCCTGAGCTCGACCGACAGCTCGGTCGCCTCGCTGTCGACCTCCACGTCGACCGGGCTGTCGTCGGCGACCAGCTCGATCACGTCGCTGTCCACGTCGACCTCGACCGGCATCAGCTCGCTGTCCACCGGCCTCAGCTCCACCGATAGTTCGGTGGCCTCGCTGTCGACCTCCACGTCGACCGGTCTGTCGTCGGCAACCAGCTCGATCACGTCGCTCTCCACCTCGACCTCGACCGGTATCAGCTCGCTGTCAACGGGCCTCAGTTCGACGGATAGCTCGGTGGCCTCGCTGTCGACTTCGACGTCGACGGGTCTGTCATCGGCGACCAGCTCGATCTCGTCGCTGTCCACGTCGACTTCCACGGGCATCAGCTCGTTGTCAACGGGCCTGAGCTCGACCGACAGCTCGGTCGCCTCGCTGTCGACCTCCACGTCGACCGGGCTGTCGTCGGCGACCAGCTCGATCACGTCGCTGTCCACGTCGACCTCGACCGGCATCAGCTCGCTGTCCACCGGCCTCAGCTCCACCGATAGTTCGGTGGCCTCGCTGTCGACCTCCACGTCGACCGGTCTGTCGTCGGCCACGAGCTCGATCACGTCGCTGTCCACGTCGACCTCGACCGGCATCAGCTCGCTGTCCACCGGCCTGAGCTCGACGGACAGCTCGGTGGCCTCGCTGTCGACCTCCACGTCGACCGGTCTGTCGTCGGCCACGAGCTCGATCACGTCGCTGTCCACGTCGACTTCGACCGGCATCAGCTCGTTGTCCACCGGCCTGAGCTCGACCGATAGTTCGGTGGCATCGCTCTCGACGTCCACGTCGACCGGTCTGTCGTCGGCCACGAGCTCAATCAGCTCGCTCTCCACGTCGACTTCCACGGGCATCAACTCGTTGTCCACCGGCCTCAGCTCCACCGATAGTTCGTTGACGTCGCTGTCGACCTCGACGTCAACGGGGTTGTCGTCGGCGACGAGTTCGATCAGCTCGCTGTCCACCTCGACCTCCACGGGCATTAGCTCGCTGTCGACGGGCCTCTCGTCCACGAGCAGCTCGATCTCGTCGCTGTCCACGTCGACCTCGACCGGTATCAGCTCGTTGTCCACCGGCCTCAGCTCGACCGACAGTTCGGTGGTCTCGCTGTCGACGTCCACGTCGACCGGTCTGTCGTCGGCCACGAGTTCGATCACGTCGCTGTCCACGTCGACTTCGACCGGTATCAGCTCGTTGTCCACCGGCCTGAGCTCGACTGACAGTTCGGTCGCTTCGCTGTCGACCTCCACGTCGACCGGTCTCTCGTCGGCCACCAGCTCAATCAGCTCGCTGTCTACCGGCCTGAGCTCGACCGACAGCTCGGTGGTCTCGCTGTCGACCTCCACGTCGACCGGTCTGTCGTCGGCCACGAGTTCGATCACGTCGCTGTCCACGTCGACCTCGACCGGCATCAGCTCGCTGTCCACCGGTCTGAGCTCGACCGATAGTTCGGTCGCTTCGCTGTCGACCTCCACGTCGACCGGTCTCTCGTCGGCCACGAGCTCGATCACGTCGCTGTCCACGTCGACCTCGACCGGCATCAGCTCGTTGTCCACGGGCCTCAGTTCGACCGATAGCTCGGTCGCCTCGCTGTCGACCTCCACGTCGACCGGTCTGTCGTCGGCCACGAGTTCGATCACGTCGCTGTCCACGTCGACTTCGACCGGTATCAGCTCGTTGTCCACCGGCCTGAGCTCGACCGACAGCTCGGTGGCATCGCTCTCGACGTCCACGTCGACCGGTCTGTCGTCGGCGACCAGTTCGATCACGTCGCTGTCCACGTCGACTTCGACCGGTATCAGCTCGTTGTCCACCGGTCTGAGCTCGACCGATAGTTCGGTGGCATCGCTCTCGACTTCGACGTCGACGGGATTGTCGTCGGCGACGAGCTCAATCAGCTCGCTCTCCACGTCGACTTCCACGGGCATCAACTCGCTGTCCACCGGACTGAGCTCGACCGACAGCTCGGTGGCATCGCTCTCGACATCCACGTCGACGGGTCTGTCGTCGGCCACGAGCTCGATCACGTCGCTGTCCACCTCGACTTCCACGGGCATCAACTCGCTGTCCACCGGCCTGAGTTCGACCGACAGCTCGGTGGCCTCGCTCTCGACGTCCACGTCGACCGGTCTGTCGTCGGCCACGAGCTCGATCAGTTCGCTGTCCACGTCGACCTCAACCGGTATCAGCTCGTTGTCCACGGGTCTCAGTTCGACCGATAGCTCGGTCGCGTCGCTCTCGACCTCGACGTCGACGGGGTTGTCGTCGGCGACGAGCTCGATCACATCGCTGTCCACCTCGACTTCGACCGGCATCAGCTCGCTGTCCACCGGTTTGAGCACGACGGATAGCACGGTGACGTCCCTGTCGACGTCCACGTCGACGGGCCTGTCGTCGGCCGCCAGCTCGATCACGTCGTTGTCCACCTCGACTTCGACCGGCATCAGCTCGCTGTCCACCGGTTTGAGCACGACGGATAGCACGGTGACGTCCCTGTCAACGTCCACGTCGACGGGCCTCTCGTCCGCGACCAGCTCGATCACATCGCTGTCCACGTCGACTTCGACCGGCATCAGCTCGTTGTCGACCGGCCTGAGCTCCACCGACAGCTCGGTCGCGTCGCTGTCGACTTCGACGTCGACGGGCCTGTCCTCGGCCACGAGCTCGATCACGTCGCTCTCCACCTCGACTTCGACCGGCATCAGCTCGCTGTCGACCGGCCTGAGCTCGACCAACAGCTCGGTGGCCTCGCTCTCGACCTCCACGTCGACGGGCCTGTCCTCGGCCACGAGTTCGATCACGTCGCTGTCCACCTCGACTTCGACCGGCCTCAGCTCGCTGTCGACCGGCCTGAGCTCGACCAACAGCACGGTCGCCTCGCTCTCCACCTCGACCTCGACCGGCCTCAGCTCCCTCTCCACCGGCCTGAGTTCCACCGACAGCACGGTGACATCGCTGTCGACCTCGACCTCGACCGGCCTCTCGTCGGCCACGAGCTCGATCACGTCCCTGTCCACCTCGACGTCGACCGCGATCGAAGCTGCGAAGACGCACTACTTCAGCGTCAACGACAACGGCACGCAGCAAGGCAACTACGCGAACGACGGCGCGACGGGCGTCAACGCCCTCGCAGCCGGCGTGAACGCCAGCGCCGCCGGCGCGAGCAGCGTCGCCGTCGGCGACGGCTCGAACGCGCAAACCGCCGGTGCCGTCGCGATCGGCCAGAACGCATCGGCCACCGGCGGCAAGGCGGTGTCGATCGGCTCCGGCAACACGGCGAGCGGCGACGGCGCGGTCGCGATCGGCGACCCGAGCGTCGCAACGGGCACCGGCGCAGTCGCGATGGGCGCGAACGACACGGCGACCGGCACCGGCGCAGTGGCGCTCGGCAACGCGAACACGGCAACCGGCACCGGCGCGCTCGCGCTCGGTAGCAACGCGGTCGCCAGCGCCACCGGTGCGCAAGCCTACGGCTCCGCCGCAGCGGCCACGGCCACCGACGCCCTCGCGTTCGGCACGAACGCGCAGGCCAACGTCGCCAACTCGATCGCGATGGGCGCGAACTCGACCACGAGCAATGCAGTCGCGGTGTCGAGCATGACGGTCGGAGGCGTCACGTACGCGGTCAGCGGCATCGCACCGGTGGGCGTCTTCAGCGTCGGCGCACCGGGCGCCGAACGTCAGATCACGAACGTCGCCGCAGGCCGCGTCTCGGCCACCAGCACGGACGCCGTCAACGGCAGCCAGCTCAACGCAACGAACCTGGCCATCAGCAGCCTGTCGACGTCGACGGCCTCGAACATCTCGTCGCTGTCGACCGGGATCGGCTCGCTGTCCACCGGCCTGAGCTCGACCAACAGCAACCTCACGTCGCTGTCCACGTCGACCTCGACCGCGATCGGCTCGCTGTCCACCGGCTTGAGCTCGACCAACAGCAACCTCACGTCGCTGTCCACGTCGACCTCGACCGGCATCGGCTCGCTGTCCACCGGCCTCAGCTCGACCAACAGCACGGTGGCGTCGCTGTCGACCGGCGTGACGAGCATCAGCAACACGCTGAACCAGCTGTCGACGACGGTGAACAACAACCAGGCGCGTACGGCGAACAACTCCGGCATCGCGGCCGACATGAACGGCACCGGCACCGACCGCCCGACCGTCACCGCCGGCTCGAACTCGGTGGCGATCGGCGCGAATTCGAGCGACGGCGGCCGTTCGAACGTGGTGTCGGTCGGCAGCGACACGCAGCAGCGCCAGATCACGAACGTCGCGCCGGGCACGCAAGGCACCGACGCGGTGAACGTGAACCAGCTGACGCAAGTGCAGACGACGCTGTCGACCGCGCTGTCGGGCCAGCAGTCGCAGATCAACTCGCTCGGCACGCAACTGCAGCAGACTGACCAGATGGCGAAGCAGGGCATCGCGGCCGTCGGCGCGATGGCGTCGATCCCGCAGATGGACCGCGACGCCAACTTCGGGATGGGTATCGGCACGTCGACGTTCCTCGGCCAGAAGGCGATGGCGGTCAACATGCAGGCACGCATCACGGAGAACCTGAAGGCGTCGATCAACGGCGGCTTCAGCGGCGGTCAGAAGGTGATCGGCGCCGGCATGCTGTATCAGTGGAAGTAACCCGTCGCGCAGCACGCCGCCCGTCCGGCCCACCGGCCGGGCGGCGTGCGGCGTGCCGCGCGCTTCAGTCAACTCCAGTTTTGAGGACGTAACCGTGAACAAACTCGCTCTTGCGCTCGCGCTTTCGGCGCTGGGCCTCGCCGCGTGCTCGACCGCATCCGGCCCGACCTACAGCGCCTCCGAACTGCAGCCGCGCGACGGCGTGCGCACGTTCCAGGTCGACTGCCACGGCGTGCTGTCGGGCCCGCAGACCTGCATGAACGCCGCGCGCAAGATCTGCGGCGAGCAGCCGGTGCGCGTCGCCGATTCGGCGCATGCACTGCGCAACCACGCCGATCCGGCCACGCTGGTCTTCCAGTGCGGCGCCGCACCAGCCGAAACGGCCGCGGCCGCCGCGCCCGTGCCGACACCGGCGCCCGCGCCCGCGGCGGTCGAACACGTGAACCTCGCGGGCGACGCGCTGTTCGCAACGGGCCAGGCCACGCTGACGCCCGCCGCGCGCGCATCGCTCGACAAGCTGCTGAGCGAACGCGAAGACCACACGTACACCGAAGTGACGGTCACCGGCTATACCGACTCGGCCGGCAGCGACGCGGCCAATCTCGCGCTGTCGAAACGCCGGGCGGACGTCGTCGCGCGCTACCTGCACGCGCACGGGCTGAAAGCTCATACGATGGCGGTCGCCGGCCGCGGCAGCGCCGATCCGGTCGGGTCGAACGCGACGGCCGAGGGCCGTGCGGCCAACCGTCGCGTCGAGATCTCGCTGAAGCGCTGACGCGCCGAACAGCGGCCCCGCGCCGCCCCTCCGCTATGTCAAACATCGTCATGGCCCTCCACAAACCGGCGTCTTCCGTGCCACAATCGCCGCAGACTGTCGCCGGAACTTTCCGCCCGCGTCGCGCGCCGTGCCAGCTTCGCGCGACGACACACCGGAATCCGGCGGCCGCCTCGCGATCCGCGCCGCCCGATCCGTCGTCAGCGCGCGCCGACGCGAACGCAACCACGACAATCCACGGCGCGCCGTCCGCAGGCCAGTCGCTCGACACCAGCGCCTGACGCGCGACGCCGCAGAGGAAACCAACCGGTGACGTACATCGATCAAGCCGCGTCAGGCGGCACTCGCAGAGAACGACCGGCGGTCGGCATCTCGCTGTTTGCGCGTGACGGCCAGGCAATCTGGGAAAACGGCATTCATCAGAACATCGCGTATCTCGCGATGATGCTCAAGCGCTCGGACCGCATCGGTCCGGTCTACTTCCTGAACGGCGGCGACGCGAACGCGCTGCCCGCCGGCCTCGAACTCGACGGCCTCGACGTACCGCTCGTGAAACCCACGGACGTCACGCACGACATCGACGTCGTGATCGAGATGGGCGCACAACTGCCGGTCGAATGGCTCAGGCACGTGAAGGCGCTCGGCACGAAGCTCGTCGCGTGCTACGTCGGCCATACCTACAGCGGTCTCGCCGAAACGCCGATCTTCGGCAAGCCGTCGGGCCACGTGTTCAACGGCACGCAGTTCGACGAAGTGTGGGTGCTCGAGAAGTCGCAGAAAATCGACGTGCCGCTGTTGCGCACGCTCACGCGCGCGCCGGTCCATACGATGCCGCATCTGTGGTCGCCGTATTTCCTCGACCGCCGCATCGCCGCGCTCGCGAGCGGAGGCGTGACCTTCGGCTATCGGCCCGGCCGCCGCCCGTGGCACCTCGCGACGCTCGAACCGAACATCTCGGTCGTCAAGTCGTGCCATTACCCGATGCTCGCGTGCGACGAGTTCTATCGCGCGCATCCGGAGGCCGTGCAACATCTGTTCGTCGTCAATTCGATTCACATGAAGGCGCATCCGACCTTCGTCCATTTCGCCAACAACCTCGACCTCGTGCGCCAGCAGAAGGCGACGTTCGAGCCGCGCATGGACCTGCCCGGCTTCATGGCCCGCCACGCCGATGCGGTCGTCTCGCATCACTGGGAAAATCCGCAGAACTACCTTTACTACGACGTGCTGTACGGCGGCTATCCGCTGATCCACAACTCGACGCTGCTCGGCGACGCCGGCTACTACTATCCGGACTTCGATTCGGCCGCAGGCGGCCGCGCGCTGTACGACGCGTGGCTGCATCACGACGAGCGGCTCGACGACTATCGCGCGAAGGCCGGCCGGCTGCTGCAGGCCGTCTCGATCGACAACCCCGCGAACCTGGACGCGTTCGTCGCGCGCCTGGTCGCCTGAACCGGAGCATACGCATGTCGGACTCCAATGCCCGTCAAGCGCCCGGCGAGGGCAAGCGTCTCGTCGTCGGCGTGTCGCTGTTCGTACGCGGCGCCGGCCAGTCGCTGTGGGAAAACGGCATCTTCCAGAACTGCCTGCTGCTGATCCTGCTGCTGCGCCAGTCGCCGCTCGTCGCCGAAGCCGTGATGGTGAACGGCGGCGAACAGGTCGCCGATCCGCAGATGATGCTCGGCGAATGGGACGTGCCGCTGCTGTCGATGGACGAAGCGCTCGAGCGCTGCGACGTACTGATCGAAATGAGCGCGCAGTTCGGCGCGGACTACCTGCGCGCCTTCCACGAGCGCGGCGGCAAGATCGTCACGATGCGGGTCGGCAACGACTACGTGATCGACATCGAGCGCGCGATGTTCGACAAGCCGTCGGGCTTCCTGTTCTCGGGCGCGCCGTACGACGCGGTGTGGACGATTCCGGAATTCGAGCGCTCGTGCCTGCACTACTACCAGACGGGCCTGCGCGCGCCGGTGACGATCGTCCCGCACATCTGGCATCCGATGCTGTTCGACAAGGCGCGCGCGACGCTCGGCGCCGGCTTGTCGTACGGCTATCGGCCGGGCAAGCCGCGCTGGCGCGTGACGATGTTCGAGCCGAACATCTGCATGGTGAAAACGAGCATCATTCCGATGCTGGTGGCCGAGGAGGCCTATCGCGCGAAGCCGGATTTCCTCGAATTCGTGCGCGTGTGCAACACGCTGCACCTGAAAGAGCATCCAACCTTCGTCCACTTCGCGAAGAGCCTCGACATCGTGAACCACGGCATCACGACGTTCGAAAGCCGCTATGCGGTCTACGAGTTCATGGCCGCCTACGGCGACGCGGTCGTGTCGCACACGTGGGAAAACGCGCAGAACTACCTCTATTACGAACTGCTGTACGGCGACTATCCGCTGATCCACAACTCGCCGTTCCTCGGCAAGGCCGGGTATTTCTATCCGGACTTCGACTGTCAGGCCGGCGGCCGGGCGCTGCTGCAGGCGTTCGCGCAACACGACGCGAACCTCGACGCCTACCGCGAGCAATCGAAGCACGTGCTCGACTCGGTCAGCATCTACAACCCCGAGAACGTCGCCGCCTATTCGGACGCGATCGCGGCGCTCTATCGCGACGCATGACGCGCCGCCCTTTCCGGACTCCGACATGAACGCACACTCGTCCCTCTCCCGCGCGAAATGGCTGATCGGCTGCGCCGCCGCGTCCCTCGCGATCGGCGCGCACGCGCAGGCCGGCGGCGAATCGGCGGACGCGCTGCTGCGCGACGCCGACACCGTCTTCAAGCAGCTCGACGCGGGCCAGTACGGCGCGGTATGGGCCGATTCGGCCGCGTTCGTGAAGGCGCGCATCAAGCAGGACCAGTTCGCGGCCGACATGCAGCGCGCGCGCCAGTCGGTCGGCACGGTGCGTCATCGCGGCTGGGCGCAGATCACGCGGATCCGCTATACGAACGCGGGCACGACGCCGGACGGGCTGTACGCGAACGTCGACTATGCAACGACGCTCACCACCGGCACGACCGTGTACGAAAAGCTCAGCTTCCGCCTCGAGGACGACGGCCTCTGGCATCTGACCGGCTACGTGCCGCGTCAATCGCAAAACTACGCGCCCTAAGCCGCGCGCCCGGAGCCAGCGATGAAGATCAATGTCGCGATTACGATGAACGTGCAGCGCGACTCCGCGCAGTCGATCTGGTACAACGGCGCGAACCAGCATTGCGTGTTCCTCTACATGCTGCTGAAACGCTCGCCGCTGATCGGCAACGTGTGGCTCGCGCACGACGACGGCATCACCGACTATCCGCCGGCGCTGATGATGGACGCGTTCGGCGACGCACTGCGGCCGCTGTCGGCGATCGTCCACGACACCGACCTGCTGATCGAGATGAACGCGTTCATCGACTCGTCGCACACGGACGCCGTGCGCCGACGCGGCGGCAAGTGCGTGTCGTACCGCTTCGGCAACGACTACGTGATCGCGGTCGAGACGATCAACTTCGGCAAGAACGACTGGCGGCCGAACCCGAACCGCGTGCAGTTCGACGAGATCTGGACCAATCCGCAGCACATGCATACGTGCGCGGCATATTTCCGCGCGGTCTATCGTGCGCCGGTGATCGAGCTGCCGCACATCTGGTCGCCGTACTTCATCGAACGCAGCCTCGACGCCGACCCCGAGCTCAAGGCGCGGTTTGGTTATCGCAATCACGGGCCGGCCAAGCGCATCGCGTTCTTCGAGCCGAACCTGAACGTCGTGAAAAGCTCGATCGTGCCGATGCTCGCCGCGAACGCGTGCTACGTCGAGCATCCCGACCTGATCGAACACGTGTACATGACCAACACGTTCGACAAGAAGGAAAACGTCGCCTTCAAGCACCTCGCGCTCGGGCTCGAGATGGTGCGCGACGGCAAGGCGACGGCGGACGTGCGCGCGCCGTTCGTCGCGTGGGCCGCGCATCATACCGACATCGTCGTGTCGCACCACTGGGAAAACGGCCTGAACTACCTGCTGTACGACGCGCTGTACGGCAACTACCCGCTCGTGCACAACTCGGCGTTCCTGCGCGACGTCGGCTATTACTATCCGGACTTCGAAATCTTCGACGCCGCGCAAGCGATCGCAACCGCCGCGCAGACGCACGACGCGCGGCTCGACGACTACGCGGCGGCGGCACGCCGCTGCCTGCAACAGGTCGATACGCTCGCCGAGCACAACGTGCGTACGTATTCGGAGCAGATCCAGCGCCTGTTCGGCGGCCGTACGCCGGGCTGACGGCCTTCCCCACATCCCATCCATCCGCGCGCCGATGAATCAGACCATCCGCAATTTCGTCGTGATCGAATCGATCCACGGCCCGTTCCTGATCAATCGGCACTGCGACCTGCAGGCCGACGCGCTGATCAAGACCGGCCGCCCGCATATCCAGCGCGAGCTCGACACGATCATGCACGTGATCGACCAACTGCCCGACGGCGCGATCGCGGTGGACGGCGGCGCGAACGCCGGGCTGGTGTGCGTGCCGATTGCGCACCGGCTGCGCGAGCGCGGCGGCCAGGTGTACGCCTTCGAGCCGCAGCGCACGCTCTATCATGCGCTGGGCGGCACCATCGCGCTCAATGAGCTCGACAACCTCCATCTGCTCAACATGGGGCTCGGCAGCAGCAACGGCACGATGAAGGTGCCGGACGTCGACTACGGACGCGCGAGCGACTTCGGCCAGGTCTCGCTCGTCGGCGAACACGCGGCGGGCGGCACGCCGACGCCGATCGTCAGACTCGATTCGCTCGGCCTGCCGCGGCTCGATTTTCTGAAGCTCGACATCGAAGGGATGGAGATCGACGCGCTGCGCGGCGCGCGGCAGCTGATCGAAACGCATCTGCCGTGGTGCTGGATCGAGTACTGGAAGGTCGGCATGGAGGCGATCGCCGACACGTTCGCCGGGCTCGACTACACGTTCTTCCAGATCGACGGGCTCAACATGCTGTGCGTGCCGAATGCGCGCTGGGACCGGCAGCGGTTGTTCATCTCGGGCGAGCCGCTCGTCACCGCGCCGGCTACGCAACGCGGCGCTGCCGCCGCTGCGATAGCGGACGCCGACGCGCCCGAAACGAACTGGAACCGCGCGCTCGAGCACGAGGCGCGCTGCGAATGGGGGCACGCGATCGACCGCTGGCTACGCGCGCGCGGCCGCGGCCTCGACGACGATGCGATCGCGTTCCAGCTCGCGTCATGCTACGGCTTCGCCGGCGTGCCCGACGCCGGCCTCGCGGCGCTCGAACGCTTCGGCGACCGGGCCGTACTGCCCGATCCGCTGCGCGGCCGCGTCGAGCTGGCGCGCTCGGCGCTGCTGCTGCGCGCCGGCCGGCGCGACGAAGCCGCACGCGCGACCATCGCCAGCGAGAAAGTGCTGAGCGCCGCGCAGTTCGGGTTGCCGATCGAGCGGCTCTACGACGGCCAGCCGCTGCACGGCAAGCGGCTGCTCGTGGTCAGCTACGGCGGCATTGGCGATCAGCTTCAATACGCGCGCTACCTGCATGCGCTCGACGCGCTCGGCTGCGCGGCGGTGACGGTCATCGTCCCGGCCGCGCTGGCCACGCTGATGCGCCACACGTTCCCGCAGATCGAATTCGTCGCCGCGCAGGGCCCGTGGATCGACGCGTCGGAACTTGCACACGATTACTGGTGCTCGTTCCTCGTGCTGGCCGCAATCTTCGGCTTTGCGCCGGCGCCGGAGCACGCACCGACTGCCTATCTGTCATGCCCGCCGGAGCGCGCGGCCGCGTGGCGCGAGCGCATCGCGCGCGACGGCAGCGCGCCCGGCACGCGCCGCATCGGGCTGAACTGGCGCGGTCGCGAAGAGAGCGACGCACGCTTTCTGCGAGCGGCCAGCGTGCGCGATCTGGCGCCGCTCGCACGCCTGCACGGACACGCGGCGTACTGCATGAACCGCGAAATGTCCGCGCAGTCCGAGCAGACGGATCTGCCGATCACCTTCGCGTATCATGCGATCGAGGATTTCAGCGACCTGGCCGCGCTGATGCTCGCGATGGACGCGGTCGTCACGACCTGCACCGCGCATATCCATCTGGCCGGCGCGTTGGGCGTGCCGGCAGTTCTGCTGCTGAGCCCGAAGGCCGATGCGCGCTGGGAAACCGGTTCGCAGACGGCGCTGTACCGCAGTGTCCGGATAGCGCGCGCCGCCCATCCCGGCCGATGGGATGACGCGATCGATCGCGCGCTCACGTACGTGCTTGGAGAGTTCCGGAAGTGACTGACGAAGCGGCCGACGACAAGCGGCCGACACCCGCGATCGGCCGCTAGGCCGGCTCGCGCTGTGCGCGCCACGTGGCGAATACGCGGCCATGCCGTTGCCCGATGCGCGCCACGCGCGCGAAACAGCGCGCCGCCATCCCGCTGAAGCCGCGCGCCTGCTGCGCGAGGCTGCCCGACACACCGCGCGCGATCACCGAATCGTCGCCGCAGGCGCCGGCGAACACGCCGGCAAAATAATGCCGCGCCGCGCACTCGCGGCCGTCGGCATCGAGCGGCTTCAGCGCGCGAATATGCCGTTCGACGGCTTTCAGGCCTTCGAGAAACGGGGCGATGTCGACGGCCGCATCGGCTGCCTCGCGGGCTTCGGCATTGAACTCCCGCAGCATGTCGGCCAGCTCGGCGAGCGCGACCAGCCCGCCTGCGCCATCGCGCCGCTCGTGCACCCCGTGTCCGGTCTTCAGCTTCGTCACCGCCATGCTCTCGCTCCTTTGCGATCCGCCATTGTCCGATACCGTACCGACGCGTGCTGCCACGCTGTCACGCGGCGGCCGGCGACCGCCACGAGAAGCGGATGCCCTGCGCCCACGCGACGCCGGAATCCACCAGAATCTCCCGGTCGAGTTCGTTCTCGACGCCTTCGACGACGACGTGTCGCGCATTCTCGTGCGCAAACGCAATGAGCCGGCGAAACTGGTAGCGCCCGATCGCATTGCGCTTGATCAGCGACAGCACCGACCGGTCGAGCTTCACGATGTCCGGATTGCCGACCACCAGATTGTTCAGCGCGCTGTAGCCGACGCCGAAATCGTCGATCGCGACGCGGCAGCCGGCCTGGCGGAACCGATGCACGAACGCGCGCCCGGCAACGGGGTTCAGCGGCTCCGTCTCCGTGATCTCGACGACCAGCCGCGCTGCAACCGACGGCTCACGTTCGAGGCGCCGGAAGATCGCTAGCCACGCGCTGTCGAGCACCGCACTCGCCGCCGCGATGTTGCAGCCGTATACGGCATTCGGATCGGCACGCAGCGCATCGATCGTCCGGCCGACCACGAGCCGGTCGAACCAGCGCATCAGGCCGAGCGCCTCGAGGCGCGGCAGAAATGCGCCTGGCGCCAAACTCTCGCCCGCGCCCCAGCGCAACCGCGCGAGGCATTCGTGATACAGAACGCCGCCGGACAGATCGGCCCGGCATACGGGCTCGCGCGCGAACCCGAGCCGGCTTTCGACGAAACTGCGTACCGACGCGGAATCCGGGTGATCGTCCGACGCGCCGAACACGCACTCGATATCGTCCCGATTCCGTTCCCTGTTAGCCTCCAGGCGAGGTTCGACCGCATTCATCCGGCGCTCCGGCAAATGGCGAGCCGCCGATGGACGGCCCGCGCTCACGAAACATATGGCAGATGCCGACCACGACACGTGCCACCGCTTACCCGGCCCATCCTCAGGTTTTCATCTTTTCCGACAGCGTACGTTTCATGCCGGCGCGCCGTCAAACACGGCATTGTCAAGGATATTCAAATACCATTAATACACCACGTACCCGATTCATTGACGGTGCGACAGGTCACATAACCCGCCGATTCGGAAACAATCGGGTTCGGCCGCCGGCGCCTCTCATCCGCCGACACTCAGCATGGTTCGATTTGTTCGAAAACGCCTGAACGTTATTAATTTGATGTGACGATTATGTATTTTCGATATTGGCGGCCGAATCCGCCGAATCTGCCGAAACGCAACGCCGTCGCGCCACGCGGCAGAACAATCAATAGCGAATATTAAGTGTCCGGTCGCGGCCGGATCGAATGCCGCTGCCGCAAGCGGGATTGATAACTCACGAAACGCAATTTTGAAAAATCAAATAGACAATTGATCTTCAAATAATCTTACGATTATCTGCCGAAAGATGTTTAACAATCTTTCAGACCAGTTAACCTATAAAATTATTTCTGACGGACTTCCCCCTCGGAGCCGTCGATTTTCGTGCCTTCAAACCGTCGAATCTCCCCGTTTCGACGGTTTCTTTTTTTATCGCGTCGCCAGCGATTGTCTCGGACCTGAATCCGGGAATCGCGTTGCCCGTCACGCGAGCGTCGCGCCGATCAGATTCGCGAACAGCGCGTCGTATTCGGCGACCAGCGCCGGGTTCGCCGACGTGTAGCGGCGCAGGATCTCGCGCTGACGCCGCGTGTAGCCTTCCCAGTCGTCGTCGTGCGTATGCAGCGCGTGCAGCAGCGCATCCGCGCCCTTCTGCACGTCGTTGTCCGGATAGTAGTAGCCGAGATCGGGCGCGAGGCTGGCGTTGTGCACGAGCGGATAGCCCTGCCAGCACACGTCGAAATAGAAGTAGTTGAGCGGGTTCGACCATTGATGCGACACGACGACGTCGGTCATGTCGGCGAGGAACAGCGGCGTCTCGAAGCGCCCGACGAAGCTAGCCTTGCCCGCGCGCACGATGTCCAGGTAGTTCATCAGCATCACGAACTCGGGGCTGTCGTGCGCAAGCCGGTCGGCGTTCGTCACGTGCGTGAAGCAGATCGCGTCGGGGTCGCGCCGATACGCTTCGTCGATGATCAGCATCGGATACACGCAGAACTTCACGACGTCGTGGTTCGGCTCCATCACCGTGAGCCGCTTGCCGGGCTCGGTGCGCGGCCGGTATTCGCCGTGCCCGGGCAGCACGGCCGCACGCTCGGTGACGAACATCGGGTCCCACACGAACGGCACCACGCGCCCCGGACAGCGGCGCAGCGACTGCAGGAACGGCAGCGACGACGGCGCGATCTGCGGAATCGCCCACACCTCGTCGTAGCCGCGGTTGATGAACAGCGAATCCCACATCCGGCGGCCGAACAGCATCGACTCCATCGCGTTGATGTACTCGACGCCGCAGCAGTAGCTGACGAGCTTCGCGCCGCGCGCCTTCAGGTAGGCCGTCTGCGCGCCGTCGATCTGGCCGCCCAGCTCGATCACCACGTCGAGCGCATCCTTCATGTCGGCGAACGCGCGCGTGTCGTACACGGTGCGATCCCACGGCAGCGCGTCGGTCAACGGCACGTCGGTCGTGTTGACCAGCGTCACGCGGTAGCCGTGCGGCGACGCCATCAGCAGCTTCGCGAGAAACAGTGCGTTCTGCTTGATGCCGTTGATCCACATGCTTTCGTCGGCGGTGCGCAGGCCGATCGTGATACCGATACGCAGGCCGTTCAGGACAGGAGACTTCATCGTGGGCGGGAGGAGAGATGGACTGGACGCAGTGTAGCGCGGCCGGCAGCCGCGCGAACTATCCGCCAGTCTAACGTAGCGTGCGCCGCCCGACTGTCATGGATCGTCATGCGCCGCGCGGGCGCCCGGCCACTCGAACGTGCGCCCGAGCGCGGGCTTTTCACGCGTTGCCAACGCCGATCAACCTGCTGCTTGCCGCTGCCGCTGCCGCTGCGACGGCAGCCGGCGTCTCGCCCGGCCCGCCGGCCGACGCTCGGCCGCTGCCTGCGTCAGCCTTCCGCCATCATCAGCAGTTGCGCGCCATCGGCGACCTGATCGCCGACGCCGTACAGCACTTCGGCGACGACACCCGGCCCCGGCGCGCCGATCGTGTGCTCCATCTTCATCGCTTCCATCACGATCAGCGGCGTGCCGGCCTCGACCTTCTGGCCCGGCTCGACCAGCACCGCGATCACCTTGCCGGGCATCGGCGCGGTCAGGCGGCCGCCGCCGTGCTCGGCATCGCCCGCATGCGCGAGCAGGTTGCGCCATTCGAACGTCTCGGCCGCGCCCTGCGTGAACACGTGGAACGTATCGCCGTCGGCATAGACGCGCCCGCTGCTGCGCACGCCGCCGAGCGTCACGTCGAAGTCGAGCGGCGTCGCGCCGCGCGTCCACTCGAACGGCTGCGCGGCGGCGTCGCCGATCGCGAGGCACGCACGGCCGCCGTCGTCGTCGTACGCGACCGTCAGGTCCACTTCGCGCTCCGGCTCATGCCATTCGAGCGTGCGGCGATAGCCGGCGTTCAGACGCCAATCCGGCAGCGCGCACCACGGCGAGCGGCCCGCATGCGCGGCCGCGTCGCGCTCGCGCGCGAAGAGCGCGGCGCACGCCAGCGCGAGCGCCGCGCGCGGCGGCTTGCGCGGCGCGAACAGTGCGTCGTGATTGCGCTCGATCAGGCCCGTGTCGAGATCGGGCATCGTGAACGGCTCGCACGCGACGATCCGCTGCAGAAACGCTGCGTTGGTGTGCAGCCCGACCACTTCGCACGCGCGCAGCGCGCGCAGCATCCGGCCGAGCGCTTCCGCGCGATCCGCGCCGTGCACGATCAGCTTCGCGATCATCGGATCGTAGAACGGCGTGATCGCATCGCCTTCGCGCACGCCGCTGTCGACGCGCACCGGCGCGCCGATCGCGAACTCGACGCCGTCCGGCAGCCGCAAATGCCTGAGCGTGCCGGTGGACGGCAGGAAGCCGCGCGCCGGATTCTCCGCATAGAGGCGCGCCTCGATCGCATGGCCCTGCACGCGCAGCTCGTGCTGCTGCAACGGCAGCGGCTCGCCCGCGGCGACGCGCAGCTGCCATTCGACGAGATCGAGCCCCGTGACCATCTCGGTCACCGGATGCTCGACCTGCAGCCGCGTGTTCATTTCCATGAAATAGAACGCGTCGCCCGTCATGATGAATTCGACGGTGCCCGCGCCGACGTAGCCGACCGCGCGCGCCGCCGCGACGGCCGCTTCGCCCATCGCCTGCCGCACGTCGTCGTGCAGGCCGGGCGCCGGCGCTTCCTCGAGCACCTTCTGGTGACGACGCTGCACCGAGCAGTCGCGATCGAACAGGTAGACGGTGTTGCCGTGCGTGTCGCCGAACACCTGCACTTCGACGTGACGCGGCCGCGTCAGGTACTTCTCGATCAGCACGCGATCGTTGCCGAAGCTGCTCGCGGCCTCGCGCTGGCACGACGCGAGCGCCGCCGGGAAGTCCTCCGAGCGCTCGACCACGCGCATCCCCTTGCCGCCGCCGCCCGCACTCGCCTTCAGCAGCACCGGGTAGCCGATCCGGTCGGCTTCGCGATGCAGATGGGCCGGCATCTGGTCGTCGCCGTGATAGCCGGGCACGAGCGGCACCGCCGCCGCGTGCATCAGCGCCTTCGCGGCCGCCTTCGAGCCCATCGCGGCGATCGCGTCGACCGGCGGCCCGATGAACGCGATGCCGGCCGCGTGACACGCCTGCGCGAAATCCTCGTTCTCGGACAGGAAGCCGTAGCCGGGGTGGATGGCCTGCGCGCCGGTGGCGCGCGCGGCGTCGATGATGCGCTCGATGCGCAGGTAGCTGTCCGCGGCCGCCGAGCCGCCGATGTGCACGGCTTCGTCGCAGGCGGCGACGTGCTTCGCGTTCGCGTCCGCGTCGGAATAGACGGCGACGCTCGCAATCCCGAGACGTTTGCACGTCGCGGCGACGCGGCAGGCGATTTCGCCGCGATTGGCGATCAGAATCTTGTCGAACATGGCTTCGATGTCGTCCGGAAAGTGATGGGCACGCCGTCAGTCACGCCACGAAGGCGTGCGTTTTTCGAGGAAGGACGCGATCCCTTCGCGCGCTTCCGCGCCGGCGCGGGTGCGCGCGATCCAGTCGGCGGTCTGCTCGATGAGCGTCGCGTCGAGCGGCCGGCCGGCCACGTCGGCAACGAGCCGCTTGCAGGCCCGCACCGCGTCGGGGCCGTTCGCGACGAGCGTCGCGGCCAGCTTCGCGACCGTGTCGTCGAGCGCCGCGGCCGGCACCGTGTCGTGAACGAAGCCGAGCGACGCGGCGCGCGCGCCGTCGAACACTTCGGCCGTCGTGAAGTAGCGGCGCGCCGCCCGCTCGCCCATCGCGCGCACCACGTACGGCGCGATCGTCGCGGGGATCAGCCCGAGCCGCGCTTCCGACAGGCAGAACTTCACGCCGTCGGCCGCGATCGCGATGTCGGCCGCCGCGACGAGGCCCACGCCGCCCGCGTACGCGTCGCCGTGCACGCGCGCGATCACCGGCTTGCTGCAGCCGTGGATCGCCTCGAGCATGCGCGCGAGCTTGCGCGCGTCGGCGCGGTTCTCGGCGTCCGAGTAACCGGCCATCTTCTTCATCCAGTTCAGGTCCGCGCCCGCGCAGAACGCCGCGCCTTCGGCGGCGAGCACGACCGCCCGCACGCCCGCATGCGCGTCGAGCCATTCGAACGCGGTGGTCAGCTCGGCGATCGTCGTCTCGTTGAACGCGTTGCGCACGTCCGGCCGCGCGAGCGTGACGGTCGCCACGCGGCCGGCCTCGGTTACCTTGATCGTTTCGTATCGCATCGGTGAGTCCTCCGCGCCGTCACATGCGGAACACGCCGAAGCGCGTCTCGTCGATCGGCGCATTCATCGACGCGGCGAGGCCGAGCCCGAGCACGTCGCGCGTCTGCGCCGGATCGATCACGCCGTCGTCCCACAGCCGCGCGCTCGCGTAGTACGGATGGCCCTGGCGCTCGTATTGATCGCGGATCGGCTGCTTGAACGCTTCCTCTTCGTCGGCCGACCACGTGCCGCCCTTCGCCTCGATCCCGTCGCGACGCACGGTGGCGAGCACCGAGGCCGCCTGCTCGCCGCCCATCACCGAGATACGCGCGTTCGGCCACATCCACAGGAAGCGCGCGCCGAACGCGCGGCCGCACATTCCGTAGTTGCCCGCGCCGAACGAGCCGCCGATGATCACCGTGAACTTCGGCACCTTCGCGTTCGACACGGCCGTCACCATCTTCGCGCCGTGGCGCGCGATGCCTTCGTTCTCGTACTTGCGGCCGACCATGAAGCCGGTGATGTTCTGCAGGAACACGAGCGGGATCTTGCGCTGGCAGCACAGCTCGATGAAATGCGCGCCCTTCACGGCCGATTCGGAGAACAGGATGCCGTTGTTCGCGACGATCCCGACCGGATGGCCCCAGATGTGCGCGAAGCCCGTGACGAGCGTCGTGCCGAAGCGCGCCTTGAATTCATCGAATTCCGAATCGTCGACGATCCGCGCGATCACCTCGCGCACGTCGAACGGCTTGCGCGTATCGACCGGAATCGCGCCGTACAGGCTGCGCGCGTCGTAGCGCGGCGGCTTCGGCTCGCGCAGCGCGACCGGCGCGGCGATCTTCGGCGCGAGATGGCTGACGATGTTGCGGGCGATCGACAGCGCGTGCGCGTCGTTCTGCGCGAGGTGGTCGACCACGCCCGACAGCCGCGTGTGCACGTCGCCGCCGCCGAGATCCTCGGCGCTCACTTCCTCGCCGGTCGCGGCCTTCACGAGCGGCGGTCCGCCGAGGAAAATCGTCCCCTGGTTCTTCACGATGATCGACTCGTCGCTCATCGCCGGCACGTACGCGCCGCCGGCCGTGCACGAGCCCATCACGACCGCGATCTGCGCGATGCCCGCGGCCGACATCGTCGCCTGGTTGTAGAAGATCCGGCCGAAGTGGTCGCGATCGGGAAACACGTCGTCCTGATTCGGCAGGTTCGCGCCGCCCGAATCGACGAGGTACACACACGGCAGGCGGTTTTCCGCGGCGATTTCCTGCGCGCGCAGATGCTTCTTCACGGTCATCGGGTAGTAGGTGCCGCCCTTGACCGTCGCGTCGTTGCACACGATCACGCATTCGCGGCCGGCGATGCGGCCGATCCCGGTGATCAGGCCCGCGCCCGGCGCGTCGTCGTTGTACATCCCGTTCGCGGCGAGCTGCGACAGCTCGAGGAACGGCGCACCGGGGTCGAGCAGCTGGGCGATCCGGTCGCGCGGCAGCAGTTTGCCGCGCGCGAGGTGCTTGTCGCGCGCGGCCTGGCCGCCGCCTTGCGCGAGCTGTTCGATCTTCGCGCGCAGATCGGCGACGACGGCCTCCAGCGCCGCGGCGTTCGCGCGGAAGTCTTCCGAGCGCGGGTTCAGTTTCGATTCGATGATCGGCATCGGCGAGGCTCCGTTCGCGTGACGTGGGGCGTTACATCGTTTCCGCGAACAGCTCGCGGCCGATCAGCATGCGGCGGATCTCGCTGGTGCCGGCGCCGATCTCGTACAGCTTCGCATCGCGCCACAGCCGGCCGACCGGATATTCGTTGATGTAGCCGTTGCCGCCGAGGATCTGGATCGCCTCGCCGGCCATCCAGGTGGCCTTCTCGGCCGTGTACAGGATCACGCCCGCACAGTCCTTGCGCACCTGGCGCAGGTGGTCGCTGCCGGCCGAGTCGAGATGGCGGCCGACCGCGTACAGATACGCGCGGCACGCCTGGAACGTCGTGTACATGTCGGCGACCTTGCCCTGGATCAGCTGGAATTCGCCGATCGACTGGCCGAACTGCTTGCGGTCGTGGATATACGGGACCACCGCGTCGAGACACGCGGCCATGATGCCCGTCGGGCCGCCCGACAGCACCGCGCGCTCGTAGTCGAGGCCGCTCATCAGCACCTTCACGCCGCCGTTGAGCTGGCCGAGGATGTTCTCCTCCGGCACCTCGACGTCCTGGAACACCAGCTCGCCCGTGTGCGAGCCGCGCATGCCGAGCTTGTCGAGCTTCTGCGCGACCGAGAAGCCGTTCATCCCCTTCTCGACGATGAACGCGGTGATGCCGCGCGAGCCGGCGTCGACGTCCGTCTTCGCGTAGACCACCAGCGTGTCGCAGTCGGGGCCGTTGGTGATCCACATCTTCGTGCCGTTGAGCACGTAGCGGTCGCCGTGCTTGTCCGCGCGCAGCTTCATGCTGACGACGTCGGAGCCGGCGTTCGGCTCGCTCATCGCGAGCGCGCCGATGTGTTCGCCCGACACGAGCTTCGGCAGGTACTTGCGCTTTTGCGCGTCGCTGCCGTTGCGGTGGATCTGGTTCACGCACAGGTTCGAGTGCGCGCCGTACGACAGGCCGATCGACGCCGAGGCGCGCGAGATCTCCTCCATCGCGACCATGTGCGCCGTGTAGCCCAGGTTCGCGCCGCCGTATTCCTCGGAGACGGTCATGCCGAGCACGCCGAGATCGCCGAACTTCTTCCACAGATCCATCGGAAACTGGTCGGTGCGGTCGACCTCCGCCGCGCGCGGCGTGATTTCCTTCGCCGCGAACGTCGCGACGGCGTCGCGCAGCATCTCGATGTCTTCACCGAGCATGAATTGCACGCCAGGCAGGTTGATCATGTCTCCTCCGTCTCCAGAAAGTTGCGCATGCGCCGATTTCTGAGTTTCGCTCAAATCGGATCAATGCGTCGATTCATTAAGCCAATGCAGCGTATATTTCGCACAGTTTCGCGCGTCGTCCGGTTTGGCGTCAATAGTTTTTTGAGTGACACTCAGATATCATTGCGGGCATGACAGACGCCCGCCCCGACACCATGACCGCCACCGCCAAAGCCGAGCGCGCCGAGCCGTCGCGCGCCCCCGCCGGGCGCAAGTCCCAGCAGCGCGTGCAGGACATCCTGCGCGCCGGGCGCGAGGTGTTCGCCGAAAAGGGCTACGAGCATGCGACGGCTGCCGAGATCGCGCAGCGCGTCGGCGTGTCGGAGGCGACGGTGTTCAGCTATTTCCGCGGCAAGCGCGAGCTGTGTGCGCGCGTGATCGCCGACTGGTACGACGAGATCATCGCCGCGTTCGAACTCGGCATGCCGCAGGAAGCGTCGGTGCAGCAGCAGTTCGCGTTCATCGTGCGCACGCACCTGCGGCTGATGCTGGTGAACGGCACGGGGCTGTGTGCGCTGGTGCTGTCGGAAGGCCGCGCGAAGCAGCATGCGCTGAGCGACGAGCTGACCGCGCTGCAGCGCCGCTACACGGCGCCGCTGATGGATGTGCTGGCGCGCGGCCAGGCGGCCGGCCAGGTGCGCGGCGACATGCCGCTGAGCTTGCTGCGCTCGATGGTGTTCGGGCCGATCGAGCACGTGCTGTGGGACGCGATCCTCGGGCACCGAAAGCTCGACACGGAAACGACGGCCACGCAGCTGATCGACATGCTGTGGGCGGCCGTGCAGCCGCCCGCGCCGGAGCAGGCGGCGCTGGTGCGCTTCAGGAACGAGGTGGCCGAAGCGATGCGCCGGCTGGAAGGACACGCGCCGGAGGCATGATGCGGGCGGCAGTGTTGTGCCGCCGTGATCCGTAGCTCGACGCGCGTGGCGCGATGGCGCCTCGCTGCCGCTACGACGCGTCCGCGGCCCGCAACGGCGCGCGGCTTTGCTCGTTGTTCAAATGGACGAACTTGCGCAACAGCCGCACCAGTTCGCGTGAGTCGTCTTCGCCCATCCCGTCGAACAGGCCCGCGCGCAACGCCTGCACCGACGGAATCAGATGCGTGAGCAGTTCGACGCCCGCCGGCGTCAACAGCAGGCGCCGCTGCCGCCGCGGCAGCACTTCGCGCACGATCAACCCTTTCGCTTCGAGGCGCGCCGCCAGATCGGCGGTCGTCGACGTGTCGAGCGCGACGCGCTGCGCCAGCGTCACCTGGTCGAGCCCGGGGCTTTCCTGGAGCATCCTCAGCACCGCGTACTGCACCGGCGTGACGTCGCGCCCCAGCTTCTCGTAGAACATCGCCACCGCGATCTGGTGCGCGCGCCGGATCAGGTGCCCCGGTTCGTCGTACAGATCGAACGGGAAAGCCGGCACGTCGGCGGGGTTCGTTTTTTCCATGGATGAGTCGGTCACATAAGGCGGCGCGCGCGGTTGCGCGCGCCAGCGGCATCGCGCAGCGTCGCGCCATTGGCCGGGAAAACCAGTATACCGCCCGCCTTGTCGTCGCCCATTTCGATAAGTACACTGAATCTCATTCAGTACACGGAATGAAGAAGTGCCGACCACCGGCACCGCCCCGAAGGAGACGACGAACGTGTTTCTCAAGAACGCTTGGTACGTGGCATGCACGCCCGATGAAATCGACGGCAAGCCGCTCGGCCGCAAAATCTGCAACGAATCGATGGTGTTCTATCGCGCGGCGGACGGCCGCGTCGCCGCGCTCGAGGATTTCTGCCCGCACCGCGGCGCGCCGCTGTCGCTCGGCTTCGTGCGCGACGGCGTGCTCGTCTGCGGCTATCACGGGCTGGAGATGGGCTGCAACGGCAAGACGGCGGCGATGCCCGGCCAGCGCGTCGGCGGCTTTCCGGCGATCCGCAGCTTTCCGGTGGTCGAGCGTTACGGCTTCGTGTGGGTGTGGCCGGGCGATGCGTCCCGCGCCGATCCGGCCGCCCTGCCCGCGCTGACGTGGGCCGACGATCCGGCGTGGGCGCACGGCGGCGGCCTGTATCACATCCGTTGCGACTACCGGCTGATGATCGACAACCTGATGGACCTCACGCACGAGACCTACGTGCACGCGACGAGCATCGGCCAGAAGGAAATCGACGAAGCACCGCCGAAGACCACCAGCCACGGCGACGAAGTCGTCACGAGCCGCTTCATGCACAACGTGATGCCGCCGCCGTTCTGGCAGATGGCGCTGCGCGGCAACGGGCTCGCCGACGACGTGCCGGTCGACCGCTGGCAGATCTGCCGCTTCACGCCACCGAGCCACGTGATGATCGAAGTGGGCGTCGCGCATGCGGGCCACGGCGGCTACGACGCGCCGGCGGAGCACAAGGCGTCGTCGATCGTCGTCGATTTCATCACGCCGGAAACCGACGGTTCGATCTGGTATTTCTGGGGAATGGCGCGCAACTTCCGGCCCGACGACGATGCGCTGACCGCGACGATCCGCGAAGGCCAGGGCAAGATCTTCGCCGAGGATCTCGAGATGCTCGAGCGCCAGCAGCGCAATCTCGAGCAATGGCCCGAGCGCAAGCTGCTGAAGCTCAATATCGACGCGGGCGGCGTGCTGTCGCGCAAGGTGATCGACCGGTTGCTCGCCGCCGAGGAGGCGGCCGGCGCGCCGTCGGCCGCGGGTGCGGTCGTGCGGATCGAGGCGGCGTCGTGAGCGCGCCGACGCTGACCGTCCGGGTCGCCCGCAAGTGGCAGGAAGCGCGCGACATCTGCGGCTTCGAATTCGTCGCCGACGACGGTTCGCCGCTGCCGCGCTTCGACGCTGGCGCCCATATCGACGTCCATCTGCCGGGCGGCCTCGTGCGCCAGTATTCGCTGTGCAACGACCCGCGCCACGGCGATCGCTATCGGATCGCGGTGCTGCGCGACGCCGACGGCCGCGGCGGCTCACGTGCGATTCACGATGAGGTCAGGCAGGGCGACACGCTGCGCATCGGCATGCCGCGCAATCAGTTCCCTCTCGCGCGCGACGCCTCACACCATCTGCTGCTCGCCGGCGGCATCGGCGTCACGCCGATGCTCAGCATGGCCGAACAGTTGTCCGCGGCCGGCGAGTCGTTCGACCTGCATTACTGCGCGCGCTCGCTCGAACGCATGGCGTTCGTCGAGCAGATCAATACCGCCGCGTTCCGCGACCGCACGCGCCTGCACGTCGACGACGGCGACGCCGCGCAGCGCTTCGATCTCCCCGCCGCGCTCGACGCGGCGCCTGCCGGCACGCACCTGTACGTCTGCGGCCCGCGCGGCTTCATGGACGCGGTGCTGGACGCCGCACGCGCACGCGGCTGGCCCGACGCGCGGCTGCACTACGAGTTCTTCGGCGGCGCGGTCGTCGCGTCGGGTGCGGAGCGCGCGTTCCAGGTCCGGCTCGCGAGCAGCGGCAAGGTGGTCGACGTGCCGGCGGATTGCACGGTCGTCGCCGCGCTCGCGGCCCACGGCATCGACGTGCTGACCTCGTGCGAGCAGGGCGTATGCGGCACCTGCGTGACGCGCGTGCTCGAAGGCGAGCCCGACCATCGCGATTCGTATCTGACGGAAGCGGAACAGGCCGCCGGCGACCAGTTCATGCCCTGCTGTTCGCGTGCCCGCAGCGACCTGCTCGTGCTCGACCTGTAGACGCGGCACGCGGGCGGCCATAGGCCGCCGTTCCCGATGCAGCAGACGATCGACGTGTCACCCACACGGCGGTCACTTCGCGAGCCGCGGCCGCGACGGCTTCGACGTGCGCCGTCCCACATTTACAATTGAAAACGATTCTCATTACATATATCATGCGCATCCTGCCGCGGTGACGCATTCGGACGCTGCGGCTCTTTCCTCAGCACTCCGTCATTGAACGATTCATGTCATTTCGTCGACCGCTCCGCCGCGCGCGGGCTTTGCGTCCGTGGCGCGCGGGCCTGCCTGCCCTGATCACCCTTTGCGTCGCCGGCGGCGCACACGCGCAGGCCCAGCGTGCCGCGCCTGCCTCGGCGGCCTCGGCGGCCGACGCGGCGTCGCCCGCCGCGCCGCCCGCGGCCGAGCGCGAACTGCCGGCGATCAGCGTCAGCGCGTCGGCGGTCGCCGATCCGACCGTCGGCTACCAGCCGCGCACCAGCAGCATCGCGGGCGGCGACGATCGCGCGCTCAAGGACATTCCGCAATCGATCGCCGTCGTCAGCAGCGCCGTGATGGAGGACCAGCACGCGAACTCGCTCGACGACGTGCTCGGCAACGTCAGCGGCATCACGCAGACCAACACGCTCGGCGGCACGCGCGATGCGTTCATCAAGCGCGGCTTCGGTTCGAACAACGACGGCTCGGTGCTCGTCGACGGCGTCCGTACGCCGGTGCTGCACAGCTATCTCGCGACGATCGATCGCGTCGAAGTGCTGAAGGGCCCGGCTTCGCTGCTGTACGGGATGCAGGACCCGGGCGGCGTGATCAATCTCGTCACGCGCAAGCCGGAGGCCGAATTCGGCGGCTCGATCTCGGCATCGCGCACGAGCCACGGCGGCAGCAGCGCGCAGTTCGACCTCACCGGTCCGCTCGGCAAGCCGGGGCAGGTCGCCGGCGGCACGCTCGCGTTCCGCCTCACCGGCGAATACGACACGAGCCGCTACTGGCGCAGCTTCGGCCGCGAGCGCGATGCGCTGATCGCGCCCGCGCTGTCGTGGCACGACGCGAACACGTCGATCGACGTCGCCTATCAATACGTCGACTACACGACGCCGTTCGACCGCGGCACCGTGCTCGTCAACGGCCGCCCCGACGATGCGCTGCGCTACCGCCGCTACGAGGAGGCGTGGTCGCAGAGCGCCGGCATCCAGGAAACGCTGCGCGCGCGCATCGAGCATCGCTTCTCCGACGCCTGGCGTGTCCGCGCGACCTACGGCTGGGGCCGCGATCGCTACGATCAGTACCTCACGCGCGCGACTGCGTTCAACAGCAAGACCGGCGCGCTGACGCGCTCGTCCGACGCGAACCTCGGCCGCAACGACGCCGATCAGATCGCGACGCTCGGCCTGCTCGGCAACCTGACGCTCGCCGGGATGCACCATGCGCTGTACATCGGCGGCGAATACGAACGGCAACGCAGCTTCCGCGGCGACACGATCCGCGGCACGGCGACCAAGGGCTTCGATCTCTACGATCCCGTGTACGGCCTGCTCGCGCCGGGCGGCACGGTCAGCGCCAAGCAAAGCGATTCGCTGTCGAAAGTCCACGCGTATTCGATGATCGTGCAGGACACGGTGAAGCTCACCGAGCGGCTCACCGCGTCGGCGGGGCTGCGCTGGGAGGACTGGCAGCAGGAATCGGGAATGGGCCGGCCGTTCGTGTTCGCCGACCGCTCGCACGGCAACGTGTGGCTACCGCAGTTCGGGCTCGCGTATGCGCTCACGCCGTCGCTGACCGCGTACGCGAACGTGAGCCGCTCGTTCAAGCCGAACGTCGCGTCGAACGTGGCCGCGCCGCTCGCGCCGGAATTCGGCCGCGTGCTGGAGGCCGGGCTGAAGTTCAGCATGACGCCCGCGATCAGCGGCACGCTCGCCGCCTACCAGATCGACAAGCGCAACGTCGCGGTCACCGTGGGCGACCTCACGTCGACGATCGGCACCGCGCGCTCGCGCGGGATCGAGCTCGACGTCGCCGGGCAGCTCACGCGGCACCTGAGCCTGATCGGCAGCTACGCCTACACGAACGCGAACGATCGCGACAGCGACACGCCGCTCGTCAACGTCGCGCGCCACACCGGCAGCCTGTTCGCGGTGTACGACACGGCGATCGCGAATCTGCCCGGACGCTGGCGCTTCGGCGGCGGCGCGCGGCTGGTCGGCGCGCGGCCCGGCGACACCGCGAACAGCTTCACGCTGCCCGGCTACGTGACGGTCGATGCGTTCGCCGCGTATGAAACGATGGTCGGCAAGTTCCCAACGCGCATCCAGCTGAACGTGAAGAACCTGCTCGACAAGACCTACTACCCGTCGAGCAACAGCAACCTGATCGTGGCGGTCGGCGAGCCGCGGCTCGTCACGCTGACGACCACGGTGTCGTTCTGATGCGCGGCGGCCGCGCGCCACACGCGCGTCACGGCCGCCAGCGATACACGACGAGACTCGAACCGTTGTAATTGTCCTTCGTGATCACGTACTCGCCCGTCGAGCGCAGATACGCGCGAATTCCGTACATCGAGTCGACGTCGTTGCCGACATCCATCGCCGCGGTGTTCGAGTTCGTCAGCGTGGTGACGAGGCTGCCGGTGTTCAGATCGAACACGTCGACGTTCGGCACCGTGTGCACGTAGCCGACGAACAGGTAATGGCCTGCTGCCGCGATCGACTTCGGGTTCGCGCTGGTCAGGTCGATCGCGACGTTCGGCGTGGTCGTATTGCCGGCTTTCCAGCCGCGATAGACCTCGATGTGCCCGTTCATCGCCGTCCAGTCCCAGGTGCCCGCGATGCCCTGCGCGAGGATCATCGTGTCGCTGTCGGCCTGATAGATGATCCGCGTGAGCGGCAGCACCGTGCGCGGAATCGGAATCTGCACCGGCTTGCCCCATGACGGCTTGCCGGTCGCGTCGAGGCCCGTCATCGGATAGTGCGAGATCGTATTGGTGCGATCGAGGCCGGCCCAGACGTCGCCGTTGTCGTCGAGCATGAAACCGGCGGTCGCCTGCAGGCTCGTATTGAATGGCTTGCCGGGGATCGAACCGTCTGGAATCGCGATGTAGCCGTTCGCCGCGTTGAAGTGATAGATGTTGTAGTTGCCGGGGTTCTGCCCGGTCGCGACGAGCATCCGCGTGCCGTTCACCCGCGCGAGCTGACCGAAATGCTGGCCGCGCTGATAGTCGTTCATGTCGAGGCGCGGATCCTTCGGATAGGTGAACGGATCGATCGTGTTCGCGACGAACGTGCCGCCCGCGGTGCCGGTATACACGGTGTTGCCGCTGTAGAAGAACGCGCCGTCGGTGAGCGGATCGGGCGCCGCGGCTGCCTCGAAGTTCAGCGCCTGCAACTTCCATTGCAAGAGGCCGGTCGGGCTGTACGAATGGAGGTCGGTGCTGCCGTTGCGGCCGAGATCCCAGCCGCCGCCCCACGTGTTGTTCAGCACGTACAGGTTGCCGGCCGCGTCCTTGCCGATGCCCGCGATGCGCGTGAAGCGCTTGTCGCCGACCTGCCCCTTGATGCCCGTCGTCGTGTCGAGATAGCCGCCCTGCACGCCGAACGTGCCGACCTGCGCGGGCTGGCCCGCGAGCGCGTAGATCTTGATGTTCATGTCCGGGCCTTCATCGCCCACCAGCAACTGCCCGCTCGGCGCATCGAAATAAAGCGAAGCCGGCCGCGCGCGGGCCGCCATCTGGATCGTGCCCAGCGCGGCGCCGCTCGGGCTGAACTGCGCGACCACGCCCGCGCTCTTGCGCGCAACCCACAGGTTGCCGGCCGCGTCGAGCGCGAGCGCGCCCGGCCCCGACACCGCGATGTCGCGCTGCCACACGCCGTCCGTCGTGTACACGCGCACGCGGTTGCCGTAGAAGTCGCTCGCGTACAGCAGGTTGCCGGCCGTCGCGAGGCCGGTGATCACGTCGGCGTACTGGATGCCCGTCCACGTGCTGACCGGGATGCGCAGGTCGCGCTGGTTCGTGCTGCGGTTGTAGCGCCCCACCGAGCCGCTGCCGAACGTGCGGTTGTAGCCGAGCGCGACGAACAGCGAATTCGCGTTGCCGGTGATCGCGCCGCCCTGGAACTCGTCATGGATGCCGATCGTGCCGAGCGTCTGCCCGTTCTGGTAGATCGCGACGCCGCCGGCGTTCTCGTCCCAGCGCGACGACGTATAGATCACCCCTTCGGGCGCGACCCACAGCGAGCGCGCGCCGTTGCCGACGTGCGCGGCGAGCGTGCCGAACGTGTTGGCGAGCCAGTCCGTCGAGTATTGCGTCTGCGCGTGGGCGAGCGGTGCCGTGAGCATCATGCATGCCGCAAGCAATACCGCGCCGATTCGTTTCACTGACATGACTGAGGCTCCCGGACGATTGTTTGTTGATACTGTAATTCGGCGCAGATGAAACATTGGTGATTTCTGAAAAATTCCATCAAATTGTGCCGAGAATTATTTTGCGGCTTTACGTTATGCGGATGTCGCGCGCTTTGCTCGTCAACGCTGGGCGTGCCGCTACGCTACGATGTGTCGCGCCCGCATTGTGCAGGCCGAATTTTTCGGCACTTTATTCCGAATAATTCGATGCGTGCATGTCATTTTTTCTGATTTTCGCGCAGCGGTTTTATCGCACGCGGAATCGATTGAATGATTACAAATAGAAATTTAGATGAAAGAAAAAAATATTGTCGCGTGCAGCATCGTGCGTCGCGGCGGGCATGGTGCATGCCGCCGCGTCGCGAAGGTCGTGAAGGATGGGAAATGACGCAGTGCACGGCGACTTGCCGATGCCGCTGACGATGCAACCGGCGCTGCGGCGCGCATGCGGCCATGCGCTGAAGCCGGCCGCCATCTTTGGATAGCACCGCTGTACAACCGAGGAACCAGCGCCGGATAATCGAGCACCGCCTTTCGAGGAGCCCGCCGCCATGGACCGCATGTCGCCGTTGCCGTTCGCCGCCGCTCGGCGTGAACGATGAGAATCGACGCGCCGCCGCGCTGCGGCTTTCCCGGCCTGTCGCTGCGCCAGCTCGAGCGTACCGATCTCGATGCGTGGTACGCGTACCTGTCGGTGCCCGACGTCGTCCGTCACACGAGTTGGAACCTGCGCTCGCGCGATGACCTGCTGCCGCTGTTCGACGCGATCGAATCGGCGCAGCCGGATTCGATCCGCCGTCTCGCGATCGTCGACGATGCGTCCGGCGCGCTCGCCGGCACGATCGGGCTGCATACGGTGTCCACCGCGAATCGCTCGGCCGAAATCGCGTACGATCTCGCGCCGTCGTACTGGGGGCGCGGCGTGCCCGGCGATTTCGCGATATACGCGCGCCTCGCGACGGACTGACGCGTCGGGCGACCGGCACCGGCCTCGTGAATGGCACTGCGCCCGCCGTCGAAGCGATTGGACGGCCCGCGCCGAATTCGCGACAATCGGCTTCCCCGGCTCGACTCGCCCCGCCATGAAAATCGCTGCGCTGTCCGACATCCACGGCAACCTCGCCGCGCTCGACGCGGTGCTCGACGACGTGCGCCGCCGCGGCGCCGACGTGATCGTCAATCTCGGCGATATCGTCTCGGGCGCGCTCCATCCGGCGGAAACGGCCGATCGCCTGATCGCACTCGATCTGCCGACGATCCGCGGCAATCACGAACGGCAACTGCTGGAGCGCACGCGCGACGCGATGGGGCTGTCCGACCGTTGGGCGCACGACACGCTGCACGAGCGCCACCGCGCGTGGCTCGCCGCATTGCCTGAACGCGCGACGCTCGGCGACGACGTGCTGCTGGTGCACGGCACGCCCGCGAGCGACCTCGACTATTTTCTCGAAACGGTGACGCGCGACGGCTGCCGCGCGGCGACGCCCGACGAAATCGCGCAGCGCGCCGGAGACGAGCCGGCGTCGCTGATCCTGTGCGGCCACACGCATGTGCCGCGCGTCGCGCGGCTCGCCGACGGCCGCACGATCGTCAACCCTGGAAGCGTCGGGCTGCCGGCCTATGCGGACGATTTGCCGTATCCGCACCGGATCGAAACCGGCTCGCCGCACGCGCGCTATGCGATCGTGTCGCGCACGCCGGCGGGCTGGCACGCCGAACTTCATACCGTCGAATACGACTGGCAGATGGCTGCCGACACGGCAGCCGCGCGCGGCCGCGACGAGTGGGCCGTCGCGCTGCGCACCGGCCGCTGCTGACGCGCCGTCAGGTCACGTTCGCCATCCTTCTTTTACTGGAAAATCACCGCCCGATGCCCGTTCCTTCGCAACTGCTTTTCCTCCCCGGCGCGTCGGGCAGCACCGCGTTCTGGCAGCCGCTCGCGAGCCGCCTCGTGCATCCGGCCGAACGGCGCATCGTCGGCTATCCGGGCTTCGGCGACACGCCGGCCGATCCCGACGTCACCGATTTCGACGGCCTCGTGCGCCGCGTGCTGCACACGATCGACCGGCCGACCGCCGTGATCGCGCAATCGATGGGCGGGGTCATTGCGATGCACGCGGCGCTCGAACGTCCGGCACTCGTCACGCATCTGGTGCTGACGGTCACGTCCGGCGGCCTCGACATGCGCGGCCTCGGCGCGCAGGACTGGCGCACCGATTTCGCGCGCGCAAATCCGCACTTGCCCGACTGGTTCCTGACGTTGCACGTCGACCTGTCCGACGCGATCGGACGCATCGCACAACCGACGCTGCTGCTGTGGGGAGACGACGATCCGATCAGCCCGGTCGCGGCCGGCCAGCGCCTGCTCGAACGGCTGCCCGATGCGCGGCTGCATCTGGTGCCGGGCGGCCGGCACGATCTCGCGGCCGTGCATGCCGATACGCTCGCGCCGCTCGTCGATGCGCATCTGCAGCGGGTTTGACGCTGTGTGTTTCGGCACGCGTGGCGCGAGGTGGACGGTGTTGTGACAGCGGTGGGGCCGTGGGGCGGTGCGCTTAGTCGGGTGCGCTTGGTTCGGCGCGTTTGAATTTGCGTAAGTCAAGACCTGATGTCTCAGTCAGCGTCAGATCAGGTCTGAGATTGCTTTTGCCGTCACTTCATCAAGGGCCGTGATCGACCCGAAGGGGACAGTCGCGCCACCCGCAAGCGGACGTTCAACGCGTGTTCATCGGCACTGTCGTTCCCCGTTGCGCGGGAAACATTTCTATCCGCCCGCGATCATGCTACGGAGGTGGCTTTAATGAGCAACTCGCCGAGCCGTCTTGAAACCGAGTCTTCCGGCGAACGCCGTACTAGAAAGCGGTCCAGTTCTCGACGTGCGCCAACTGCGTCGCCTGTCCTCGCGAGCACAAATGCGAGCGCGATCGGATGCTGAACATAGTTGTAGAAACCCAAGCCTCCATTCGACAGATAGTCTCGCAGCCATTCGAACGCCGGGACGACGTCCTCTACCGAATTTACCCGTCGCCAAAATTCGTCTGCTCGCACGATCGCGGTTTTCACAATCGGTGCCGATTTTTGAGCGACCATCTGCTCTCCGCGAATCAGGCTTAGATCTAAGGCCCTGTCGCGCGCATCGACAGTGAGATCAAACATTGCAGACTTATTGGTTCGGTGCCATCGAACAGAACTACCCGATACGTGCGGAACAAAGTCAAAGGACAGACCCCAGCTAGGCGCTATTACACCGCCCTTCCATGCCGGGAATGCAAATATTTGCCGAATGGGCGACCCGTCGCATCGTACCCACTTTAGCGGCGCTACTGTCTCGAATCCTCGCCCGTCCAATGCCGCATCGACAACAGGAGAGATAATGCGATGCGCAGCTTCTAAGGTCACCATGTCGAACGCTTCGGCCTTTTGAGTATCTTGCCGGATGTGCGTGATCCACTTGCTGATGCTCATCTTCACAACACCATGTCGAGAGAGGAAAACCGTCGCCATCGGTCTGAGTTGACAGGGCGTGGCCGTCGTTTGGCGCTTACAATTGTCGACGATCCAGACCGCGCTGTCGAACGGTCGCTTGTGGGCCGTTCTCACCCTTTCTCATGGCCCGACTCAACTGGCTCTTGCTCGTCTTGAGAAAGAAGGTCGGATAGTTCAGACGCGGAGAGGCGCTTCATCTTCTTTTCGAGCTTGCGATCGTATTGCCGGTCGTTTGGCTCCGAGGCCTGAGCCTTGCGGGCGTACTGCTGGACGAAGCGACTAAGCTCGCCAGCTAGCCGGGTTTTTGTGCGGTTCGTAGTCAGGTGTGGATCCGGTGCCAATCCAAGACAGGTCTTGCGTCAGCCTCCGCCGATTGTCGGCGATTCAGGTCCTGACGTCGACCGTCCGTTCATGGCCGCCGCACGACGCATAGGATCGTTTGAAACCAGCGTTAGAATTCCGTTAGCTATGGCGTGCTTCGCCGGTCGCGTAGTCAAGCCGATACACCGTTCGATTGAAATCCACGGCTTCGATGTGGGCTGGCAGCAAGCGAAAGCCTTCCGAGAACACGTCGGCGCCAGATGCCTGCCACATAAGGTTTCCCTCTAATGACAGGCGAGAGATCTCGAGTTCCCCATGCGAAATGAGAGCACCTCGATCATTTTCCCAGTGGATACCAAAGCACGTGGCCATATCGACCTGTGTTGACCATACCAACCGACGGGGCGATGAAAACGAGAGGCAGGCGACGTGATCGCCGACCGCAAGGTAAAGCTTGTCGCCGAGCACTAGCGCAGAGTGATCATGCACCGATGAGCAGCCTCCACCTGCGCCAACGACCATTATTCCGCTACCGTTCAACGCTATCCCATGGACAGATGTAGGCGTGTCTCGCGTGAGCAGTACCTCGAACTCGTACGATCTCACATTGTCTTGTGACTCGAATGAGTACGTGGGCTCGTTCACAACGCTAAGTATGCCAAATTGCGTATCGATTTTCTGCACTTGAAATTGTCGTCCGTCCTAGTGGGTAGGATTGTCGACGATTCCTGCAGCGGCGTCGAACGTCCGATTGTGGCCGAACTTAGTCAGACACCTGGCGCTGTCTGTTTGGTCTAGTCCAGCCATATACATTTGCTTCGTCGCACTTCGCTCGTCACGCTTGACTCATCTCGCACGATTCGTCTCGCGTGATCGGCGCCCGTACTTCCCCCCTCCCCCCATCACCCCACATTCACCAACGTCAACCGCGCCTCCAGCCCGCCGCCATCCTCCCGGTTGCGCAGCGTCAGCGTGCCGCCCATCGCGAGCGCGAGCTGCCGCGCGATCGCGAGGCCGAGGCCCGTGCCGCCCGTATCGCGGTTGCGCGACGTCTCCACGCGCCTGAACGGCTCGAACACCGCATCGAGCTGATCGTCCGGGATGCCCGGCCCGCGGTCGCGCACCGCGATCACCGCGCCGCCGTCGGGCGCCGCCTGCACGTCGATCTCCGCTGCGCCCGCGAACTTCAGCGCGTTGTCGACCAGATTGCCGACTATCCGGCGCAGCGCCTTCGGCCGCGTGACGAGCGCGAGCGGCCCGCCGCCGTGCAACGCGACATCCTGCCCCGCATCCGTGTAGTCGCACACGATGCTGTCGAGCAGCGCGTCAAGATCGATGCGGCGCGCGGCCTCGTCGGTGCCGTGCAGCGTGCGCGCATACGCAACGCCCTCCTTCACCAGATGCTCCATCTCGAGCAGATCGTGGCGCAGCTTCGCGCCTTGCACGTCGTCGTCCATCGTATCGACACGCAGCCGCATACGCGTGATGGGCGTCTGCAAATCATGCGAGATCGATGCGAGGATCTGCATGCGCTCGGCCATGTACTGCGCGATGCGCTCCTGCATCGCGTTGAACGCGCGGGCCGCGCGCGCGACCTCGGACGGCCCGTTCTCGTCGAGACGCTCGCCCTTCAGGTCGGGGCCGAGCGCGTCGGCCGCCTGCGCGAGCTGGTTCAGCGGCCGCGTCGCGAGCCGCACCGCGAACCAGCAGCACGCAGCCAGCACCGCGAGCTGCAGCGCCAGCACGTACGGCAGCCAGCCCGACAGCGGCACCGTCGACATCGGATGGATGTCGATCGTCAGCGGCGAACCGTCGGTCAGGCGCAAATGCACCTGCAGATGCTCGCGATCGCCGGGAATCGCGTTCGCGGTCAGCGGATAGTCGCCGCCGATGCCGTCCGAGATCGAGCGCTCGACGCGCGCTGACAGGCGCGCCTCCGGCGGCGTGCCGGTCTGCCCCGGCCCAAGAATGAACGTGTAGCTGCGCCGCGCGAGACGCGGCACCCACGCGGCGCGCTGCGCGGGCGGCAGGTTGTCGAGCAGCGCGACCGAACTGGCGACTTCGCGCTCGATGTAGCCCATCATCAGGTTGGTGGTCGCCTGGTCGCGCTCGGTCACGGTCAGCCAGAACGACAGCGTCTGCGCGAGCGCGAGGCCGACGCACAGAATCAGCGCGAGCCGCGCGAACAGCGAACGCGGCCAGTGCCACAACGACAACGCCGACAACGCGCGCGAGCTCATGCGCCACCTTCGACCGCGGTCACCGCCGACGAGAACACGTAGCCCTCGTTGCGCAGCGTCTTGATGTAGCGCGGCTCGCGCGCGCCGTCGCGCAGCCGCTGGCGCAGCCGGCTCACGAGCAGGTCGATCGACCGGTCGAACGGATCGGACTGCCGCCCCTGCGTGAGATTGAGCAGCTGGTCGCGCGTCAGCACGCGCTGCGGATTGTCGACAAACACGCGCAGCAGCCGGTATTCGGCGCCGCTGAGCGCGACCATCGTGCCTTCGGTGTCGAGCAGGTGGCGCCCGGTCGTGTCGAGCCGCCATTCGCCGAACGCGAGCATCGCGGCCGTCTCCGTCACCTGCATGCCGGGCGGCAGCATGCGTGCGCGGCGCAGCACCGAGCGGATGCGCGCGAGCAGCTCGCGCACCGCGAACGGCTTCGCGAGATAGTCGTCGGCGCCCATTTCCAGGCCGATGATGCGGTCGGTTTCCTCGCCGCGCGCGGTCAGCATCAGCACCGGCACGGTACGGAACCGGCCGGCGCGCAGGTCGCGGCACAGCGTGAGGCCGTCCTCGCCGGGCAGCATCAGGTCGAGCACGATCAGATCGGGGGCGCCGTCGTCGAGCAGGTTGCGCATCTCGCGGCCGTTCGCGGCGACCGACACACGCATGCCGTTCTTCTCGAGATAGTCCGCGATCAGTTCGCGGATCGCGCGATCGTCGTCGACGATCAATACGTGGTCGGGCTTGTCCATGGGTGTCTTCGTCGTGATGTGGCGGCTCGCGATGTCCGCTTTTATACCGCAGCGCGGCCGCGCGTTTGTATCTCAATGTATCGCGCCGCCGCGACGACACACAACATTGCACACGCGCCGCTTGGCGGACACATCGCCGATACGTCGGTGCGGCCCAATGGGGATCGTCGAAACCCGTCGGCCAACGCACCCGCCCAGCCGGCCACCGAACCGGAGAACCGCCATGCTGCCCCGTTTCAGAACCGCCGTCGCCGTGGTCGCGGTCGCCGCCACGGCCGCGCTCGCCGCGCTCGCCGCGCTCGCCGCATTCGCCGCATTCGCCGCATTCGCCGGCACGCGCGACGATGCCAGGCTGCCCGCATCGGCAGCCGGCATGCAGGCGCCGAACTTCACCGGCATCGAGCGCTGGCACAACAGCGCGCCGCTCACGCTCGACCAGTTGCGCGGCAAGGTCGTGCTGGTCGACTTCTGGACCTACTCGTGCATCAACTGCATTCACACGATTCCGTACGTGAACGACTGGTATCGCAAATATCGCGACCAGGGGCTCGTCGTGGTCGGCGTGCATACGCCCGAGTATCCGTTCGAACGCGATGCCGACAACGTCGCCGAAGCGCTCGAGCGCTTCGGCATCCGCTATCCGGTTGCGCAGGACAACCACTACGACACCTGGCGCGCGTACGGCAACCAGTACTGGCCCGCGCTGTACCTGATCGACGCGAGCGGCAAGGTGGTCTACACGCGGTACGGCGAAGGCGGGTACGACACGACGGAAGCCGCGATCCGCGCCGCGCTCGCGCAAGCACATGCGGCCACCGACGCGACGCAACGCGCGACGCGCACGCAGTAGCTCGCACGGCGGCGCGCGCAGGTGCGGCGCGGCTCACTGCCGCTTCGCGTCCGCCTGCTCGAGCATCGCGTCGCCGATGGCTACCTGCCCGTTCGCGATCAGCGCGTCGGCCGCCTTGGTCTGCGACAGCTTGCGTTTGCCGACGAGCCGCGTGATCTCGATCTGCAGCCCGACGATCGACTGCAGCAGCGCATCGAGATAGTCCTTCGGCGCATCGGCCATCTTCCACGGCACCGGCTGCGACGCCTCGTGCGTGCGCGTGAGCCGCGCGACCACGCCGCGCACGAACTTCTCGTCGTCGCGCACGGTGATGCGGCCATACGCATGCACGACCACGTAGTTCCACGTCGGCACCTGACGGTGCGCGACATGCTTGCTCGGATACCAGTTCGGCGAGATGTACGCATCGCCGGCGCGGAAGATCACGAGCACGTCGTCGCCGTTCGCGACTTCCTGCCACAGCGGATTCGCTCGCGCGACGTGCGCATGCAGCTCGCCGAGGCCGCCGTCGCGCGGCAACAGCTCGAACGGCAGATGATTCGCGTCGAGGCCGCTCGCGCCGTGCGTGACGAGGCTGCCGAACGGATGCTGGACGATCAGCTCGCGCAGCGCGTCGGGGTTCGATTCGGCGAAATCGGCAGGGACATACATGGCGGCTCCACAGTGGGACGGGGTTCGGCTGACGGCCCTGCATGGGCTTCGTCATGCGCAGATTGTGCCCGCAAACTGGTTTCTTCTGTAGAACCGGTTGCGAGCAGTTTCAGCAGAACAGGATCGCGGCCCGAACGGCCCGCATCGTGGCAATCCCGTCGCTCGGCGACGTGCGGCTCGGCGACGTTCCGCCGTCCACGTGGCGGCTCGCGGCATCGCTGCAGGCGGCGCGCTCCACCGTCGTCGAAGCGGATGCTCGACCGAGCGGCAAAGGCTTCGTGGAAGCGCGCGGCGTGGCGGCTTCGATCGCGCAGATGGAGGCGGCCGCCCTCGACCCGAGCGGCGCGCCGCGGCCGCGGGCGCCGCGAAAGGTTGTCCGCGGGCAACAAACGTAATCGTCTGTAAATCTTGCAAGAAAACGGCCGTTTCGGCCCGCGGCAGCCGCGCGCGGTTTGCTAGCATCGCGCCTTTTCGGACCGCGCTCCGCGCTACCGTCGCCGTGAATCGCTTCGTGCCGTCTCTTCGCAATCTGTGGCTCCGCTGCCGCGACCGCGCGCGCGCCTTGTGCGCCGGCGCATGGCAGCGGCTGCGCCATCCGACGCGCCGCGGCGTCGTGCTCGCGCTCGCGGCGCTTCCGCTGCTCGGGCTGCTGGTCCTGCTCGCGTTCGTGCCATTCACGCCGAGCATCGGCGACATCCGCCGCGCCCGCATCGACCGCCCTGCGCGCGTGCTGTCGGCCGACGGTCAGCTGATCGCCGAGTTCCGGCCCGTGAACCGCGAATGGGTGCCGCTGCGGCAGATCTCGCCGCACATGGTCGACGCGCTGATCGCGACCGAAGACCACCGCTTCTACGCGCACCACGGCATCGACTTGCGCCGCACGATCGCGGCCGGGCTGCATACGTTCTCGGGCAGCCGCCAGGGCGGCTCGACGATCACGCAGCAGCTCGCGCGCAATCTGTATCCGGACGAGATCGGCCGTGCGCCGACCCTCACGCGCAAGGTGAAGGAGCTGATTACCGCGTTCAAGATCGAGACGGTATACAGCAAGGACGAGATCCTCGAAACCTATCTCAACACCGTGCCGTTCCTGTACAACGCGTACGGCGTCGAAATGGCCGCGCGCACCTATTTTGGCAAATCGGCGGATCAGCTCGACATCGTCGAAAGCGCGACGCTGGTCGGCATGCTCAAGGGCAACAGCTATTACAACCCGGTGCTGAATCCGGAGCGCGCGGTGCAGCGGCGCAACCTCGTGCTCGCGCGGATGGCGGCGCTGCGCATGCTGTCGCCGCAACAGCTCGCGCAATTGCAGCGCCGGCCGCTGCGCGTCGATTTCGAGCCGCAGACCGCGCAACCCGGCCCCGCGCCGCACTTCGCCGTGCAACTGCGCAAATGGCTGATCACGTGGGCCGATCGCAACAACTACGACCTCTATTCGGACGGTCTCGTCGTGCGCACGACGCTCGACGCGCAACTGCAGCAGATGGCCACGCGCGCGCTCGCGCAGCAGACCGAGCGCCTGCAGGCGGTCGCCGACGGCGCGTGGCGCGGCGCGTCCGGTTGCGGGCTGCGCAACGACCTGTTTCGCGGCTTCATCCGGCAGAGCGCCGACTACCGCGCGGCGCGCGACGCCGGGCTCGCCGACGCGGCCGCGGTGAAGCAGCTCGGCGCGAACCGCGCGTTCATGCGCGCGCTGTGCGAGCGCAAGACGCGCGTGCAGGCCGGCTTCGTCGCGCTCGACCCGCGCGACGGTGCGATCCGCGCGTGGGTCGGCAGCCCCGATTTCGACAGCGAGCCGTTCGATCACGTCGCGCAGGCGCGGCGGCAGCCGGGCTCGACGTTCAAGCCGTTCGTGTACGGCGCCGCATTCGCGGACGGGATGCGCCCGGACGACACGTTCGTCGATCGCCCGGTCGCGATCCCGATCGGCGCGCACGCGCAGTGGCGTCCGACCGACGCGGAGCCGCCGACGGACGCGCCGATGACGCTGCGCGACGCGCTCGCGCTGTCGCGCAACCGCATCACCGCGCAGGTGATGCAGCGCGAAGGCGCGGCGCGGGTCGCGCAGCTCGCGCGCGCGATGGGCGTGCGCGACAGCCCGCTCGACGCGGTGCCGTCGCTCGCGCTCGGCACGAGCCCCGTCACGCTGAAGGAAATGGTGTCCGCGTACGGCACGATCGCGAACCGCGGCGTGTACGTCGCGCCGCAGATGATCACGCGCATCGAGGACCGCGACGGCAAGGTGCTCGCGACGTTCGGCAGCGCGCCGCCCGAACGCGCGCTGCCGGTCGCGGCCGCGCAGACGCTGATCGACGTGATGCGCGGCGTCGTCGACTACGGCACCGGCGCCGACATCCGCGAACGCTACGGGATCCGCATCGACGTCGCCGGCAAGACCGGCACCACGCAGGACAACACGGACGGCTGGTTCATCCTGATGCATCCGCAACTGGTGGCGGGCGCGTGGGTCGGCTTCGACGACGGCAGCGTGACGCTGCGCAGCGATTACTGGGGCGCAGGCGCGCACAGCGCGCTGCCGATCGTCGGCACGTTCTTCGATGCGGCGCTGCGTGCGCGCGCGATCGACCCGCGCGTGCAGTTCTCGCCGGATTTCCGGCCGCGCAGCGCGCCGGCGCCGAAGCGGCGTGCGCCGCATTCGGGCCTGTTCGACTGGCTGAAATTCTTCCGCTGACCGGCGCGCGTCAATCCGCCGTGTCGCCGTTCTTCGGCAATTTCGACCGCGCCTTGTGGCCCGGCGCCGGCGACCATGCCGGACGGGTACTGCGTTCGCTGTCGATCACGACCAGATAGCGCCCGGCGATCGGCGTGATGTCGCGATCGTGGCGCAGCACCCACAGCGACCGGCCGGACTCGACGCGCGCCTGATAGTCGTCGTCGAGAATCGCGTGACGGTCGAGGAACGTATTCAGCGAAGCGGGAATCCGCACGCAGCCTTTCGAATGCCGGATGCCGAGCAGCGGCTCCAGACGATCGGGGTCGGTCGCATGCATCTGGAAGCGCATCGGCGACTTGCCGCCCTTGCCCCAACCGCGCTCGCCTTCGACCCAGCCGAAATCGTAGATGCGCATGTCGTGCGCGCCATAGCCGCGAATGCCGTGGTCGTTCATCGTTCCTTCGGCACGGAAATCCATGTTGTCGGGCGAATGGTGGAACACGCCGAGCGGCGTCAGGAAGTGATCGTACTGGCCGGGCCAGCCGGTGCCGACCGGCGAGGCGCCGATCAACAGCCATGCGTTGTCCGGCGTCGCGCGGAAGTAGATGAACAGCGCCTGCACGTTCGGCGCGCGGTCGACCATCGCGACGTACTCGCCGGCGAGGTCGCCGAGATTGGCGTCGGTCAGTGCGCGCTGAAGGCGATCGGCGTATGCGCGCTGGTCGTTGGCGGGCACGTTCAGCCGCCGCGTCACTTCCTGCGCGAAACGCTCGCGCATGTCGAGCGCACGCGCGGTCGCCTCCTTCGCCTGTTCCGCAGACAACGGCGGATGCCGGCGCGGCGGCGTCGGCGCCGGTGCTTCGGCTTCGCTCGCGGAAGTTTCTGCGGTATCCGAGGCGGCGGATGCGGCCGAAGCAGCCGATGCGCCGCTGGCGGAATGCGCGTGATGCGCGGCGGCAGCGGACGACGGCGCCGCCGACGACGCCGGATGCGCCGCGGCGGCATGCCGAGCCGGAGACGATGCCGATGAGGCGCCGGGCGCGGCAGACGCCGGCACGTCGGATGCGCCGAAGGCCGGCTGCGGGACGAGAACGGAAACGGGGAGCGCGGCGGCGAGCCACACGAAGGCGGCGACGGTGCGCGTACTGCAACGCGGCACGGGGAATCGCCGCGTCAGGTCGGAAAGCATCATGCGATCGGAGCCATCGGCCGATCCGGCCGCCGGACATAGCGAGCGGCGCAACGCGCGCGAGCTTCGCCGGTACGTGGAACGCATCGCATGCGCGCCGCGCCGACGTCTCGCCGGGGCGAAGCCGCTCGTGCGGGCAACACGTTCGGCCCGATGGCGGTCAATGAGTCGTGAGGTCTTTCATTCTACCTGCGCACGCATTGAACGGCAGCGTGGCGGGGCGTGGGGCGCGCACCGAGCGCTTTACTCTGGGCTTCGGGCTTCGGACGCCGTTCGCCCTGCACGAAGCACCAAGCGTCGCGCAACGTAGCGCGCCGCCCGGCCGCCTGCCCCACACCCGCGCGACAACTACTTCGAAATCGCCTCGAGCGCGATGCCGCGGGTGCGCGGCCCCATGAACCCGATCGCGGCCATCACGATCACCATCGCGCCGGCGATGAACGCGAACACGCCGAACGTACCGAAGCCCTTGAGCACGGCGGCGATCACGAACGACGAGAAGATCGCGGAAAAGCGGCTCCACGAATAGACGAAGCCCACCGCGCGCGCGCGGATCGACGTCGGGAACAACTCGGCCTGATACGCGTGGAAGCTGTACGACATGATGTTGCTCGCGAGCGTGAGGCCGATGCCGAGCACGATCAGGAACGCGCCGACGGTCGTCTGGCTGAACAGCAGCCCGCAGACGACGATCGCCGCCGCCATCGCGACGATCACCGACTTGCGCTCGAAGCGATCCGCGATCACCAGGCCGATCAGCGGACCGAGCGGCGCCGCGAGCGCGATAACGCTCGAATACATCAGGCTCGACGTGATCGTGATGCCCTGCTTGATCAGCAGCGTCGGCACCCAGTTCGCGAAGCCGTAGAAGCCGACCGTCTGGAACACGTTGAAGATCGTCATCATGATCGTGCGGCTGCGATACGGCGGCACCCACATGTCGCGGAAGCGGCCGCGCGGCGGCACCGGCTCGGGCGGCGCGGGCGGCGGCAGCGAGCGGCCGTATTCGGCTTCCACCTTCGCCTCGAGCGCGCGCATGATGCGGTCGGCCTCGTCGACGCGCCCCTGCTGCGCCAGCCAGCGCGGGCTTTCCGGCAGCTCGCGGCGAATCCACCAGACGAACAGCGCGCCGTGCGCGCCAATCAGCACGACCCAGCGCCAGCCGTCGAGGCCGAGCGGCGCGTGCGGCACCAGCAGGTACGCGAGGAACGCGACCACCGGCACCGCGACGAACCCGACCGCCTGCTCGCACGCGAACGCGCGGCCGCGGATCTGCTTCGGCACCAGCTCGGAGATGTACGTGCCGATCGTCACCATCTCGACGCCGAGGCCGAGACCGACGACGAAGCGCCAGAAGTTCAGCCCGCCGGCCGTGTCCTGGAACGCCATCACGACGTTGGCGGCCGTGTACCACAACAGCGACCACGTGAAGATCGCACGGCGTCCGAAGCGATCGGCGAGAAAGCCGCATGCGATCGTGCCGATGAACAGGCCCGAGAACAGCGCCGCGATGAAGCTCGCGACGCCCGTGGTGCCGAACAGCCCGTGCGTGGTCGCCGACAGGATGCCGCTCTTCACGAGGCCCGGCGCGACGTAGCCGCTGTACAGCAGATCGTAGAGTTCGAAGAAGAAGCCGAGGCTCAGCAGCACGACGAGCTTCCAGACGCTGCGGGTGGGCGGCAGGCGGTCGAGGCGGGCCGAGATTGCGCCCGCGTCGATGGTGGAGGACGGGGCGGCTGCCCGTGGAATGCTTTCCGATGAGACCATCTTGGTCGTGTCTCCTGATCGTGTCGTATGTTGTTGTTCGCCGGCCGGCCGGCCGCCGCGTCGACGATTCGCTGCATTGTACCGGCACGCCGCACGCGCCGGCTCGGATGGTCCGAGGAGCGCGACGCCGCGCGGGCACACCGCTTCGCAGCCGGACGATGTGTAAATTGCGTAACGATGTGTCGGCGCATCGCCATCGGTGCGCGCAGGCCATGCGCCGCCGCAGCCGCCCGCGAAAGCCGGCGCGGCCCCGTCGGCACGGGCGTCCGGCGTCGCCGCGCGCCCGCGCGCGTCCGCCGGCGCATGCCTGCGCGCCGAGGCCGCGCGGGCACGACCTGCGCCACCGCCCGCGCCGCGCCCGGTAACATGCTAGCGGTCCAACTTCCCGCCTCCCCGGCGCCATGCGGCGGCCGGGGTCGTCAGCAAAACGCAAGCATTCCATGTCAATACCACGACTTTCCACCTACGCACGCCGCATCGCGCTGATCGCACTGCTGCAGTTCGCGGCGATCGCGACGGCCGCCGCGTTTCCGGCGGCCGCGTCCGCACCGGGCGCGAGCGGCGTCGGCGTCCCGGTGCCGACCATTTCGGTGAACGACGCGCTCGCGCAGCTCAAGCAGATGCAGCTTCAGCAGGACCGCATCAAGCAGCAGACGTCGACGGCAACCAACAGCAAGGAGCTCGACGAACTCGGCGACGCGACCCAGGAGCTGAGCGCCGACGTCGACAAGCTGCAGAGCGAGCTCGCGCCGCAGCGCACCCAGGTGCAGGCGCAGCTCGACGTGCTCGGTCCGCCGCCGGCGCCCGGCGCGTCGCCCGAAACGCCGGCGGTCGCGCAACAGCGCGCGACGCTGAACGCGCGCAAGACGCAGATCGACGCGGCGCTGAAGCAGGCCGCCGACCAGAAAGCCAATCTCGCGAACCTGGCCGACCAGTTCGCGAAGCTGCACCGCAGCCTGCTGCGGAACCAGCTCGCGTTCCGCTCCGGCAGCATCTTCGGCGCCCAGTTCTGGCTACCGCTGTTTCATCTGGCGCCGGAGGACGTGAAGCGGCTCGACGCCTTCGACGCCGAGCTGCGCGACATGCTGCGCTCGTCGTGGACGCCGGGCCAGCGCGCGATCACCACGCTGCTGGTGCTCGCCGCGTTCGCGGCGTGGCTCGGCGGCCGTCGCGTGGTCGAGCGCGGCCTCGCCTGGGTGTGCCTGAACCGCTTGCCCGCCACGCGGCTGCGGCGCAGCGCGCTCGCGCTGGCGACCGCGCTCTCGACGCTGCTCGCCACCGCGCTGGCCGTGCAGATCCTCTATCTCGCGCTCGCCCGCCATTACGAGCTCACGCCTGCGATGAGCGATCTGTGGGACGCGTTCGCGAAGCTCGCGGTGACCTGCGCGCTGATCGCCGGCCTCGGCCGCGCGCTGCTCTGCACCCGCCATCCGTCGTGGCGGCTGCCGGCGCTCGCCGATTCCGTCGCGCTCGCGATGAAGCCGTTCCCCGGCGTGCTGGCCGCGCTGCTGCTGGTGTCCGGCGCGCTCGAATCGATCAACCGCATCGCCGACACCAGCCTGTCGGTCACGCTGCTCGGCCGCGGGATCGTGTCGCTCGTCGTCGCGCTGACCGTCGGCGCGTCGCTGCTGCGCGCCAACCGCGTGCGCAGCGCGCTCGCGGCGGCCGGCGAGGCGCCCGAGCAGCGCTCGACGCTCGCCGGGCTGATCCATGCCGGCGTCACGCTCGCGATCGTCGCTTCGCTGGGCGCGCTGCTGATCGGCTACATCACGGTCGCGCGCTTCATCACGTACGAGCTCGTGTGGTTCGAGATCGTGCTGTGCAGCGTCTACATCCTGATCCAGCTGACGCGCGACGCGAGCGAAAGCCTGTTCTCCGCGAATCTGTCGACCGGCAAGCAGATCAAGCATCTGTTCGCGCTCGACGACCGGCATCTCGAACAGGCGCACACCGTCGTGTCCGGCCTCGGCACGAGCCTGCTGATGCTGGTGGCCGCGATCGCGCTGGTGACCGGCGGCTTCGGCACGACGCCGGGCGACCTGCTCGACAGCGCGGTCGCGATGATCGGCGGCGAGCGGCTGCAACGCCTGAACATCATGCCGGACCGCATCATGAACGCGGTGATCGGCTTCGCGATCGGCTTCTACCTGCTGCGCTCGGTGCGCCGCTGGCTCGACAACGAGTTCATGCCGGCGCTCGGCATGGATGCGGGCATGCGCGTGTCGCTCGTCACGCTGTTCACCAACGTCGGCTACGTGCTGCTCGTGCTGATGACGCTGGGGCTGCTCGGCGTCAAGTGGAGCAATCTCGCGTGGATCGTCAGCGCGCTGTCGGTCGGCATCGGCTTCGGCTTGCAGGAGATCGTGAAGAACTTCGTGTCGGGGCTGATCCTGCTGACCGAGCGTCCGGTGAAAGTGGGCGACATGGTGAGCATCGCGGGCGTCGAAGGCGACATTCGCCGCATCAACGTGCGCGCGACCGAGATCCAGCTCAGCGACCGCTCGACGGTGATCGTGCCGAACTCGCAGCTGATCTCGCAGAACGTGCGCAACGTGACGATGGGCAACAGCACCCAGGGCGTGGCGACGCTGATGCTGACGTTCCCGCTGAACACCGACCCCGAGCAGGTGCGCGACCTGCTGCTCGACGCCTATCGCGAGCACCCGGCGATCCTCGACAAGCCGGCGCCGTCGGTCACCTTCAGCCAGCTGACGGCGGACGGCATCACGCTCAGCGTGACCGGGTACGTGGCGAGCCCGCGCATCGCGAGCTCGACGAAGAGCGACCTGCTGTTCGAGATCCTGAAGCAGCTGCGCGCGGCGAAGATCACGCTTTCGACGCCGCAGGTGCTGGTCGTGCAGAACATGCCGACGAGCGACGGTGCCGCGCCGCACGAATGACCGGCCGCACGCGCACCGCCCGGTCTTGGCGGTACGCGCGCGCCCGTCGCCATGAAAAAGGCCGGCTGCCGCTTGCGCGGCAACCGGCCCTCGTCGGTCGAACCCGATGCGCGCTATCGCGCGCGCGGCGTCAGACGTCGAACTTCACCCCTTGCGCCAGCGGCAGCTGACGGCTGTAGTTGATCGTGTTCGTCGCGCGGCGCATGTACGCCTTCCACGCGTCCGAACCCGACTCGCGGCCGCCGCCCGTTTCCTTCTCGCCGCCGAACGCGCCGCCGATCTCCGCGCCGCTCGTGCCGATGTTCACGTTGACGATCCCGCAATCACTGCCGGCCGCCGACATGAACTGCTCGGCCTCGCGCATGTCGTTCGTGAAGATCGCCGACGACAGCCCTTGCGGCACCGCATTGTGCACGTCGATCGCCTGTTCGAAGTCGTCGTAAACGAGCACGTACAGAATCGGCGCGAACGTCTCGCGCTCGACCACAGCCGATTGCTTCGGCATCCGCACCAGCGCCGGACGCACGTAATACGCATCCGCATGACCGACGTCGACGCGCTCGCCGCCCTTCACTTCGCCGCCCTGCTCGCGCGCATCGGCCAGCGCCTTCTGCATCGCGTCGAACGCCGCGCGATCGACCAGCGGGCCGACCAGCGTGCCTTCCTCGAGCGGGCTGCCGACCTTCACCGACGCATAGGCTTTCTCGATGCGCGGCAACAGTTGATCGACGATGCTGCGATGGACGATCAGACGGCGCAGCGTCGTGCAGCGCTGGCCGGCCGTGCCGACCGCCGCGAACGTGACGGCGCGCACGACGAGATCGAGGTCGGCGCTCGGCGCGACGATCATCCCGTTGTTGCCGCCGAGTTCCAGGATGCCGCGCGCGAGGCGCTGGCTCAGCACCTTCGCGACTTCCTGGCCCATCCGCACGCTGCCCGTCGCGCTGATGACCGGCACCTTCTTCGACGAAGTCAGCACCTCGCCGACGTCGCGCATGCCGAGCACCAGCTGGTGCAGCCCTTCGGGCGCGACGCCCGGATGCGTCCGGTCGAATTCGCGCAGCGCCTTGGCGAGCAGTTGATGGCATGCGATCGCGGTGAGCGGCGTCTTTTCCGACGGCTTCCACACGACCGGATCGCCGCACACGAACGCGAGCGCCGCATTCCACGCCCACACCGCGACCGGGAAATTGAACGCCGAGATCACGCCGCACACGCCGATCGGATGCCACGTCTCCATCATCCGGTGGCCGGGACGCTCGGATGCGATGGTCAGGCCGTAAAGCTGGCGCGACAGGCCGACCGCGAAATCGCAGATGTCGATCATTTCCTGCACTTCGCCGAGGCCTTCCGACGTGATCTTGCCGGCTTCCAGCGTGACGAGGCGGCCCAGCTCGGCCTTGTGCTCGCGCAGCACGTTGCCGAACACGCGCACGAGTTCGCCGCGCACCGGCGCCGGCACCGTGCGCCACTTGAGGAATGCGGCATGCGCGGCGTCGATCTTGCGCTCGGCGTCGGCGGGCGAGTCGACCGCCAGCGTCGCGAGCGTCGCGCCATCGACCGGCGAACGCGCGGTCAGCGCATTGCCCTTCCACTGGGCGAGATCGATGTCGAGCGCGGCAAGAATGTCGTTGAATTGCATCACTTCCTCTTCAGGGACAGATTGATCGGTGCGGCGGCGACGCCGCCCGCGTGATTCGATTGGAGCGCGTTCGCGCGCCGCGTGCAAGCGCACGCACGGCGGGGCGAGTACGGCAGCGCTGTGTCGCGCCTCGGGTGGATGCCGTCGCCGGGCCGTGGAGGACGGCAAACCCGCGCGCCGTAACGCACGATCCATGCATCACATTGTCGATGGCCACAAGTCGCGCCGCTATTGATATTAACTCACGACTTCATGCGCAAAACGCAACAACTGGGCTGGCCGAAGCGGGGCGTGTCGGCGCGCCGAGCCGACATGTTTAGGGCGGATGGGCGGCACGCATGTGCCGGTGCCGCGCGCAGCAACTTGATGACGATGCGGCATTACCCGGTGTGCAAATTTCGTTCGCCGTGCGGGCGACTTGCACACACGAACGAGGTGGCGCCGGCATGCTCCGCATCCGGCGCGCCCACGGCCGTCGGCCAATGGCGACACGACGCCCTTCGCTTCCACGACGACAGCCCACCCGCCGCGATACGGACCCGCCATTCGACGCGGCGCCCACGTTCAGGCAAGATCGACGCGCGCCGCGCGCCCCGTTCGTCGTCCATCGTCACCGAAAACGCATGCAAAACTTCTACGAAGCCACCGTTACGCGCCAGCCTTATCCGCAACTGAGCGGCCCGATCGACACCCGCGTCTGCATCGTCGGCGGCGGCCTCGCCGGCCTGTGCACCGCGCTCGGCCTCGTCGAGCGCGGCGTGCGCGACGTCGTCGTGCTCGACGGCGAACGGGTCGGCTTCGGCGCGTCGGGCCGCAATGGCGGCTTCGTGTTCGGCGGCTACAGCCTCGACAACGCGGCGCTGCTGCGCACGCTCGGCCGCGACGAAGGGCGCCGGCTGTACCGGCTCACCGTCGATGCGGTCGACCTGATCCGCGCACGGATCGCGCGCTACGGCATCGACTGCGACATCGTCGATCGCGGCGTGATGCTCGCGAACTGGTTCGACGATCCGTCGCGGCTCGACGGCGTGCGCACGCTGATGAAGCAGGAATTCGACGTCGACTGGGCGCCGGTCGCGCGCGACGCGCTGCGCGCGCAGCTGAAGACGGCCCGCTATCACGGCGGCCTGTTCGAGCCGAACGCGTTCCACTTCCATCCGCTGAAGTACGTTCTCGGCGTCGCGGCCGCCGCGGCGCACGGCGGCGCGCGCGTGTACGAACGCTCGGCCGCGCTCGGCATCGCGCGCGACGGCGCCGGCTACGTCGTGCGCACCGCGCAAGGCTCGGTGCGCGCGCAGCACGTCGTGTTCGCCGGCGGCGGCTATGCGCGCGGCGTGTCGCCGCGCATCGAGCGCGCGGTGCTGCCGATTGCGACCTACGTGATCGCGACCGAACCGCTCGGCGCGCGGCTCGCCGACGCGATCGACGCGCCGTACGCGATCTACGACACGCGTTTCGCATTCGACTACTACCGGCCGCTCCAGGACACACGGATCCTGTGGGGCGGCCGCATCTCGGTGCTCGACCGCGGCCCCGACGCGATCGCGCGGCTGCTGCGGCGCGACCTGCTGCGCGTGTATCCGCAGCTCGACGGCGTGAAGATCGACCATGCGTGGGGCGGCCTGATGAGCTACGCGCGACACAAGATGCCGCAGATCGGCCGCGACGCGGACGGCGTGTGGCACGCCGTCGCCTTCGGCGGTCACGGGATGGCGCCGACCACCGTCGCCGGCGAAGCGCTCGCCGCCGCATTGGCCGGCGAGCGGCCCGTGCCGGCCGGCTTCGCCGCGTTCGGCCTGACGCGCACGTACGGGCTCGCCGGCCTCGCCGCCGCGCAGCTCACGTACAGCGCGTACCAGGCCCGCGACGCGCTCGCGTCGCGGCGGCGCTGAACGGCCGCCGCGCGGCCGAAAGCGCGCGGCCGATTAGAGCGGAAGATCGGCGTGGCGGCCATTTGCTGCATGCTAGAATGATTTTTTCCCGCCGCCGCGAACCCAAAACAAATCACATGAAAGCTGGAAGCAAGACCGCCACGTCCGAAAGCCGAGCGCTTGCGACCGAAGCGCGGCGCAAATACGATCCCGAGCAGACCAAACGCAACATCCTCGACGTCGCCACGCAGGAATTCTCCGCGATGGGCCTCGCCGGTGCGCGCGTCGACGCAATCGCCGAGCGCACCAACACGACGAAGCGGATGCTCTACTACTACTTCGACAGCAAGGAAGGCCTGTACGAGGCCGTGCTCGAAAAGGTATACGGCGACATCCGCGCGCTCGAGCAGGAACTGCACGTCGGCGACATGGAGCCGCGCGAAGGCCTGCGCCGGCTCGTCGAATTCACGTTCGACTATCACGACAAGCATCGCGACTTCGTGCGCCTCGTGTCGATCGAGAACATCCACGGCGCGAAGTATCTCGAACAGCTCAAATCGTTCAAGAGCCGCAACGTCAGCATCATCAAGACGCTCGAGCAACTGCTCGAGCGCGGCGCGGCGAGCGGCGCGTTCCGCCAGGACATCGACGCGTTCGACCTGCATCTGCTGATCAGCTCGTTCTGCTTTCACCGCGTGTCGAACCGCTACACGTTCGGCGCCGCGTTCGGCCGCGATCCGTCGGCACCGCGGCTGCGCGTGCGGCATCGCGAGACGATCGCCGACTCCGTGCTGCGCTACGTCGCCGCCTGACACCGCGCGAACGCGTCCGCGAGCCACGTGCCGCGGGCGCCTCGTGCGCGCAATCGCACGCACTTCCCCTCCCGCAACGAGCGCGGCGCCGCGTGCCGCCGAATGACCCGCGGCGGGTTCGCGACGTAGCGCGTCAGTCCGTCGGCGCGACCGACGCCAGCGCGATCCGCGCCTTCTGTTCCGGGCTTCCCGCCACGAAGTACTTCTGCGCCCAGCTCGCGTCGGGCGCCAGTGCAAGCCGCCGCTGCGCGCCGCCGCCACGCCGTTTCGTGTCGATCGACAGCGCGCGTGCGCGATAGTGCTCGTAGAGCCGCAGGAATTCCGCGAGATAGATCGCCGCGATCCGCGCGTCGCGAATCTCGAGCAGGTTTTCGTCGTTGTACTGCTCGGAATTGCGGCTCATGTTCGCCGAGCCCGTGTACACGACCGGGTTCGCGCCTTCCGCATCGATCACGATGAACTTGTGGTGGACCACGACCGGCGGATAGGCGGGCGCCGGCTCGCCGGGGAACAGGCGCAGCTCCGGCTCGAAACCCTGCGGCACCGTCGCCGGCGAGAAGTACGCGGCGTCGATCACGTCGCGATGATCGCGTCGGCGATGGTAGAGCTCCAGATTCGCGAGCGTCGCCGCATCGAGCGTGCGGCCGTCGTGCTGCGCCGCCTCTGCGTTCGCCGCGCCGGCGACGTTGATGCGGTTCACCAGACCGAACATCATCAGCCCGCGATCGCCGGCGGCAAAGCATGCGTCGCGCAGCGCCGCGTCCGTCGGCATGAACAGGCAGAACGACACCGAGTGCTTCGCGGCCGCGATCGCGGCGACGATCGCATCGATCGCGGTGCGCTGCCCCGCCGGCTCCGGCGAGAACGCGACGCGCACCTGCGCACTGCCGATCGCGAGCGCCTCGGACCAGCCCGGCGACAACTTCGCCGTCTCGGCGATCGACGGATTCGCGGCCAACGCATGCGCACGGGCTTCGTACAACGCGGCCAGCGCCGGCGAGTCGAACGCATGCAGCACGTTGGCCTGCTCGGTCAGCCCTTCGGTCGTGAAGTTCGCGGAACCGGTCAGCACGCGCGCGGGCAGCGCCGCATGCGCCGGCGTGTCGGTCACGATGAACTTGTCGTGCATGATGTGCGTGCGGTCGCGCGGCGCGAGCGTCGCGAGGCCCCGCAGCGCGTCGACGACCGGCTGATTCGGCGACGGCAGCGGCGGCTCGTTCTTGCGGGCGATCGCGTGCGCGTCATAGACGATCGCGAGCGACGCGTCGCCATGCCTGCGCCCGAACGCTTCGAATGCGGGCAGCGCCCACAACGTGTCGGTCAGGTGATAGACGGCCGATGCCGCGCGCGATGCGCGGTCGAGCATGTTTGCGAACACCTGCTCCATGTCGTTCGCGAGCCAGGTGCGCAGCTTCAGCGCCTGCGCCGCGCTCGGCGCGTGGTTCGGCGCGACGCCCAGCGCCGCGACCTGCTTCGCGAACGCCTGCGAACTCACCACCGCGCGGTTGAACCACGTGCCGATGCCGTCCACGATGTGCGCGGGCAGCACGACGTCGCACGCGCCGGCCTCGGCGTCGAGCACCTGCAGACGCTCGGGCGTGCCGACCACCGGAAACACGTCATAGCGAAACGATGCGCCGCGATCCTGCGGGTCGATGCGCGCGTCCCACCACATGAACTTCTGGATCGGCGCCTGATCGGTCGGCGCGTCGCCCTGCGTGTCGGCGGCCGGGCCGTCGAACGTCAGCCGGTTCGGCAGCCAGCTGTCCGGTGCGCGCGTGCGGCCGTCGGCCGAGCGGAATCCCGGCGTGCGCCGGATCGCGAAGCCGAGAAAGTCGCTGCGCGACGCGGCGTCGGGCCAGTCGAAGGCCAGCAGCACCAGGGTCGGGGAAAGATAGCTGCGTACGCTGACGGTCATTCATTGCTCCTGCCGTGCGGGCCGGGCCAGAGGAAGGAGTCAGTGTCGGCGGCGGTTCTTCCCGTGCGATGACGGTCGGATGAAGGTTCCGTGTCCGCGCCGCGTCAGTCGCAGACGAGCAGCTCGATGCCCCGAGCGGTCAGCGCGCGGCGCACGGACTTGTCCGGCGCGCGCTCGGTGACGAGATATCGCGCGGCCGACGTGCCGTTGATCCGCACCGGCGTCACGCGGCCGAACTTGGAGTGATCGGCGACGATGATCGCCGTACCGGCCGCCGCGATCATCCGGCTGCGCACTTCGGCCGCGAGCCGCGAGTAATCGGTGCAATCGCCGTCGACGGTGATCCCGCCCGCGCCGACGAACGCGAAGTCGACGTGGTATTGCGCGAGCTGCTGGATGGTGTCGAGCCCGAAGGTGGCGTCTTCGTCGTCGGACAGTTCGCCGCCGAGCAGCGTCACGCGATTGCCGTTGCGACGCGCCAGCACGAAGGCGGTGCGCCAGTCGTTGGTGTAGACCGACAGCCGGTGCCGGTCGGTGAGCGCGAGCGCGACCGCATGCGGCGTGCTGCCCGAGTCGATCAGCACCGACGCGTCGTCCGGCACCAGCTCGGCCGCGCGCCGCCCGATCGTGCGCTTCGCGGCGGCGTTCGCGGCCTCCCGCTCGGACAGGCTCGGCTCGCGCCGCTCGGCCGCCAGTGCGCCGCCGTGCGTCATCACGAGCAATCCGCGTGCGGCGAGCGCGTTCAGGTCGCGCCGCACGGTCTCGCGCGACACGTCGAGCGAGCGCACCAGTTCGGCGACCGACAGCGCACCCGCGCGTCCGAGCTCCGACAGGATGTATTGATGACGTTGTTCCGCCAGCATCGCAAGACGCCCGAGGCGACTGGTGGTGAAAGAGCCGGTCATTGTATTACGGCGGTTTGACGGGCATTTGACGGCATCGGTGCGCGGGCGCGCGCGACGAATGCGAAATTCTGTATTGCCCGATGTGCGTGAATCGGCACGGCGCGCGATTGCTACACTCTTGCGTTCCGCCGACCGACAGCCATCAAGGGGCTCGCGCAATGTATCGCAAAGGCAGTGTGCTCGAAATCCAGTTTCCGCCGGAACGACTCAACGACGGCGCCGGCGATCCGTACTGGATCGACCTGACGCTCGACGAGGCGCGCCGCCTGTATGAACAACTCGCCGCGCGCTTCGCGACCGAGGCGCGCGCGAATCAGCCGCTCGATACGTTCTCGCTCGACTGATCCCCGCTTCGGCGCGCCCGATGCGCGGCGAGCGGCGAGCGGCGAGCGCATCGTCGCACGCGGCGACGCGACCGGCCGAGTGCAGAATCCGACAAGACGCCGACGCCGCCCTGTCCGATACTGACCGGCTCCACGTTCCGTCCGGCCGTATCGCGGCCCGCCACGCATGCTGAACTCCATCGTCGCCGCGGCTTTCGTCGCGCTATGGTCGACCGGCTTCATCGTCGCTCGCGCGATCAAGCCCTACGCCGATCCGAACCTGTTCCTGCTCGCGCGTTTCGCGGGCACGGCCGTGTTGTTCGGCGCGGTCGCGCTCGTCGCGCACGCGCCGTGGCCGGCGCGCCGCGAATGGCCGCGCCATCTGATCGCGGGCGCGTTGCTGCAAGGCGTTTATCTCGGCGCCAGCTATTGGGCCGTCGCGCAGGGGCTCAATGCGGGCGTGATGGCGTTGCTCGGCGCGCTGCAGCCGCTCGCCACCGCCGTGCTCGCCGTGCCCTTGTTCAACGAGCGGCTGCCCGCGCGCGGCTGGCTGGGAATGGCGCTCGGACTTGCCGGCGTCGCGCTCGTGCTCGCGCCGAAGGTGACGGGCGGCGTCGCGCCGCCGCCGGGCGCCGCGCCCGCATGGTTCGTCGTCGCCGTGTCGGTGCTGTCGGTCGGTTCGATCACCGCCGGCTCGCTGTACCAGAAGGGCAAGCTCGCGCAGAACGACCTGCGTACCGCCGTGGCCGTGCAGAACCTCGGCGCGGCGATCGTCGCGGCGCTGTTCGTCGTGCTGCTGCACGAAACGCGCTGGATCGGCGCGCCGGCGCTGTGGGTGTCGCTCGCATGGGGCGTCGTGTTCCTGTCCGGCGGCGCGGTCACGATGCTGATGTGGATGCTCCGGCGGGGCAATGCGGCGCGCGCGACGTCGTTGCTGTTCCTCGCGCCGCCGCTCGCCGCGCTGCAGGGCTATCTGCTGTTTGGCGAGACGCTCGCGGCCGTCCAGCTCGGGGGGTTCGCGCTCGCGCTGGTGGGCGTCGTGCTCGCGCGGCGCTGATGCGAGGTCGGCGCGCGGTTGCGCGCGAGCGAAGCGCCGACGCATGTGCGCGGTCGTACGCCATCGACGCCGTCGCTGCACGTAGGCGCAGCACCGGCGCACGTGCATGTGCACGGTCGCGCGCCACCGCTTCCGTCGCTGCCGCAAGCGACGCACCGGCGCACGCGTGAGGCGCGCGCCGTCGCCGCCGTCGTCGCACGCAGACGGAGCGCCGTTCGCGTGCGCGGCCGTACGCCATTGCACGCAACCGAAGCATCGGCGCAAGCGGGCGCCCGCCACCACGCCACCGTCCTTGCACGCAACCAAGCCCCGCCCCCTGACGCCCCCACGCATCTCCCCGATGCAACTCACCCTCCCCACGTGCACGCGCCGCGCGGCACCCGCCCGCGATTGCGCTTATGATGAGCGCCTCGAATTTTCGTTCCGGAACCACTGACATGACATCCGCCGATTACGCCAGCCGCCAATGCGCGATCATCGCCGAACTGAACGTCGCCGCACACTTCGACGTCGACGCCGAAATCACGCGCCGCGTCGATTTCCTCGCGCGCTATCTTCGTTCGAGCGGCATGCGGACCTACGTGCTCGGCATCAGCGGCGGCGTCGATTCGTCGACGGCCGGGCGGCTCGCGCAACTCGCGGTCGAGCAGTTGCGCGCCGACGGCTACGACGCGCGCTTCATCGCGATGCGCTTGCCGAACGGCGTGCAGAACGACGAAGCCGACGCGCAGCGCGCGCTCGCGTTCGTGCGCGCCGACGAGACCTTCACGGTCGACGTGAAGCCGGCCGCCGACGCGATGCTCGCGTCGCTGGTCGCGTCCGGTCATGCGTTCGAAACCGCCGCCCAGCAGGACTTCGTGCACGGCAACATCAAGGCGCGCGAGCGCATGATCGCGCAATACGCGGTGGCCGGCGCGCGGCACGGCATCGTGATCGGCACCGACCACGCAGCCGAATCGCTGATGGGCTTCTTCACGAAATTCGGCGACGGCGGCGCGGACGTGCTGCCGCTCGCCGGCCTGAGCAAGCGCCGCGTGCGCGCCGTCGCTCGCGCGCTCGGCGGCGACGAGCTGATCGTGATGAAGGTGCCGACGGCCGACCTCGAGGAACTGCGTCCGCTGCGCCCCGACGAGCACGCCTATGGCGTCACCTACGACGAGATCGACGACTTCCTCGAAGGCAAGCCGGTCTCGGACAACGTGTACGAAACCGTGCTGCGCTTCTACGACGGTTCGCGCCACAAGCGCGCGCTTCCCTACACGCCGTTCGACTGGCCGGCCGCGTAAGCCGGCCCGGCTCGCTGGCGACGCCGCGCGCCCCGCACGCGCCACGCACACCATGCACACCACGCGCGGCGCGCGCGCCCGGCGACGCTACGCGCGCCCGCCGCCCTTCTTCGCCTGCAGTGCGCGGATCCGCATCCGCGCGCCGGTATCGCTGACGGTCGCGTCGTACATCGTCGCGAGATCGCGCTTGAGCGCGGTACGCGAACCGCCGTCGAGATACACCATGTGCCCGGACGGATAGAAGCGCGCGGACAGGTTCTGCCGCACCTTCTGATCCTCGAGCGGCATCTGCTGCAGGTCGATCACGGTCTGGTAGAACGGCGTGACGAAATCGTACAGGCCGTTCGCCGACAGCACCTTCAGGTCGACGTTCAGCGCCATCACCGCGGCAAGATCGCCGGCCGTATAGAGGATCACGTTGCCGTTCGCATCGGTGCCCTGCTGCGCGCCGGTCGGGTCGATGTGGCCGAAGTCCCAGTTGCGGAACGCCTGGTCGTTCAGGTCCGTGAACGCCGAGGTCGACGTGAACTTCAGCTGCTCGTTCAGATAGCTGTTCCACATCGCGGTATAGACGCCCGTCACGGCGGTCATGGTCGGATCGTTGCCGCCCGAGTTCGGATCGATCTTGCCGGCGATGCCCGACGAAATCCCCGTCACGCGACCGTCGTACGAGCCGAGCGCGAGCCCGCGCGCATGCAGCAGCGTCGTTAGGAACACCGAGTTGCCGCGCGCGTCGTAGCCGGCGATGTCGAGCCCCCACGCCTGCAGCGTCGCGGTATCGATGCCCGTGTAGTCGGACAGCTTCTGCACCGCGGCGGCGTCCGCATGCGGCACGTTGCGCAACGCGCTCAGGTAGTCGGTGCGCGCGAACTGCGCGACCTCCTCGACGAACGCGCCGAGATCGGCCGGCGCCGGCTCGATGCCGAGCTTCTTGTGATACCACGCGTCGGCGGCCGCGGTCGGCAGCGCGCCGACGGGGTTGCCGGCCTGCCGGTAGTCGAGGATCGACGACTGCAGCGTGATGCCGTTCAGGTCGACGCCGTCCTCGTGCAGCTTGTAGGCGAGCACGCAGCTGCGCGCGGTGCCGTACGACTCGCCGAACAGATACTTCGGCGAATTCCACCGGTTGTTCTTCGTCAGATAGCGCTTGATGAACTGCTTCAGCGAGTCCGCGTCCTGGTCGACGCCCCAGAAATTGCGGTTCTTGTTCGGCGCGACGGCCGCGGAATAGCCGGTGCCGACCGGGTTGATGAACACCAGGTCGCTATGGTCGAGCATGCTGTCCGGGTTGTCCTCGATCTGGTACGGTGCGGGCGGCGTGAAGCCCGGCATCGACGTCTTGATGCGCTTCGGCGCGAACGAGCCGAGCAGCACGAACACCGACGACGAACCCGGCCCGCCGTTGTAGAAGAACGTGACGGGGCGGGTCTCCTCCTTCGCCTCGTCGGCGGTGAACGCGACGTAGAAGATCTTCGCGGCCGGCTGCGAGCTGCTCGGGTCCACCGTCACGAGGTGGCCGACGGTCGCCGTGTACGCGATGCGCTTGCCGTCGAGCAGGATCGTATGGTGCGTGATGGCGGCGGCTTCGGTCGTGTCGGTCACCGAATCGTCGGGGCCGTTGCCGTACGCGACCGGATCGAAGAACGGCTGGTCGCGGCCGCGAGCGAGCGCAACCGGCGCGACGCTCGGCGGCACGCCATGTGAGTTGTGGTCGCCGTGATGCAGCGGATACACGCCGCCGGAAGATGCGGAATCGATGCCCATCGTGCTGCTCCTGGAGGTGAAAAAAGACGCGGGCAGACGACCCGCGTCGGAAGGAAAGGCAATGCCGATGCGTCAGCTCGACGGCTTGCGCGCGAGGAGCGCAGCGAGCTTCGCGCCGTCGGGGCTGCCGAGGCCCGTGCACGCATCCCAGCCCGGTGCGGCCGCATACGTGCCGTTCGAGCCCGTCGTGATGTCGCGCAACGCGTCCGGATGCTTGTACAGCACCGGATTGATCCAGCCGGCCGACGTGCCGGACGCCGCGTTGATCCGCGCGATCAGCGCGGCCCACAACGGCGCGACCGCGCTCGTGCCGCCCATTACCGCGGGCGTGCCGGCCACCGCCACCTCGTAGCCCGTCTGCGGCGACGCATCGCCCGCGACGTCCGGCACGCCGCGCTTCGCAAGCGGCGCGCGGCCGCCGTCGACGCGCGCGACGTTGAGCCCCTGCTGCCAGGCCGGCACGTCGAACATCGTGCTGACGCCGCCGCCACCCGCGCCGCCGCCGGCCGACTCGTCGTTCCACGCGACCTCGCTGCGGATGCCCTGCCCCGGCAGCGCATCGAGCTGCGTGCCGCCGCAGCCGAGCACGTACGGGCTCGACGCGGGGAAATCGACGTGGTCGGCGCCGTCCTGCAGCCCGTCGCCGGAGCCGCTGTCGCCCGATGCCGCGCACACCGTGATCCCTTGCGCGGCGGCGGCCTGCAGCACGCGGTTGAACGCGTGCGCCGATTGCGCCTGCCAGATCGCTTCCGGGCCGCCCCAGCTGATCGAGATGACCGACGGCCGATTGGTCTTGTCGGTGACGGCCGCGTTGACCGCCTGAATGAAGCCCGCGTCGCTGTTCGGCGCGAAGTAGACGGCGATCTTCGCGGCTGGCGCGATCGCGCCGGCGATTTCGATGTCGAGCGCGACTTCGCCGTCGGGGCCGCTCGCCTCGCCGGTCGGCGCGTTGCGGCCGGTGCCGACGTTCACGTCGACGAGCGTCGGCGGCTTGTCGATGCCGAGCCCGCGGAAATACTGAGCGATGTCGGCCGCGCGATAGCCGCCGCCCAGCTCGACGATCGCGATGCACTGGCCGGCGCCGTCGCCGGCCGGAAAGCCGTACAGCGACGCGAGCTGCACCGGGGTAAAGGTGACCGCGGCGCCGCGCGCGGGTTTGAACGGCGGACGCAGCCGGAAGTGCGGCCGTGCCTGCGGACGGCTGTCGAGGCCGAGCACCGCCGTGACGGCATCGCCAAGCTCGTCCGGCAGCGCGATCGGGCCCGTGCGGCCGCGATACTGGCCGATCGCGCGATGCTCGAACCGCTCGAGCTTCACGCTGAACGCCGCTTCGAACTGCTGGATCGTGCCGGACAGCACGACGACGCTTTCGACCGGATCGACGCGATCGACCGTCAGCTGATGACGGTGCGCGAATTCCTCGGTCTTGCGGATGTCGTCGGGATCGGCGGAGAAACGCTGCGCGAATGCATCGCGCGACAGCGGTTTGGCGCTCGCGTCGCCGGCCGCGAGCTGGTGAACCAATGCATCGAGTTGCCCTTCTTCCCGCCGCCGCAACATGATCGTGACGTGGATGCGTTCTGCCGGATCGCACTGGCCGAGGCATGTCGACTCGGCGACGATGCGGGGTTCACGGTCGGCTTGAAGATGCCTTGCCATGTTCAGACCCTCCTATGTACCGCGTTGCACGGAACAGCCAGGAAATCGGACAGGGCCAGCGGAAGACGGTTCCGTTCGGTCAGTCGGTTCGCCACGCGGCGAAGTTCAAGGAAGTTTAGAACAGTCAGAGGATTTGCGCGCGGCGCCAGGCGGGCCGGCGCAGCGCTTGGCCGGCCGGCCGCGCGCACGGCGCGCGTTCGATGACGCATCGCACCACGCTGCCCGTCGAGCGGCGCGGCCAGCCTGCGACGGCACCGCTCAGTCCATCGACAAGCGCAGCGCGAAGCCGATCAGCGCGGCCGAGAAGGTCCAGCGCTGCACCGTCTGCGCGAGCGGGTGCGCGCGCATCCACGCGGCGATGCGCGACGCGCCGAACACGCAGGCGAGATCGAAGCACACGCCGGCCGCGACGAGCAGCGCGCCGAGCTCGAACATCTGCCACACGACCGGCCCGGCGTCGGTGCGCACGAACTGCGGCAGCAGCACCGAGCAGAACAACAGCGCCTTCGGGTTCAGCAGGTTCGTCAGCAGTCCCTTGAAGAACGACTGGCGCAGCGCGCTCGCGGCGGCCGCTTCGGCGTCGCCGAGCGCGAATACCGGCGAGCGGAACACCTGGATCGCGACGTACGCGAGATACAGCGCGCCGCCGTAGCGGATCACTTCATACAGCCACGGCGCGCTGCGAATCAGCGCCGCGACGCCGCACGTGGACAGCGTCACGTGCACCGCACGCGACAGCGACAGGCCGGCCGCCGCCGCGAGGCCCGGCCGCACGCCGCGGCCGATGCTGGTCTGCAGCACGAGCGCCATGTCGGGCCCCGGAACCGCGTAAATGGCCGCCAGCGCGGCGAGATAGATCAATAGCAAATGCGTGGAAATCATGGTCGGGCTCGTCCTTCGATGACGATATGTTGCCGTCGAAGGCGGAGCGCTTATTGGCCATCTTTCGTTCCGTATTGCCGCTTCGCGGCGGAATCCCCCACAATTGGCCGATCTACAAACGGATTCCGCCACCATGACCGAACTCGACAAAACCGACCGCGCGATCCTCGCGGCCGTGCAGCGCGACGGCCGGCTGCCGATCGCGCGCCTCGCCGACGCCGTCGGGCTGTCCGAAACGCCGTGCGCGCGGCGTCTGAAGCGCCTCGAAAACGACGGCTACATCGAGCGCTACCGCGCGCAGCTGTCGCGACAGGCGCTCGGCTTCGGCGTCGTCGCGTTCGTGCTCGTGCGGTTCGCGACGCACGACCGCAAGGTCGCCGACCGCTTCGAACGGGAAGTGATCGGCATCGAGCGCATCCTCGCGTGCCACAACGTCGCGGGCACGGCCGACTATCTGCTGCAGGTGGTCGCGCGCGATCTCGACGACTACGGCACGTTCCTGCGCGATTCGCTGCGCACGCTGCCGGGCGTCACGTCGATCGAATCGGCGCTGTCGCTGCGGGAAGTGAAGCACGACGCGGGTTTGCCGGTGCCTTGATGCGAGCGACCGGGCGCGCCGGCACGACACGGGCCCAGGTGATCGGGAAGATCACCGTCATCCGGCATCGCCCGGCTGGTGCGCGCGCTCGAGGTCTTCGAGAAACGCGGCGACGAGCGGATCGCCGCGCGCGTCGCGCGCGACGACCATGTGGAACGTCACGTCGTAGCGCAACTGCTCGGGGTTGAGCGGCGCGAGCAGCCCGTGCGCGACGTACGGCGCCGCGAAGTGCTGCGGCAGGTAGCCGAGGTGATGGCCGGACAGGATCAGCAGCGCGACGGCCTCCATGTTGTCGGCGGTGGCGGTCACGCGATCGGGCGTCGTCGACATATGGGCCTCCGGCAGCGGATACGAGCGCCACGCCCATTCGAATTCCGCGACGTCGGCCGGGGTCAGCTGGCCGGCGCGCTCGAACAGCGGATGGCCGCGCCCGCAATACGCGATCTGGTGTTCGACGAACAGCGGCGTGTAGTGCAGCGACGGTACGCGGTGCCAGAAGTAGCCGACCGCGATCTGAATCTCGTTGCTCAGCAGCTTCTCCTCGAGATCGCCCGGCGTGCGCACCGAGATCGCAAAGCGCACGGCTTCGTCGCGCGTGCGGAACGCGGCGATCGCCTCGGCGATCCGCGCGTTCTGGCTCACCGGCGTATGGCCGATCAAGCCGATGTTCAGCGTGCCGACCAGCTGGCGGTCCATGTGACGCGCCGCCATCCCGAACTCGTCGAGCGCGGCGAGCAGCTTGCGGCTCATCGCATGGAACCGCTCGCCCTTCGGCGTGAGCCGGAAGCCGCTGCGGCCGCGCTCGCAGAGCCGGTAGCCGAGGCGCGTCTCGAGCGACGACAACTGCGCGCTGATCGTCGACTGGCCGACGTTGAGCATCGTCTGCGCGGCCGACACGCCGCCCGCATCGGTCACCGCGAGAAACACGCGGATCAGCCGCAAATCGAGCGTCGACAGATTCCCGAGCACGCTATTCCCCTCCGATACATCGATGGACGTCGATGTTTACGTCGACATGTTCGCATTCTTCTTTCGCGCGCGGCGCGCAAAACTATGCGCCAGGCCGCGTCGAATGATACGGCAACCCCATATCGACAGAGAACAGCCCATGAACGACCCTCTCCATTTCCAGCCGCTCGGCGGCAACGAAATGCCGCGCAGCGGCGGCATCGCAACGATGATGCGCCTGCCGCACGTCGCGAGCGCCGCAGGGCTCGACGCTTGTTTCGTCGGTGTGCCGTTCGATCTCGGCACGTCGAACCGTACCGGCGCGCGCTTCGGCCCGCGCCAGATCCGCACGGAGTCGGTGCTGCTGCGCCCGTACAACATGGCCACGCGGGCGGCGCCGTTCGATTCGCTGCAGGTCGCCGACATCGGCGACGTCGCGATCAATCCGTACAACCTGCACGATTCGATCGCCCGCATCGAGGCCGCGTACGACGCGATCCTCGCGCACGACTGCAAGCCGATCACGCTCGGCGGCGACCACACGATCGCGCTGCCGATCCTGCGCGCGATCCATCGCAAGCACGGCAAGGTTGCATTGATCCACGTCGATGCACATGCCGACGTGAACGACACGATGATGGGCGAGAAGATCGCGCACGGCACGCCGTTTCGCCGCGCGGTCGAAGAAGGCCTGCTGCACGGCGACAAGGTCACGCAGATCGGCCTGCGCGGCACCGGCTATGCGGCCGAGGATTTCGACTGGTGCCGCGACCAGGGTTTTCGCGTCGTGCAGGCCGAGGCGTGCTGGAACCAGTCGCTCGTGCCGCTGATGGAGGAAGTGCGCGCGCGCGTCGGCGACACGCCCGTCTACATCAGCTTCGACATCGACGGCATCGACCCCGCCTACGCGCCCGGCACCGGCACGCCGGAAATCGCGGGCCTCACGGTGCCGCAGGCGCTCGAGATCATTCGCGGCGCGAAGGGGCTGAACATCGTCGGCTGCGATCTCGTCGAAGTCGCACCGCCGTACGACCCGTTCGGCACCACCGCGCTGCTCGGCGCGAACCTCGCGTACGAGCTGCTGTGCGTGCTGCCGGGCGTCGCGTATCGCGATTGATCGCGGCGCGGCATAGGGCGGGTTCCGGGGCGGCGCTGCGCCGGGAGCGTTCGCGCAGGCACGGGTTGCGCGAGCGCGGAGCCGGAGCCCGAGCCGGCGGGTTATCGGAACGCTTTATCAGAGCCCGTTGCGCAGCTCGCTGCGCAACGTCTTCGCCGCGGCGACCATGTTCGTCAGCGCCGGCAGCACTTCCGCCCAGCGGCGCGTCTTCAGCCCGCAGTCCGGGTTCACCCACAGCCGATGCGCCGGAATCCGCTCGGCGGCTTTCCTCATCAGGCCGACGATGTGCTCCTGCGTCGGGATGTTCGGCGAATGGATGTCGTACACGCCCGGCCCGATTTCATTCGGATACCGGAAGCCGTCGAACGCGTCGAGCAGCTCCATGTCCGAGCGCGACGTCTCGATCGTGATCACGTCCGCGTCCATTTCGGCGATCGACGCGATGATGTCGTTGAATTCCGAATAGCACATGTGCGTGTGGATCTGCGTGTCGTCGCGCACGCCGTTCGCGGCGATCCGGAACGCGTCGATCGCCCACTTCAGGTAGGCCGGCCATTGCGCACGACGCAGCGGCAGCCCCTCGCGCAGCGCGGCCTCGTCGATCTGGATTACGCGCACCCCGGCCCGCTCGAGATCGAGCACTTCGTCGCGGATCGCCAGCGCGAGCTGGTAGCACGACACCGAACGCGGCTGGTCGTCGCGCACGAACGACCAGTTCAGGATCGTCACCGGCCCGGTCAGCATGCCTTTCATCGGCTTGCTCGTCAGCGACTGCGCGTAGGCGATCCACTCGACCGTCATCGCGCTCGGTCGGCTGATGTCGCCGAACAGGATCGGCGGCTTCACGCAGCGCGATCCGTACGACTGCACCCAGCCGAACTGGCTGAACGCGTAGCCATCCAGCTGCTCGCCGAAATATTCGACCATGTCGTTGCGCTCGGCTTCGCCGTGCACCAGCACGTCGAGCTGCAGCGTTTCCTGTTCGCGCACGCTGCGTTCGATCTCCGCGTGCATCGCGTGGCGGTAGCCGGCTTCGTCGAGCTCGCCGGCCTTGAAGCGGCGGCGCGCGTCGCGGATCTCCGCAGTCTGCGGGAACGAGCCGATCGTCGTGGTCGGGAACAGCGGCAGCTTCAGGCGTGCCGACTGCGCGGCCGCGCGTTGCGGATAGGCGCTCGCACGGTTGCCGAGCCGCGCGTCGATGCGCGCGACGGCAGCCTTCACCGCCGGGTTGTGCACGCGCGGCGAGCGGCGCCGCGACTCGATCGCGGCCGCATTCTCAGCGAGGGCGTCGGCCACCGTGTCGCGCCCTTGGTTCAGCGCGGTCGCGAGCAGCTTCAGTTCGGCGAGCTTCTGCAGCGCGAACGCGAGCCACGAGCGGATCTCGGCGTCGAGCTTCTGCTCGCTCGCGAGATCGACCGGCACGTGCAGCAGCGAACACGACGGCGCCAGCCACAGTCGCTCGCCCAGCTGCCGCGCGAGCGGCTCGAGCCAGTCGAGCGCCGCGTTCAGGTCGGTCCGCCAGATGTTGCGGCCGTCGATCGCGCCGACCGACAGCACGCGTGTGGGCGGCAGCGCGCGCGCCAGCGCGTCGACTTCGTCGCGCGCATTGACGGCGTCGATGTGCAGTCCATCGACCGGCAGTGAAACGGCAAGCTCCAGATTGTCCTGAAGCGGGCCGAAGTACGTCGCGAGCAGCAGCTTGATACGACGTGTCTCGAGCGCCTCGTACGCCGTGCGCAACGCACGCCGCCAGTCGGCGTCGAGCTCGGTGACGAGGATCGGTTCGTCGATCTGCACCCATTCGACGCCCTGCGCGGTCAACGTATCGAGCAGCGCGCCGTACACCGGCAGCAGTTTCGGCAGCAGCGCGAGCCGGTCGGAATCGTCCTTCGCCTTGCCGAGCCACAGATACGTGACGGGGCCGAGTATCACCGGCTTTGCGCTTACGCGCTGCGCGTTCGCCTCGGCCAGTTGCTGCAGCAGTCGCGACGGGTCGAGCGAGAAGTTCGTGTCGGCGTGGAACTCCGGCACGATGTAGTGATAGTTGGTGTCGAACCACTTCGTCATCTCGCCGGCCGCCACGCCACCGCAGCAGCTCGCATGCTCGTGCGCCGAATGCGCGGAACGGCCGCGCGCCACGCGGAAATAGTTGTCGAGCGCGTCGCCGTGAAAGTCCTGCACGCGCTTCGGCAGATTGCCGAGCGTGAAGCTCATGTCGAGCACGTGGTCGTAGAACGCGAAATCGCCGAGCGGCGCGAGATCGAGGTCGTGCTGGTCGCTCCAGTGGCGCCGGCGCAGCGCGGCGCCGAGGGCCGTCAGCTCGTCGCGCGTGGCGTCGCCGTTCCAGTAGCGTTCGAGGCCGAATTTGAGTTCGCGCTGTGCGCCGATGCGCGGGAAACCGAGGTTGTGGGTCTTGACCATGAAGCCGCCGTCCAGAAGTAATAGAAGATTCAGCAGCCATCATAGGGATTTCGCCCCATGAAATAAAATGGCATTATTTCATTCATCCATTAACTTTGTTCATGTATTGATGCTCGAGCGATTCCATCTCGTCGTGATCCGCGAAGTCGAGCGCCAGGGCTCGCTGACTGCGGCTGCCAACGCGCTGCACCTCACGCAGTCGGCGCTCAGCCATACCGTGCGGAAAATCGAGCAGCAGCTCGGCACGCCGATCTGGGATCGGGAAGGACGCGGCCTGCGGCTCACGCAGGGCGGGCAATATCTGCTGAAGCTCGCGAACCGGCTGCTGCCGCAGTTCGAGCTCGCCGAGGAGCGGATGAAGCAGTACGCGAAGGGCGAGCGCGGCACGCTGCGCATCGGGATGGAATGCCATCCGTGCTACCAGTGGCTGCTGAAGGTGGTGTCGCCGTATCTGGCGCGCTGGCCGGACGTCGACGTCGACGTGAAGCAGCGCTTTCAGTTCGGCGGGATCGGCGCGCTGCTCGGCCATGACATCGACGTGCTCGTGACGCCCGACCCGCTGAACAAGCCGGGCCTGCGCTTCGATCCGGTGTTCGACTACGAGCAGGTGCTGGTGGTCGCCGACGCGCACCGGCTCGCGAACGCCGACTACGTCACGCCCGAGCAACTGGCCGACGAGGTGCTGATCACGTACCCGGTCGAGACCGACCGGCTCGACATCTACAACCAGTTCCTGACGCCGGCCGCCATCGTGCCGCGGCGCCACAAGTCGATCGAGACGACCGACATCATGCTGCAGATGGTCGCGAGCGGACGCGGCGTGGCCGCATTGCCGAAGTGGCTCGCCGACGAATACGCGGACCGCATGCCGGTCGTGCCGGTCAGGCTCGGCAAGCAAGGCATCGCGAAACAGATCTTTCTCGGCATCCGCGACGCCGACGCATCGATCGATTACCTGTCCGCATTTCTCGCGCTCGCACGCGACTCGGCGTCGGACGCGCCACGCATGCTGCGATAGGCGCGCGCGCAAGGCGCGAAGCGGCCCGGATGCATGAGCGTGCTCACTATATGGACGACGGCGTGAACAACGGCGTTTCGCGGTCCGTACTGTCATCAAACTGACGGACAGCCGAAGCTAGGATCGGACGCGGTTCCACTGCGAGATGCCGCCATGAATCAACCTGCTTCGCCCGCCGCACACCATCCCGGTTCCACCGAACGCGCCCGACGTGCCGGCTATGCCGTGTTCCTGCTGGTGCTGTCGGTCGGTGCCGTCTATATCGCCACCCATCTGATCGCCGATCTTGCGCCGGTGCGCGAAGGGTCGCTGTTTCCATACCTGATGCTCGGCGCCGCGCTGCTGATCGCGCTCGGCTTCGAGTTCGTCAATGGCTTCCACGACACCGCGAACGCGGTGGCGACCGTGATCTACACCCATTCGCTGACGCCGAACGTCGCGGTGATCTGGTCGGGCATGTGGAACTTCCTCGGCGTGATGGTATCGAGCGGCGCCGTCGCGTTCGGCATCCTGCAATTGCTGCCCGTCGAGCTGATCCTGCAGGTGGGCAGCGGCGCGGGCTTCGCGATGGTGTTCGCGCTGCTGATCGCCGCGATCGTGTGGAACCTGGCGACGTGGTATTTCGGGCTGCCGTCGTCGAGCTCGCATACGCTGATCGGGTCGATCATCGGGGTCGGGCTGATGAACCAGCTGATGCACGGCCCGAACGGCACGAGCGGCGTCGACTGGGGGCAGGCGCTCGGCGTCGGCAAGTCGCTGCTGTTCTCGCCGCTCGTCGGCTTTCTGTGCGCGGCGCTGCTGCTGCTCGTGCTGCGCGCCGTCGTGCGCGTGCCGGATCTGTATCAGGAGCCGCCGAAGGATCAGCCGCCGCCGTTCTGGATTCGCTGCCTGCTGATCCTGACCTGCACCGGCGTGTCGTTCGCGCACGGATCGAACGATGGACAGAAGGGCATGGGGCTCATCATGCTGATCCTGATCGGCACCGTACCCACTGCGTATGCGCTGAACAAGGCCGTCACGCCGGCCGAGTCGCAGACCTTCGTCGCCGTCGCGACGCACGCCGCGTCCACCTTCGCGAAATACTCGAACGGCGTCGCGCCGTCCGCGAATCCGCGCGCCGACGTCGAGCAGTTCGTGCAGCACCGCAAGCTCACGCCAGCCGTGCTGCCCGCGGTGCAGCAGCTGTCGACGTCGCTCGCGCGCGCCGTCGGCGCATCGGGATCGATGGCGGCCGTGCCGCAAAACGACGTCGACAACGTGCGCAACACGATGTACCTGGTGTCCGAGGCGATCCGGTTGATCGAGAAGTCCGGGCAGCCCGCGTTTGCCGCCGACGACAAGCTCGCGATCGACAACTACCGCAAGCAGCTCGATCACGCGACCAAGTTCATCCCGACCTGGGTGAAGGTGGCCGTCGCGATTGCGCTGGGTCTCGGCACGATGGTCGGGTGGAAGCGGATCGTCGTGACCGTCGGCGAAAAGATCGGCAAGCAGCATTTGACGTACGGCCAGGGCGCGTCGGCCGAACTCGTCGCGATGCTGACGATCGGCGCGGCCGATGCATACGGGCTGCCCGTATCGACGACGCATGTGCTGTCGTCGGGCGTCGCGGGCACGATGGCCGCGAATGGATCGGGACTGCAGTGGAGTACCGTGCGCAGCCTCGTGCTCGCGTGGATTCTCACGCTGCCGGCGTCGATCGTGCTGGCCGGCGGGCTGTACTGGTTGTTCCGCGCGCTGGCTTGAGCGGATAACGGCGAGCGGGCGGGCGGCGACGGCTCACGGCCGGGCGGTTGCCGCGGCGGGTTCGGCAGTGGGTTCATTCTTCTTTGTCGCTGCGCTCGGGCACGTCGCCGCAATCGGCGTGCCGTCGTCGCGCGGCTCGCCGTCGCTTCGCGAATTGAAGCGCAACATCCGGAGTGCAACGGCGCGCGCCGGTCGCTAGACTCGGTTCATCGACATGCATCGCGACGCCCCGCGTGTGCTGCATGCCTGCGAAGCACGCCGCGGGTACGCGCGATGCGACGTCGCAAACGAACCGGGGAATGTCCGTGAATATCGCCGATCTGCAACCTGCCGCCGACTTGCAGGACATCGCGGCGCGCGTCGACGCAATCGACTGGTCGACCGTCGAGGCCGTACTCGATCGCTACGGCTGCGCGCACGTGTCGAGCCTGCTGTCGCGCGGCGAATGCGATGCGCTGCGCGCGCTTTATCCGCACGATGCGCTCTATCGTTCGCGTGTCGTGATGGCACGTCACGGCTTCGGGCGCGGCGAGTACAAGTACTTCGCGTATCCGCTGCCCGCAGTCGTCGACGCGCTGCGCGCAACGATCTACCCGCATCTCGCGCCGATTGCCAATCGCTGGAATGACGCGCTGCGGATCGACGTGCGCTATCCGCTCGACCATGCGGCGTTTCTCGACCGCTGCCACGACGCCGGACAGACGCGACCCACGCCGTTGATCCTGCAATACGGCGCGGACGACTACAACTGTCTCCATCAGGATCTCTACGGCGAGCACGTTTTTCCGCTGCAGGTGGCGATTCTGCTGTCAGCGCCCGGGCGGGATTTCACCGGCGGCGAATTCGTGCTGACGGAGCAGCGGCCGCGTATGCAGTCGCGTGCGGAAGTGGTGCCGCTGATGCAAGGCGACGCGGTGGTCTTCGCGGTGCATGGCAGGCCCGTGCAGGGAACACGCGGCATCTACCGCGTGAACTTGCGCCACGGGGTGAGCAGGATTCGCAGCGGTCACCGCCATACGGTCGGCATCATCTTTCATGATGCGTTGTGAGGGTGTTGGTGGTGCGGATGAGGTGGAGATGGGACTCGGCACGTTGGGGGAGCGTGGGCGGGCGGTTGGCGGTTGGCGGTGGCCAATTGCCGATTACCGATTGGAAGTTGCCGGTCGCCGGTCGCCGGTCGCCGAGTGCCGAGTGCCGAGTGCCCGTTGCGGGTTGCGGGTTGCGGGTTGCGGGTTGCCGGTTGCCGGTTGCCGGTTGCCGGTTGCCGGTTGCGGGTTGCGGGTTGCCGGTTGCCGGTTGCCCGTTGCCGCTTGCCGCTTGCCGAGTGCCGAGTGCCCGTTGCGGGTTGCCGGTTGCCACTCGCCGGTTGCCTGTCGCCGGCAGCAGCCCGGACGGCGTGAAGTTATAAGCGGGCAACGCCACGCGATTTAGAGTTCGCGCGCCGTAAACTGCAACCGACGACTGGCTGCTCCATACGCGCGGTCCGCTGCTCATTGCTGGGGCGGCGTCTCGACTCAGTCCGCAGTGGCGACGAATCGCTGACCGCCGGCCTTCGCGCGACCGCCGCGATCAGAACGACGCTCTACCCGCGCGCCACATTTGCGCGAAGCCGATCGCCGGCATCGGCGGCGAGTCCCGCATAGCCGGGCAACGTCAGCAGAGCGAGCACGCCGGCCGCAATGAACGCCCAGCGAAAATCGTCGAGCACATAATGCACTCTGGCGGCGTCGCCACGCGCCAACGCCGCGACCCGCAGCGACAACGCGCCGAATGCGATGCCCATTCCGATCGTCATCTGCTGCGCGGCGCTCCACAGCGTGCTGGCCGCACTGGTTTGCCGCGCCGGAATATCCGCGTACGCGAGTGTCGCGAGCGTCGTGAACTGCATCGATCGCGTGAGCCCGTAGACGAACACGACCAACAAGGTGACGGCCAACGGCGTCGACGCTGTCAGCCAGCCGCACGCGATCGTGAACAGGCCGACGATCGTCACGTCGACGAGCGCGACGCGCCGGAAACCGAAGCGATCGAGTATCCACGACGTGCCTGCCTTCATCCCGAGATTGCCGATCGCGCTGGCGAGCAACAGCAGGCCGGACTGGAATGGCGACAGCCCGAAGCCGATCTGGAACAACAGCGGCAGCAGATACGGCACGGCGTTGATCGCTATCCGCGTGATCGAACCGGTGATGACGGTGACCGAGAACGTCGGCACCTTCAGCGTCGTGAAATCGAGCAGCGGATGCGCGCATCGTTGCGCATGCAACCATGCGGCAATGCCGAACAACACACTCGCGGCGAACAGGATACCTGCGCGCGTGAAATCGACGTCCTGCTGGCCCGCCGCTTCGGTGCCGATCAACAGACAAGTCAGCGCCGCGCCGGCCAGCACGAAGCCGACCCAGTCGAGCGGCCGCCGCTCATCGGCGCGCGTGTTGCGGACGATAAGCCAAGTGCAAACCAGCGCGGCTATGCCAAACGGAACGTTCAACAGGAAGATCCAGCGCCACGACGCGTAGGTGGTGATGAAGCCGCCGACCGGCGGCCCGACGACTGGCGCGACGATGCCCGGCCACGTGATCGTCGCGATCGCACGCATCAGTTTGGCTTTCTCCGTGCTGCGCACGACGATCATTCGCCCGACCGGCACCATCATTGCCCCACCGACACCCTGGAGCAGACGCGCGGCCGTGAACGTGAGCACGCCATCGGAGAGCCCGCACAGCACCGATGCGCCGGAAAAGACGAAGATCGCGGTGGCGAAGACGGTACGCGAACCATAGCGATCCGCGATCCAGCCGCTAATCGGGATGAACACGGCGAGCGCCAGCATGTAGGCCGTTATCCCGACACTCAGCGCATTCGGCCCGACGCCAAACGACTGTGCCATCTGCGGCAGCGCGGTGGCGATCACCGTCGTATCGAGGTACTCCATGAAAAACGTCGCGGCGACGAGATAAGGCAGGAAGTCGGTCGTCCGACGACATGAAGCGGCGGCGCGGTCGGTCATGAATCAATGTGCGGGAATGAGTTGTAGGAACACCGAGCAGTGGCAGGCAGATGTTGGGCGCAAAGTAATAATGAGCCACTTCGCGCGAAGTAAATCTAAGCCACCTTTCAGTACAGTCAGCCTTTTGCGCGCAAAGGCTGGCGATGCTCCAGAAGGAACAGTGGATGCAAATCCATGTGCTCAAAGCCCAAGGCGTATCGGAGCGCGAGATCGCGCGGCGCCTGGGCATTTCTCGCAACACGGTGGCGCGGTACCTGTCGGCTGAGGAAGTGCCGCGCTACAAGCCGCGTGAACCGCGGCCAACCAAGCTCGGAGCCTTCGAGGCGTACATCATCGAGCGCATGAGGGCCGCAGCACCGGAGATCATCGCAGCGCCGGCGCTGCTGCGCGAGTTGCGGGCGCGCGGCTACGAGGGCCAACTGCGAAGCCTGCAGGCTTTCATGAACACGCATAAGCCCATGCCGAAGCCCGATCCAGTCGTAAGGTTCGAGACCGAGCCCGGTCGGCAGATGCAGTGCGATTTCGTTGTCTTCCGACGAGGCACCGACCCGCTTTACGCCTTCACCGCCACGCTCGGCTTCAGTCGTTGGCGCTGGGCACACTTCACCACCGATGAACGCGCCGAGACGCTGGTTGCCTGTCATCATGCGCTGTTCGAAGCCTTGGGTGGCATTCCTCGCGAGATCCTTTACGACAACGCCAAGACCATCGTTGTCGAACGCGATGCTTATGGCGACGGCCAACATCGCTGGCACGCCGGCCTGCTCGATCTGGCCAAGCGGTACGGCTTCCTGCCCAGATTGTGCCAACCGTACCGCGCGCAGACCAAGGGCAAGGTCGAGCGATTCCACCGCTATCTGCGCGGCAATTTCTATGTGCCGCTGGCAAGCCAGCTTAAACAATCCGGCTTGATGCTCGATGCCGCGACTGCGAACGTCGAGGTGAGTAAATGGCTGCGCGACGTGGCCAACCAGCGCGTGCATCCGGTTACCGGGCAGGCACCCGCGATTCTGTTGGAGCAACGAGAACGGGCTTGCTTGCTCGATATGCCTGGCTACACATTGCCCCGATTGCCGGCTCGCGCCGTCGCTCGGCCGCGCGTTGATCCCGCGATGTCGATCCAGCACCCGTTGTCCGTCTACCAGCAATTACTGACCGAGGTGCGCGCATGAACTTGCAGCAGGAACGCATCGACGGGCACTGCCAAAGCCTGAAGCTCGAGGGACTCATGCACCGATACGTCGCTCTGGCCAGCGACGCGGCGGCCAAGCAATGGAGTTTCCTCGACTTCCTCGAGAACGCGCTCGCGCACGAACGAGAGACGAGGCAAGTTCGTTCGCGGCAAACACTGGTGCGCATGGCCGGGTTTCCCGCCATCAAGACACTGGATGACTACGACTACAGCTTCGCCGTCGGGGTCCCACGCGAGGCAATCGACGAGCTTGCCACGCTACGCTTCATCGAGCGAGGCGAGAACGCCGTGTTGCTTGGTCCGTCGGGCGTGGGCAAGACGCACCTCGCGATCGCCATCGGATATGCAGCGACGCAGGCCGGCATCAAGACGAAGTTCATCACGGCGGCGGATCTGATGTTACAGCTCGAGGCTGCACGCCGACAGGAGCGATACGACGCCGTTCTTCGGCACAACATTCTCGGCCCGAGGCTGCTCATCGTCGATGAGATCGGCTATCTACCGCTCTCGGGCGATCAGGCCAGTCACTTCTTCCAGATCGTCGCCAAGCGCTACGAGCGTGGCTCGATGATCCTGACCAGCAACCTGCCGTTTGCGCAGTGGGACGAAACCTTCGGCGGCAACACCACCCTCACTGCAGCGATGCTCGACCGCATCCTCCACCATGCCCACATCATCCAGATCAAAGGAGACAGCTACAGACTGAAACAGCAACGCAAAGCCGGGCACGTCCCGACATCGAAGAAGTAACGACTGGCTCAGTTTTACTTTGCGCGATCAGGCGCGAAGTGGCTCAGATTTCAAATGCGTTTGACACAGACGAATGCCGGCAGTCGGACGAACGGTGATATTACCGTGAATGGCGGGAAGCTCGCCGATGACATCTGGCGCTCGGGGACTTTATGCGCATAGATTTTTATTGGGATATACCGGCCGCTAGGTGAAGCCCCGCAAGACCGGCGAATCGCACTTACGTCGGCGACGTGATTGAGCATCTAGCGGCCATTTCCGCTCAACGCGCAGCATCGTCTTCTACGTCGACGCTATCACCCGTTATATCGCGACGCCGGGGACGCGCGGAATCCCGTACGCGGCATCGTCACCGCGACAACGGTCGTGCTTGCCGGTGATTTCGATGGCACGGCGTTCAGCGGCAGGTTCGCCTACACGCGGCTGTGGCGCCCAGTAGGAGATCGTTGGCGCGTGGCCGCCGGACATGCATCGCAGATATCGCCAGCTTGATGCATCGCGCGTTCCGGCGATGAGCAGTTCCGCGGCAGCATGACGATCAGGGGATATGGGCCGACTCGTCGTGAACCTGGTGAGCAGCGTGGCTTCTAGCGAGTCGGTCCTGGGCACATCACCGAGCTATCGCAAACCGGCCGGGTTCGTTCGATCCCGCCGACTCGAAAGCCGATGCACCTGGCCGAGTGCTCTTTCTGCCGCGCCAATGCAAAAACCCCCGCCTTTCGGGCGGGGGTTTCTGGCTTAGGGGAGCCTGACGATTACCTACTTTCACACGGGAATCCGCACTATCATCGGCGTAGAGTCGTTTCACGGTCCTGTTCGGGATGGGAAGGGGTGGGACCGACTCGCTATGGTCATCAGGCAAAGAGGGTTGTTCTGCTGGCGTGGCCAACAGAACCAATCTGGGAAGAAGCAGTAATCTTGAGTTGTGTGTATCACACACGAGAATCCAACATGTCGCTCCGGATCGCGGCCAGTGCTTTCGCACGGCGCCGATCTACAAGGCAGACTTGTTATAGGATCAAGCCTTACGGGCAATTAGTATCAGTTAGCTGAACGCATTACTGCGCTTACACACCTGACCTATCAACGTCCTGGTCTCGAACGACCCTTCAAGGGGATCTAGTCCCCAGGGATATCTCATCTTAAGGCGAGTTTCCCGCTTAGATGCTTTCAGCGGTTATCTCTTCCGAACATAGCTACCCGGCGATGCCACTGGCGTGACAACCGGTACACCAGAGGTTCGTCCACTCCGGTCCTCTCGTACTAGGAGCAGCCCCCTTCAAATATCCAACGCCCACGGCAGATAGGGACCAAACTGTCTCACGACGTTTTAAACCCAGCTCACGTACCTCTTTAAATGGCGAACAGCCATACCCTTGGGACCGGCTACAGCCCCAGGATGAGATGAGCCGACATCGAGGTGCCAAACACCGCCGTCGATATGAACTCTTGGGCGGTATCAGCCTGTTATCCCCAGAGTACCTTTTATCCGTTGAGCGATGGCCCTTCCATACAGAACCACCGGATCACTATGACCTGCTTTCGCACCTGCTCGACTTGTCGGTCTCGCAGTTAAGCACGCTTATGCCATTGCACTATCAGCACGATTTCCGACCGTACCTAGCGTACCTTCGTACTCCTCCGTTACGCTTTGGGAGGAGACCGCCCCAGTCAAACTGCCTACCATGCACTGTCCCCGACCCGGATCACGGGCCAAGGTTAGAACCTCAAACAAACCAGGGTGGTATTTCAAGGACGGCTCCACCGAAACTAGCGTTCCGGTTTCATAGCCTCCCACCTATCCTACACAGATCGGTTCAAAGTCCAATGCAAAGCTACAGTAAAGGTTCATGGGGTCTTTCCGTCTAGCCGCGGGTAGATTGCATCATCACAAACACTTCAACTTCGCTGAGTCTCGGGAGGAGACAGTGTGGCCATCGTTACGCCATTCGTGCAGGTCGGAACTTACCCGACAAGGAATTTCGCTACCTTAGGACCGTTATAGTTACGGCCGCCGTTTACCGGGACTTCAATCAAGAGCTTGCACCCCATCATTTAATCTTCCGGCACCGGGCAGGCGTCACACCCTATACGTCCACTTTCGTGTTTGCAGAGTGCTGTGTTTTTATTAAACAGTCGCAGCCACCAGTTTATTGCAACCCCTTCACCCTCCTGGCGCAGGCCAGTCAAGCTACAAGGGCGTACCTTATCCCGAAGTTACGGTACCAATTTGCCGAGTTCCTTCTCCCGAGTTCTCTCAAGCGCCTTAGAATACTCATCTCGCCCACCTGTGTCGGTTTGCGGTACGGTCATCGTTAGACTGAAGCTTAGAGGCTTTTCTTGGAACCACTTCCAATTGCTTCGCTCCCGAAGGAGCTCGCGCCACACCCTTGAATTGCGCACCCGGATTTGCCTAAGTGCCTTCTCCAATGCAGCGACCGGGACTTCCAACACCCGGACAACCTTCCGCGATCCGTCCCCCCATCGCATCTAACAATGGTGCAGGAATATTGACCTGCTTCCCATCAGCTACGCATTTCTGCCTCGCCTTAGGGGCCGACTCACCCTACGCCGATGAACGTTGCGTAGGAAACCTTGGGCTTACGGCGAGGGGGCCTTTCACCCCCTTTATCGCTACTCATGTCAGCATTCGCACTTCCGATACCTCCAGCACCCTTTACAAGGCACCTTCGCAGGCTTACGGAACGCTCTCCTACCATGCGTGCAAAGCACGCATCCGCAGCTTCGGTATATAGCTTAGCCCCGTTACATCTTCCGCGCAGGACGACTCGATCAGTGAGCTATTACGCTTTCTTTAAAGGGTGGCTGCTTCTAAGCCAACCTCCTGACTGTTTTAGCCTTCCCACTTCGTTTCCCACTTAGCTATATTTGGGGACCTTAGCTGGCGGTCTGGGTTGTTTCCCTCTTGACACCGGACGTTAGCACCCGATGTCTGTCTCCCGTGATTGCACTCTTCGGTATTCGGAGTTTGCTATGGCGGGGTAATCTGCAATAGACCCCCCAACCATGACAGTGCTCTACCCCCGAAGGTGAGACACGAGGCACTACCTAAATAGTTTTCGGAGAGAACCAGCTATTTCCAGGTTTGTTTAGCCTTTCACCCCTATCCACAGCTCATCCCCTAACTTTTCAACGTTAGTGGGTTCGGACCTCCAGTACGTGTTACCGCACCTTCATCCTGGCCATGGATAGATCACCTGGTTTCGGGTCTACGCCCAGCAACTGAACGCCCTATTCGGACTCGCTTTCGCTACGCCTGCCCTATACGGTTAAGCTTGCTACTGAACGTAAGTCGCTGACCCATTATACAAAAGGTACGCCGTCACCCCTTACGAGGCTCCGACTGTTTGTATGCATGCGGTTTCAGGATCTATTTCACTCCCCTCCCGGGGTTCTTTTCGCCTTTCCCTCACGGTACTGGTTCACTATCGGTCGATCACGAGTATTTAGCCTTGGAGGATGGTCCCCCCATCTTCAGACAGGATTTCACGTGTCCCGCCCTACTTGTCGCACACCTAGTTCTTTCATACTGTTTTCGCCTACAGGGCTATCACCTGCTATGGCCGCACTTTCCAGAGCGTTCGGCTAACAATACAAATAAAGAGTGCAAGGCTCATCCCATTTCGCTCGCCACTACTTTGGGAATCTCGGTTGATTTCTTTTCCTGCGGTTACTTAGATGTTTCAGTTCACCGCGTTCGCTTCTCTGGACCTATGTATTCAGTCCAGGATGACCCAAAAGGGCCGGGTTTCCCCATTCGGACATCTACGGATCAAAGCTCGTTTGCCAGCTCCCCGTAGCTTTTCGCAGGCTACCGCGTCCTTCATCGCCTGTGATCGCCAAGGCATCCACCACATGCACTTGTTCGCTTGACCCTATAACGAGTCTGTCTCGTTACAGGTTGAGTTCTCGCGTTGTGCCGTATTCCAATTGAGCCGAACAATGAAGTTCGAATCATCTTGAGATACATCGATACAATCACAACCCGGATAGTTTTCACGTCCATCTCAAGACGCTTCCGCTATCCAAATTACTTACTTCTTCCAGATTGTTAAAGAACGACAGCCGATATGGTGTTACTCATATCACTCTGACTGGCTCAATCGCCAATGACAAAAGCTCGACGCGTCGAACGCTTGTCATTGAGGATTGGTGGAGGCAGACGGGATCGAACCGACGACCCCCTGCTTGCAAAGCAGGTGCTCTCCCAGCTGAGCTATGCCCCCATGAGTACAGATGCCTCAGGTATTTCAGCCGGTCGGCTTGGGGTACTCGTAAGCGCTAAAGCGCTAACGATCACCGACACGTCAGACAATGGTGGGTCTGGTTGGATTCGAACCAACGACCCCCGCCTTATCAAGACGGTGCTCTAACCGACTGAGCTACAGACCCCTGAGTCTGTCTTTAAATTTACAGCCGATAAGCGTGAGCGCTCAATTTTGCGAGATAGCTCTGGAAAGGAGGTGATCCAGCCGCACCTTCCGATACGGCTACCTTGTTACGACTTCACCCCAGTCATGAATCCTACCGTGGTGACCGTCCTCCTTGCGGTTAGACTAGCCACTTCTGGTAAAACCCACTCCCATGGTGTGACGGGCGGTGTGTACAAGACCCGGGAACGTATTCACCGCGGCATGCTGATCCGCGATTACTAGCGATTCCAGCTTCATGCACTCGAGTTGCAGAGTGCAATCCGGACTACGATCGGTTTTCTGGGATTAGCTCCCCCTCGCGGGTTGGCAACCCTCTGTTCCGACCATTGTATGACGTGTGAAGCCCTACCCATAAGGGCCATGAGGACTTGACGTCATCCCCACCTTCCTCCGGTTTGTCACCGGCAGTCTCCTTAGAGTGCTCTTGCGTAGCAACTAAGGACAAGGGTTGCGCTCGTTGCGGGACTTAACCCAACATCTCACGACACGAGCTGACGACAGCCATGCAGCACCTGTGCGCCGGTTCTCTTTCGAGCACTCCCGAATCTCTTCAGGATTCCGACCATGTCAAGGGTAGGTAAGGTTTTTCGCGTTGCATCGAATTAATCCACATCATCCACCGCTTGTGCGGGTCCCCGTCAATTCCTTTGAGTTTTAATCTTGCGACCGTACTCCCCAGGCGGTCAACTTCACGCGTTAGCTACGTTACTAAGGAAATGAATCCCCAACAACTAGTTGACATCGTTTAGGGCGTGGACTACCAGGGTATCTAATCCTGTTTGCTCCCCACGCTTTCGTGCATGAGCGTCAGTATTGGCCCAGGGGGCTGCCTTCGCCATCGGTATTCCTCCACATCTCTACGCATTTCACTGCTACACGTGGAATTCTACCCCCCTCTGCCATACTCTAGCCTGCCAGTCACCAATGCAGTTCCCAGGTTGAGCCCGGGGATTTCACATCGGTCTTAGCAAACCGCCTGCGCACGCTTTACGCCCAGTAATTCCGATTAACGCTTGCACCCTACGTATTACCGCGGCTGCTGGCACGTAGTTAGCCGGTGCTTATTCTTCCGGTACCGTCATCCCCCGACTGTATTAGAGCCAAGGATTTCTTTCCGGACAAAAGTGCTTTACAACCCGAAGGCCTTCTTCACACACGCGGCATTGCTGGATCAGGCTTTCGCCCATTGTCCAAAATTCCCCACTGCTGCCTCCCGTAGGAGTCTGGGCCGTGTCTCAGTCCCAGTGTGGCTGGTCGTCCTCTCAGACCAGCTACTGATCGTCGCCTTGGTAGGCCTTTACCCCACCAACTAGCTAATCAGCCATCGGCCAACCCTATAGCGCGAGGCCCGAAGGTCCCCCGCTTTCATCCCTAGATCGTATGCGGTATTAATCCGGCTTTCGCCGGGCTATCCCCCACTACAGGACATGTTCCGATGTATTACTCACCCGTTCGCCACTCGCCACCAGGTGCAAGCACCCGTGCTGCCGTTCGACTTGCATGTGTAAGGCATGCCGCCAGCGTTCAATCTGAGCCAGGATCAAACTCTTCAGTTTAAACCTGTTACTGTTTTCGGTTCCGTTAAGAACCGGTCGCTCACTCAAAGCTGACAGGTATATGAATCTCTTCATAAACCTGACTTACTTTAGTGTGAGACTCTTGATACTTTCGCTTTCTGATCCGAAGATCAGCCCGCTTCCATCAAGCGCCCACACTTATCGGCTGTTAATTTTTAAAGAGCATTTCTGCGAGGAACTTCGTGTTTCTCAGCAGCGCTGCGTTTTCAGCAGCAGAGAAGCGAGATTATGAACCGTCTTTCTTCACTCGTCAACAACTTTTTGAACTGCTTCGTTGTGACGGTGAGGGGTTCAGCTTCGTGTGCGTTCGGGTCACTACAACCACCCCAACCGCACCGCTTCCCTTCTTCTCCCGCGCCGCGTTTCCGGTAGCGCGAAAGAGGCGTGATTCTATGCAGCTCACGGCAATCGCGCAAGGGGTTTCGTGAAATATATAAAGCCCCGCACGCTGCCGCGTGCGGGGCTTTATATACAAACAGTCGAGCAGTCAGCCCGTCCGCGCCTGGCGGGCCACGATTTCCATATAGTGATCAAGGCCCGGCGTGACCTTGCCCTGCTCCTTGGCCCTGTCGTCCCAGCGGCGCAGGCGCAGCGCATCCGCGGCGAACGGGCGCCGCAGGAATGCCGCCGCCTCGTCGTCATCGAAGATTCCGCCCTGCAGCGCGAGGCTGCGCACCGAATCCGCCGACAGGCCGTCGACGTAGCCCGCTTCCGTACGGCACAGGCAGCGCTTTGCGTCGACGTGCAGCCGGATCGGCTCCAGCACCGCGTCGCCGAACAGCGGCCGCAGGAACGGCAGCACGTAATACTGGTGCAGATCGTCGATGCCGCGTGCGCTCGGCGTGTCGCCCTGGCGGTTCAGCAGATGCCCGAGGTCGTGGAGGAACGCCGCCGCGATCAGCGCGTCGTCCGCGCCGGCTTCCTCCGCCAGCAAGCCGCACTGCAGCGCATGCTCCAGCTGCGTCACCGGTTCGCCGCTGTACGCGACATGACCGTGCGCGCGATACAGCCCGTCGATCTCGTCCACGGTCAGTGCCATCCGCCTACTCCCACGGCAGCGAGAACGTCTTCAGGTTCGTGAAGCTCTTCATCGCCTCCTGAACGCCTTCCTTGTAGCCGAGCCCCGAATCCTTGATGCCGCCGAACGGCGACAGCTCGATCCGGTAGCCGGGCACCTCCCACACGTTCACTGTGCCCACCTTCAGTTCGTTCACGAACCGCACGACCGCCGCCGTGCTGTCCGTACACACGCCCGACGACAACCCGAACGCCGTGCCGTTGCTGATGCGGATCGCGTCGTCGATCGTGTCGAACGCGATCACCGGCGACACGGGACCGAACGTCTCCTCACGCACGATCGTCATCGACGGATCGACGTCGTCGAGCACGGTCGGTGCATACAGCGCACCGCGCCGAACGTTGCCCGTCAACAGCCGCGCGCCGTGCGCGACGGCTTCTTCGACACGCGCCTCGAACAGGCGCGCCGCCGCGGCGTCGATCACCGTTCCCATCTCGTTCGCGACGTCGAACGGATCGCCGTACTTCCACGCGCGCGTCTTTTCGACGAGCAGCTCGGTGAACGCCGGCGCGATCGAGCGCTGCACCAGGATCCGCTTGACCGCCGTGCAGCGCTGCCCGGAGTTACGGTACGAACCCACCACGGCCAGCGATGCGGCGCGCTCGAGATCCGCATCGTCGAGCACGATCAGCGGATCGTTGCCGCCCAGCTCCAGCACGATGCGCCGGTAGCCGGCCCGGGCCGCGATCGCCTTGCCGATCGACACGCCGCCCGTGAACGTGATCAGCGCTGCGTGCGGATGCGTGACGAGCTCATCGGCGATTTCGCGCGGGTCGCCGGTCAGCACCTGCAGCATCGGCTCCGGCAAGCCGGCTTCGTAAAGCAGATCGGCCAGATAGAACGCCGACAGCGGCACCTTCTCCGACGGCTTCACGATCACGCGGTTGTTGGTGGCGATCGCCGGCGCGATCTTGTGCGCGACCTGGTTCATCGGGTGATTGAACGGCGTGATCGCGACGATCACGCCGTCGAGCGGCTGCCGCTGCGAGAACACGCGACGCGCCTTGCCGTGCGGCGTCAGATCGCACGAGAAGCTCTGCGCGTCGTCGCGCAGCGCCTCGACGGACGCGAACTTCAGCACGTCGGCGACGCGGCCGATCTCGTAGCGGGAGTCCTGCTTCGACAACCCGGACTCGAGCGTGATGAGGTCGGACGCCTCCTCGCAGCGCGTGCGCAGCAGCGCCGCCGTACGCTCGAGGATCTGCGAGCGCTCGTAGCGCGTGAGCGCGGGCCGGTACGCGATCGCGTAGTCGAACGCGGCGCGCACGTCGTCGACGCTCGCCAGCGGCGCGGTCCCGACGCGCGCGCCGGTGTACGGATCGTCGATGTCGAACACGCGGGCGCGCGAGGCACGCGTGCCGCACCAGCGCAGCGCCTCGGCGCGGAACGCCGGATGATCCTGGCGCGGATGAACGATCATGACGCGATCCGGTTCAGCACGAAATCGAAGACGTCGAAGTTGCGCGGACGGCGCGCCGGGTCGCGCGGCTCGATCCGGCGGTTGAAGATCAGCGGCACTTCCTGCTCGGACACGCCGCCATGCGAGCGCAGCGGCACGGTCAGGCCGGACAGGTCGTGCTCGCGCTCGCGCGTGCCGACGGCCGTGTCGCGGCGCGCGACCACCACGAGATCGCCGATCCGGTCGGCCGGCAGCTCGAAGCGCGCAGCGGCTTCCGCGTTGTCGAGCACGAGCTCGATGCCGTCGAGGTCGCCGATGCGCCACATCGCGTCGGTCCGGTCGACACCCGGCGCGAGGTAGACCGTCGCGAACGAGCCAAGCGCGCCGTGATGCACGACGTATGGGTCGGTGATCGGCAGAATCACGCGCGCGGACTGCGCGCCGAACCAGCGGTCGAACGCGTCCTGCAGATAGACCACGTTCGGACGGCCGGTGGCCGGATCGTGCTTCGCGTTCATCCCGTGGTCGGCCGTGAGCCCGATCGCCCAGCCGAGCGCGTCGAGTTGCGCGAGATAGCGGTCCATCATCGCGTAGAACGCGTTCGCGCCCGCGCTGCCGGGCTCGCACTTGTGCTGCACGTAGTCGGTGGTCGACAGGTACATCAGATCGATCTGCCGCGTCTGCGCCAGCCGCACGCCGGCCGCGAACACGAATTCGGACAGCGCCGCGCTGTATACGTCGGGCGACGGCAGGCCGACCCAGTCGAGCACGTCGACGATGCCGTTTTCCGCGAGATTGGCCTGGGCGGCCTTCTCGGCGGAAAAGCAGATGCCGTTCATCCGCCAGCCGAGCAGCCGGCGCAGCTTGTCCTTCGCGGTGACCACGGCCACGCGCGCGCCGGCGTCGGACGCCGCCGCGAGCAGCGTGCCGGCGCGCAGGTAGGACGGATCGTTCATCATCACTTCGGCGCCGCGGCCGCCGTCGGCGGTCGCGTCCCAGAAGTAGTTGCCGCAGATGCCGTGCATCGACGGCGGCACGCCGCAAACGATCGACAGGTTGTTCGGGTTCGTGAAGGTCGGCACGACGCTGTCGGCGCGCCACGCGGTGCCCTCCGCGATCATGCGGCCGAGGAACGGCGCGACGCCGGCCGCCACCGCGCGCTCGAGATAGTCGTACTCGCAGCCGTCGACGCAGACGACGACCGTCGGCTCGACCGGCAGCCGATAGCGCCGGCCGTTCACGTCGACGCAGCGCGCCGCGAGATCGGCCGACAGGTTGCCGGCACGCACGTGCTCACCGGGCAATCGCAAGGAGAATGCGGCGTTCATGATGCAGCCCTCGTGCCGCGCGGCACGCGCGCGGCGATCAGCAGCAGCGCCGCGAGCGACGCGCCGAGCATCAGCAGCGACAGCGCCGATGCGGGAAGGTAATAACCGCGCTCGACCTGGCCGATCACGACGATCGGCACGGTCGCGAAACCGGGCGGATAGACGGTCAGCGTCGCGCCGAGCTCGCCGAGCGACAGCGCGAAGCCGAGCGCGAGACTCGCGCGCAGCGCCGGCACGAGCTGCGGCAGCAGCACGCGGCGCAGCACCATCGCGGGCGGCGCGCCGAGGCTCGCCGCGGCTTCGCGCAGCACGGTCAACTCGGGGCGCAGCGCGGCGGCCGCGCAGCGATAGCAGAACGGCAGAATCAGCGCGAGCTGCACCAGCACGACGATCGCGGCGGAGCTCGACAGGTCGAGCGGCTTCTGGTGATACGCGATCAGCACCGCGAGCCCGAGCACGACGCTCGGCACGCCGTTCGGCACCATCACGAGCGCATCGACCGCGGCGCCGATGCCGCGTCGGTCGCGCCCTTCGAGCGCGAGCGCGAGCCATAGGCCGACGATCGTGCCGAGTGCGGCCACGCCGAAGCCGATTTCGAGGCTCGTCAGCAACGCGTCGTATTCCGGCGCGCCGAGCCGTTCGAACCAGCGCAGGCTGTAGCCGGCCGGCAGGATCGTGCCCGACCACCGCGTCGCCACGCTCGACAGCGCGACGACGACGACCGGCAGCACGAACAGCCAGAAGCACGCGAACGCGGCCAGCGCGAGCGCCGCGCGCGATGCATGCTTGAGCAGCGTGTCGCTCCAGTCGGTCCGGCGGCGCGGCACCGCTTGCCCGATACGGAATTCAGCGGACATCGTTTCCTCCCGTCGCACGCCGGTTCACCCGGCGATAAACCGCATAGAGCGCGAGCGACAGCGCGAGCATCACGACCGCGCCGGCCGACGCGGTCGGCAAATCGAGATCGACGGTCGCGCTGCTGTAGATGGCGACCGGCAGCGTCACCAGGCGCGCGCTGCCGAGCACGAGCAGAATCCCGAACTCGTTCAGCGTGAGCAGGAAGCACAGCACGGTGCCGGCCGCGATGCCCGGCCATGCGATCGGCAGCACGACCCGGCGCGCGAGCATCGCGCCGGACGCGCCGAGGCTGCGCGCGGCTTCGACGAGCCGCAGGTCGAGCGTCGCAAACGACGCGAGCGTCGGCCGCACGACGAACGGCGTGTAGAACACGGTCTGCGCGAGGATCACGCCGCCGATGCCGAACAGAAAATCGAGCGGCGGTTGCTCGAGATGGAACAGCTGCTGCAACGCGACGCCGATCGAGCCTTGCGAGCCGTACAGGAAGATCAGCGTGAACGCGACGAGGAACGACGGGAACGCGACGTACAGTTCGAGGAAGCGCGTGACGAGCGACGCGCCCGGGAACGGCCTGAAGAACAACAGCGCGGCCAGCAGTACGCCGAGCACCGACGCGGTGCCGGCGCTCGCGAACAGCACGCCGACAGTCGTCAGCAGCACGTTGCGCATCTCGGGATTGCCGAAGAACGCGCGATACGCGGCAAGGCTCGGCCCCTGATCGCCGGAGACGCTCAGCAGCACGAGGCGCGCCAGCGGATAGACGACGAGCGGGCCGAGCACGACGGTCGCGAGCGCGACGAGATGCAGGTCGCCCAGGCGCTTGCGGCGCCGCGCAACGGCCGCATGCGCGGCGGCCGACGCGCGCACCTGCGGCGGCAGCGCGGCTTCAGGGCTCGATAAGGACGACATCGTCTGCCTCGCAATGCAGGGACACGCGGGCGCCGCGCAGCGGGGCCGCGCCGCGGCCGCGCTGCATCGTCACGCGCACGGGTTCGTCGGGCGCCGCGTCGAGCACGACCGCGATCGACAGCTCCGCGCCCTGCCATTCGACCGACGACACCGTGCCGTGCAATCCGCCCGCCGCGAGCGGCATCACGGTCAGCCGCTCGGGGCGCACGCATGCGACCTTGTCGCGCACGTCGTGGCGCGGGTCGCCGAGCGGGAAGATCACGTGCGGCGGCAACAGGTTGGCCGGCCCGAGATAGCGCGCGACATAGCCGTCGCGCGGCGCGTCGTACAACTGCTGCGGCGTGCCGAGCTGCGCGATCCGGCCGTCGCGCAGCAGCAGCGCACGGTCGGACAGCACGAGCGCGTCGTCGCGGTCGTGCGTCACGCAGACGACCGTCAGGTTCGGCAAGCGCTCGTGCAGCGCCTTGAGCTCGCTGCGCACCGAGGCCCGCAGGTTCGCGTCGAGCGCCGACAGCGGCTCGTCGAGCAGCAGCACGTCGGGCTCGATCACGAGCGCGCGGGCGAGCGCGACGCGCTGCTGCATCCCGCCCGACAGCTGCGCGGGCAGGTGATGCCCGGCGTCGCCGAGCTGCACGAGCTTGAGCGCGTCGGCGACGCGGCGCGTCACCTCCGACGACGCCATGCGGCGCGCGCGCAGCCCGAATGCGACGTTCTCGAACACCGACAGGTGCGGGAACAGTGCGTAATTCTGGAACAACAGACCGAGATTGCGCTTGTGCGGCGGCGCATGGGTCAGGTCGCGCCCGGCGACGCTCAGCGTGCCGGTCAGCCCGTCGGCCTTCACGAACCCGGCGATGAAGCGCAGCAGCGTGGTCTTGCCGCAGCCGCTCTTGCCCAGCACGGTCAGGAATTCTCCGGCGCCGATCGACAGCGACAGATCTTCCAGCACCGTGCGCGCGCCGTAGCGCACGCTCAGATGCTCGATCAGCACGCCGCCCGGCGCGCCGGCGCGCAGCGTCGCACGCGGCTCGGCGGCGCCGAACGCGCCGGGATGGGTCAGGGTGGTGTCCACCGGGTTCATCCTCTCGGTCACGAATACGGGCGGCGTGCGTGCATCACTTCGGCTTGACGACGTCGACCGGCTTGCCGGAGCTGCCGATCACGTCCTTCTTCCAGCGCTCGATCCACACCGGCTTCTTCGCCATCACCTGGTTCCAGTCGACCGGGATCAGCTTGACGCCCGCGATCGCCTTCCTGACCGCGTCGCCGTTCTTGCCGGCCAGCGGCACGTCGGTACGGCCGGGGATGCCGTACATGTCCGGCACCTTCGCTTGCACGTCGGTCGACATCAGGTAATCGATCAGCTTCTTGCCCGCGTCCTGGTTCGGGCCGCTCTTGATCAGGCCGATGCCGTACGGCAGCTGGAACGTGGTCGGCTGGTCGCCTTCCTTGGCGGCCAGGAAGATCGGCTTGACCGACAGCGCGCCGTGCTCGGCATCGTCGAGGTCCATCTGCAGGTCGCCGTTCGCGACGCTGATCTCGTTGCGCGACAGCAGCACGTTCAGATAGCCCGTGCCCTTGGTGTGGAACTTCACGCTCTGCGACAGCTTCGCGAGATAGTCGAACGCCTTGTCCTCGCCCATCAGCGACGTCGTCAGGATCAGCACGGCCATCCCGTCGCCGGCGGTCGCCGGGTTCGAGTATGCGACCTTGCCGGCATAGCTCGGCGACAGCAGATCGGCGAACGTCTTCGGCTGATTCTTCACGACGTCGGGGTTGATCGCGAACGAGAAGTAGTTGTTCACGAACGTCGCCCACGTGCCGTCCTCCGCCTTCGCGATCGCCGGCACGTTCTTGTAGTTGACGCTCTGGTACGGCTGCAGCAGGCCCATCTGGCCGGCCTGCTGGATGAACGGCGGCAACGTGACGATCACGTCCGCCTTCGGCGAGTTCTTCTCGATGTTCGCGCGGTTGACGACCTCGCCGCTGCCCGCCGTCACGATGTTGACCCGCACGCCTTCCTTCTTCTCGAACGCCGGCAGTACGTCGCGATAGAGGTTCTCGAGACCGTCCGCCGTATACAGCACAACCGCGTTCGCCGCATGCGCGGGCAGCGCCGCGCCTTGCAGCAGCCCGGCCGCGCACGCGGCCAGTGCGAGCTTGCGGAACGCGCCGGCAGCGGCGCGCGAGGAATTCTGCAGTGTCATCTCACTTCTCCGTAGGCGGAACACCAAACGGCCGGGGGACGATCCGGCTCCTTTTAGTCGACGCCGCCCGACAGCCGGCCTGCGTCGCTGCCGCGCTGCGTGGGATGGCGCGGCAAGCGAAGCATCACAGCGTTCGATGACAACCCCGTGACGACCGCCCTGAATTCCACAAAATGACATATTTTGCCAATATCTTGCAATTCGCCCGGACCTGCCATCCAGGCATTTCGTCCGATCCTTGCCGAGAACCCACCATGTCCGATCCGATTCTGCTCACGCCCGGCCCGCTCACCACGTCTGCCACGACACGCCACGCGATGCAACACGACTGGGGCTCGTGGGACGCCGCCTTCAATCGGCTGACGGCCGGCGTCTGCGCGGACTTGGTGGCGATCGCGGGCGGCGGTGACGCGTACGCGTGCGTGCCGCTGCAAGGCAGCGGCACGTTCGCGGTCGAAGCCGCGCTCGGCACGCTGGTGCCGCGCGACGGCGTCGTGCTGGTGCCGCACAACGGCGCGTATTGCGCGCGCATCCTGACGATCCTCGGCCGGCTCGGCATCGACGCGATCGCGCTGCCGTTCGGCGAGGATGCGACCGTCGACGCGGCGGCGGTCGAAGCGGCGTTCGCGCGCGAGCCGCGCATCACGCATGTCGCGCTGGTGCATCTGGAAACGAGCGCCGGCATCCTGAATCCGCTCGACGCGATCGCGCATCTGTGCCGGCGGCACGGCAAGCGGCTGATCGTCGATGCGATGAGTTCGTTCGGCGCGCTGCCGATCGCGCTGGCCGACAGCGGGATCGACGCGTTGATCTCGGCGAGCGGCAAATGCCTGGAAGGCGTGCCGGGGATGGGCTTCGCGATCGTGCGGCGCGACGCGCTCGACGCATGCGCGGGCAATGCGCGGTCGCTCGCGCTCGATCTGCACGACCAGTACCGCTACCTGCACCAGACGGGCCAGTGGCGCTTCACGCCGCCGACCCACGTCGTCGCCGCGCTGCGCGCCGCGCTCGATCAGTATCTGGCCGAAGGCGGCCAGCCGGCCCGCGGCGCGCGCTATGCGGACAACTGCCGCACGCTGGTCGAGGCGATGCGCGCGCTCGGCTTCCGGCCGTTTCTCGATCCGAGCGTGCAGGCACCCGTGATCGTCACGTTTCATGCGCCCGACCATCCCGCCTACGATTTCGGCCGCTTCTACGACGCGGTGCGTGACGCGGGCTTCGTGTTGTATCCGGGCAAGCTGACGCAGGTGGACACGTTTCGCGTCGGCTGCATCGGCGCGATCGACGCCGGCGACATGCGCCGGGCGGTCGCGGCGATCGCGCGCGCCGTCGAGTCGCTCGGCATCGCGATGCAGCGCGCGTAGCGCGGGCGCACCGATGGCGCGCCAAATAAAAAACCCGGCGGCCGAAGGGACCGCCGGGCGAATGCACCGTGGGTGCGTGGAGCCGATGCTTACAGTTCGATCCGCTTGATGTCGCCGACGACGAAGATGTACGACAGCGCGCCGATCAGCGCGATCACGCCGATGAACACCAGCGCGCCGACGAACGAACCGGTCGATGCGACGATGAAGCCGACCACGAGCGGCGTGACGATCCCGGCCAGGTTCGCCGCGAAATTGAAGATGCCGCCCGTCACGCCGAGCAGGCCGTCCGGCGCGATGTCGGACACGAGCGTCCAGCCGAGCGCCGCCATGCCCTGCGCGAAGAACGCCACCGACATGATCGCGATCACCGCTTCGTTGCTCTTCACGTAGTTCGCGAGAATGATCGTCGAGGCGAGCAGCAGGCCAGCGATGATCGGCAGCTTGCGCGCGAGGTTCGCCGACTTGCCGCGGCGCAGCAGCCAGTCGGAGAAGATGCCGCCGAACATCACGCCGACCGACGCCGCGATGAACGGCATCACCGCGAAGAAACCGATCTTCAGCCAGCCCATGTGGCGTTCGGTCGCCAGATAGGTCGGGAACCAGGTGAGGAAGAACACGAGCGTCGAGTTGCCGGCGAACTGGCCGAGGCAGATGCCCGCGAGCTGGCGCTTCTTCAGCAGCCGGCCGGCCATCGCCCAGCTGAACCGCGTCTGCGCCGGCTTGCCGCCGTCCTTGCGGACGCCGTGCACGAGGCCGCCGCCCGCCTCGATGTACGAGAGTTCCTCGGAATTCGCGCCCGGATGGTTGCGCGGCTCGTGATAGAGCTTCCACCAGACCAGCCCGAACACGATCCCGACCGCGCCGACCACCCAGAACAGCGAGCGCCAGCCGAACGCGCCCATCAGCGCGAACAGCACGGGGCTGAAGAACGCGAGGCCGATGTATTCGCCGACCGTATAGGTGCCGGTCGCCATTGCGCGCTCGCTCTGCGGGAACCAGGTCGCGACAACGCGGCTATTGGTCGGAAAACACGGCGCTTCGGTCACGCCGAGGCCGAGCCGGCACGCGAGCAGCGTCGCGACGCCCGGCACGAAGCCCTGCAGCAGCGTGCAGAACGACCACAGCGTCATCGACCAGTAATAGGTGATCTTGCTGCCGAAGCGGTCGAGAAACAGGCCGCCCGGCACCTGCATCGCGACGTAGGTCCACGAGAACGCGGAGAACATGATGCCCATGACGGCCGCGTTGATGCCGAGCTCCTTCGTCAACTGCGGCGCGGCGACCCCGAGCACGGTGCGGTCGAGATAGTTGATCATCGTGCCGATCGCGAGCAGCGCGAGGATCTTGTAGCGCGCCGACGTCCGCCGGACCGTACCGGCCGCCTGCGCGGACGACGCGCTCGTGTGGGTGCTGTGCTGCATGGTTGTCTCCTGGTTTCTTTTTTCGTGCTGCTAAGTCGAAGGGTCAGCGCGCGACGAGCGACTGAAAGTGCTCGAACATCCGCTCGTCGTCGGGCGTGCGGCCGGTGAACAGCTCGAACGCGTCGACGGCCTGGTACACGGCCATCCCGCCGCCCGGCAGCGTCGCGCAGCCGGCCGCCCGCGCCGCGCGGATCAGCTCGGTTTCGAGCGGGAAATAGACGATGTCTGCCACCCACATGCCCGCGTGGAGCAGTTCGGCCGGCAGCGGCAGGCCCGGATGCTTGGCCATCCCGGTGGGCGTCGCGTGGATCAGGCCCGTCGCGGCGCGCATCGCGGCCGCGAGATCGTCGCCGGCCGCGACCCGCGCGGCCGGGAAGCGCTGCTGCAGCTCGCCCGCGAGCGCGATGGCACGCGCGCCGTCGACGTCGAAGATCGTCAGTTCGGCGGCGCCCATCTGCAGCGCCGCATGCGCGACGGCCGCACCCGCACCGCCCGCGCCCAGCTGCACGACGCGTGCGAGCGACGCGTCCGGCAGCCCGCGCCGGAACGATCGCGCAAAGCCCGACCAGTCGGTGTTGTGGCCGATCCGCTTGCCGTCCTTGAACAGCACGGTGTTCACCGCGCCGAGGGCGCGCGCGTCGTCCGACAACGCATCCAGATGCTCGATCACGCGCTGCTTGCACGGGTGCGTGATGTTCAGCCCGTTGTAGCCCATCTGCTGCGCGGCATCGAGCAGTTGCGGCAGCGCGTCGGCATTCACGCCGAGCGCGTCGAGATCGATGCGCCTGTATACATAGCCGTATCCCTGGCGGAAGCCTTCTTCCTCGTGCATCGCGGGCGACAGCGAACCGCCGATGCCCTGGCCGATCAGACCGATCAGAAACGACGGGCGGCTCATCGGGCGGCTCCCTGCGCAAAAAGGGTCGCCAGGCGCTGCAGCGCGAACAGGTAGCCTTCGGTGCCACAGCCGCAGATCACCGCTTCGGCGACGGCCGACACGTACGAATGGTGACGGAACGCCTCGCGGCGATGCACGTTGGAAATATGTACCTCGATCACCGGCTTCGCGATCGCCGACAGCGCATCGGCCAGCGCGACCGACGTGTGCGTGTAACCCGCCGGGTTGATGACGATGCCGTGCGTGTCGTGACGCGCGGCGTGCAGCCAGTCGATCAGCTGATGTTCGGCGTTGGACTGACGGAACTCGAGTTCCAGCCCGAGCCGGTCGGCCGCGGTGCGGCACCGCTGCTCGACGTCGGCCAGGGTTTCCGCGCCATAGATATGGGGCTCGCGGGTGCCCAGCAGATTCAGGTTCGGGCCGTTCAGCACCAGCACCTTGTGCTTGCTCATGTCGGTTTTGCTCCAGGAACGGGCGGGCCGCTGATCGGGGCCCGCCTCTGACGTCAAGATTCGGCGCTAGTGTGCGCTTGCGCAAGCGCAAAGTCTTTGCGGGTTTTCGCTAATTTGTACCAACTAGTTAGTTTGTATAATTTCCGAAACTCCCATAGTAAATTCGGGAAATGGTGTTCGTCGCAAATTCCACGACTGGTTCATCCGGCTCGATGCGACGAGCGCCATGCCCGCCCTTCCGCAGGACTCGCCCATGCAGCGCTCGATCGCCACCGTGTCACTGTCCGGCACGCTTGCCGAGAAGCTCACCGCCATCCAGGCCGCAGGCTTCAACGGTGTCGAGATCTTCGAGAACGACCTCGTCTACTTCGATGGATCGCCCGCCGACGTGCGGCGCATGGCCGCCGATCTCGGGCTCGACATCGTGCTGTTCCAGCCCTTTCGCGACTTCGAGGGCGTGAGCCCGGCGCAGCTCGCGCGCAACCTCGACCGCATCCGCCGCAAGTTCGACGTGATGCACGCGCTCGGCACGGACCGCATCCTGGTATGCAGCAACGTGTCGCCCGACACGATCGCGGACGACGCGCTGCTGATCGACCAGCTCGGCGCGCTCGCCGAGGCCGCGCGCGCGGCCGGCGTGGTCGCCGCGTACGAGGCGCTCGCGTGGGGCCGTGTCGTGAAACGCTACGGCCACGCGTGGCAGCTCGTGAACGCGGTGAACAGCCCGCACCTCGGCCTCGCGCTCGACAGCTTCCACACGCTGTCGCTCGACGATTGTCCGGACGCGATCGCCGCCATCCCCGGCGAGCGGATCGCCTTCGTGCAGATCGCCGATGCGCCGAAGCTCGCGATGGACGTGCTCGAATGGAGCCGCCACTACCGGTCGTTCCCCGGCCAGGGCGACTTCGACCTCGCCCGCTTCACCGCGCGCGTGATCGAGTCCGGCTATACGGGCCCGCTGTCGCTCGAAATCTTCAACGACGGCTTTCGCGCCGCGCCGACCGCGATCACGGCCGCCGACGGCCACCGTTCGCTGCTCTATCTGGAAGACCTGACGCGCACGCGGCTCGCGCAGGAAGGGCACGCGCCGGCTGCCGGCCAGCCGCTGTTCGCGCCGCCGGCGCCGCCCGCGCACGTCGGCTTCCAGTTCATCGAATTCGCGGTCGACGCGCAGGCGGCCGCGACCGTCGGCGACTGGCTCAGCCGGATGCGGTTCCGCCTCGCGGGCCGCCACCGCTCGAAGGACGTCACGCTGTTCCAGCACGGCGCGGCGTCGATCGTGCTGAACGCCGAGCACGACTCGTTCGCGGATGCGTTCTTCCAGCAGCACGGGTTGTCGCTGTGCGCATCGGCGTTTCGCGTCGACGATGCGAAAGTGGCGTTCGAACGCGCGGCCGGATTCGGCTATGCGCCGTTCTCCGGGCGCGTCGGCCCGAACGAGCGCGTGCTGCCCAGCGTGCAGGCGCCGGACGGCAGCCTCGAGTATTTCGTCGACGAGGCGCCGAACGCGCCGACGCTCTACGAGTCGGACTTCCTGCTGACCGACATCGACGGCCCGACCGAGGTCGGCCCGCTGACGGGCATCGACCACGTGTGCCTCGCGCTGCCGGCCGACGCGCTCGATACGTGGATCCTGTTCTTCAAGACCGCGTTCGGCTTCGAAGCGGAGCGCAGCTGGCTGGTGCCCGATCCGTACGGGCTGATGCGCAGCCGCGCGGTGCGCAGCGCCGACGGCTCGGTGCGGATCGCGCTGAATGCGTCGCTCGACCGTCATACGGCCGTGGCCGAATCGCTCGACCGCTATCACGGCACGGGGCTGAACCACGTCGCGTTCCGGACCGACGACATCGTCAAGACGATCGCCGCGTTCGCGGCCGACGGCGTGCCGTTCCTGCGGATTCCGCCCAACTACTACGACGATCTCGCCGCGCGCTACGCGCTGCCCGACGCGCTGATCGACACGCTGAGCGCTCACCATCTGCTGTACGACCGCGACGAGCACGGCGGCGAATTCCTGCATGCGTATACCGAGCTGGTCGACAACCGCTTCTCGTTCGAGATCGTCGAGCGGCGCGGCGGCTACGACGGCTACGGCGCGGCCAATGCGGCCGTGCGGCTGGCCGCGCAGGCCCAGCGCCGGAAATAGCGACGCGGCGAGATTCCGGCTCGGCGCCGGATCGCATGATCGCCAGCGTGCCGCTGTGGCACGGCATACCACGGCCCGGCTCGGCGGCGCGGACTCATCTATGTGAGCAATACGGCGGCGGACGCCCGTCCGGCAAGGCCCGAACGCGCGCGCCCGGCGGCCGGCACACGGCGGCCGTTACGTCCAGTAACGGATGCGGCATCGCAGCATGAGCGGCCCGGCGGCAGTTTTAATAATCGCTTAAGTCTTCGACGGCACCATCCGCAACCAGTTACCCGATGGTCATCTCGAATAGGAGGACAGCGATGAGCGCCGTAGATGCACCCGCCGGCCGCCCGGCCGCCCCACCTGCGAAAAAGACGATGCTGCGCCGCTTGCTCAGCCATCACGAAATCGCGACGCTGCTTGTGCTGCTGCATGCGCCGATCGGCGCGAACGCGAAACCCGAATTGCCGGCGCTGCAGGAGGCTGGCCTCGTCGAGATGGTCAAGCTCGATCCCGATACCGCGCCGAGCTTCCGGTTGACCGAGGACGGCACGGCCGTCCTGAAAGGGCTTGGCTACCGCTGAGCCGTCAGCTTCCCCTTCCCCCACCCGCCCCACGCCCGTCATTGCGCGCCGCCGCCCCGGCGCGCGCGTCGTTTCAACCGGCGCGTTCCTGCAGCATCAGCCGATATTCGCTCGGCGTCACGCCGACGGTCGCCTTGAACTGGCGCGTGAACGCGCTGTGATCCGTATAACCGCATAGCGCCGCCACGTCGGTCACCCTGTCGTGCGTGACCAGCAACGCGGTGGCGGCTTCGAGCCGCGTCTTCAGCAGCACCTGGCGCGGCGTCAGATGAAACACCTTGTGGAAGTAACGCTCGAGCTGCGCGACCGACATCCCGGCCATCTGCGCGAGCTGCTTCAGGTTCAGCGGCTGCACGTAATGGTCCTGGATGTGCTGCACCACGTCGGCGAGCCGGCTGTAGGCCGGATGCGAACCTTCGTGCGCCTTCAGGTCGCGCGAGATGCCCGCGAGGCCGACCACCTTGCCGGACGCGTCGCGCAGCGGCTCCTTGCAGGTCAGGCACCAGCCCGGCAGCCGGCCCGGATACAGATGCAGCTCGAGCTGATCCATCAACTGCAGGCCGGCATTGATCGTCGCCATGTCCTGCTCGAAATAGGTGCGGCCGAAGCGGCGCGGAAACACCTCGTCGGTCGTCTTGCCGAGCAGGTCGCGCTTGTCCTTGTAGCCGCAGCGCAGCGCCAGCGTCCGGTTGACGAGCGCATAGCGGCCGCTCGCATCCTTCACGAAGAACGCGACGTCGGGCAGCGCGTCGAACACCGGCTCGAGCAGCCGGAAATGCGCGAGCATCGCGCCGAGATCGGCGTTGTCGGGCTGGTAGCGCAACGTATCGGACAGGCTCATGGGCGGTGCGGCAAGCAAGGTCGTCATCCCGGCGTCGGCGAAGGGGGTGGCTGATGGCGTCGATTATAGAAGCGGGCGGTCCGGCGCGGCGCAAGGTTCGCGGTGCGGTGGTTCTCGCGGTGGAGGTGATGGCGAGGGCCGGGGCGCCACGCTTCGCGTCGCGGAACGTTATCGCTACGGGATTGGCGGGTGGAGGGCGTGGGGCGGACTGTCGCCTGCCCGCTTGTCCGCTTGTCCGCTTGTCCGCTTGTCCGCCTGTCCGCCTGTCCGCCTGTCCGCCTGTCCGCCTGTCCGCCTGTCCGCCTGTCCGCCTGTCCGCCTGTCCGCCTGTCCGCCTGTCCGCCTGTCCGCCTGTCGCCTGTCGCCTGTCGCCTGTCGCCTGTCGCCTGTCGCCTGTCGCCTGTCGCCTGTCGCCTGTCGCCTGTCGCCCGTCGCCCGTCGCAATTCGCAAATCGCCGGTTGCAGGGAGCTCACAACGCGCCGCGCAGCAGGAGGTTGTACGCGCAACCGCTGCAAGACTCGCAAGGCCCTCATCGGCATCACACATCCCCCGACGCCGCCCCATCGCCACGCCCACCGCCGCCTGCAACCCAAACCCGCCATCCTAGGAACGACGACGTCCCGCGTCTTGGCCCGTCTGCGCATCACCCATGACGATTTCAGCATATATCAGGGTTATCTACGATATGCCGAAATCGTCGCGCGCCACGCATCGAACGCGCAAGACGCGGGAATTTTCACTATCTAGACTTTAATGAACGGTTACGAGACGTCCATCCGCCCCCCGCAGCCCACGCCGATTCCGGCACAGCATGCGCTGCGTGCCGCGCATTCGCATCGCCGTGGCGGCGCGTTCCGCACCACGCAGGGTCGACACGTCTCGCCCGGTTTACCGCACCGGTCGCAGGGTCGGTCGCGGCCCAACCACGCCATCAAGGGGAAGTGAAAGTGAAGCTGAAGGTATCGCACGTCGCGCTGGCTGCCGCCTGCGCACTGTCGGGCGCCCACGCCCTCGCCGCCGACGTCGTCAAGATCGGTTTCGCCGCGCCGCTGACCGGGCCGCAATCGAACTACGGCACCGACATGCAGAAAGGCGTGCAGCTCGCGATCGCCGATTTCAACGCGACGCATCCGACGATCGGCGGCAAGCCGGTGACGTTCCAGCTCGACTCGCAGGACGACCAGGCCGATCCGCGCACCGGCACGACGGTCGCGCAGCGGCTGATCGACGACAACGTCCGCGGGATCATCGGCCATTTCAACTCGGGCACCAGCATTCCGGCGTCCGATCTGTACGATCGCGCGGGCCTGCCGCAGATCTCGATGGCGACGTCGCCGCAGTACACCGCACGCGGCTACAAGACGACCTACCGGCTGCTGACGAGCGACGCGCAGGCGGGCCGCATCGTCGGCACCTATGCGGTGAAGACGCTGCGCTTCAAGCGCATCGCGATCATCGACGACCGCACCGCGTACGGCCAGGGCATCGCCGACGAGTTCGCGAAGGCCGTGCAGGCCGCGGGCGGCACGATCATCAAGCGCGACTTCACGAACGACAAGGCGCTCGATTTCTCCGCGATCCTGACCAACCTGAAGGGCGTCAATCCGGATGCGATCTTCTACGGCGGCGGCGACGCGCAATCGTCGCCGATGATCCGCAAGATGCGCCAGCTCGGCATCAAGGCGGCGTTCGTGACCGGCGAGATGTCGCGTTCGCCGACGTTCCTGAAGGTCGGCGGCGAAGCGGCCGAAGGCGCGATCGTCTACATGGGCGGGCTGCCGAAGGAGAAGATGCCCGGCTTCGCCAGCTATGCGTCGCGCTACAAGGCGCGCTTCAACGAGGACGTGATCACCTATTCGCCTTACTCGTACGACGGCACGATCGCGCTGCTCACCGCGATGAAGGACGCGAACTCGACCGATCCGAAGGTCTATACGCCGTATCTCGGCAAGGTGTCGATCAAGGGCGTGTCGGCGCCGAGCATCGCGTACGACGCGAAGGGCGACCTGAAGGACGCGCCGGTGACGATCTACAAGGTCGAGCATGGCGCCTTCAAGCCGGTCGACACGATCGCCGGCAACTGATTCGACGACATCCCCGCCCCTGTCCCCCGCGGCGCGGCACGCTCCCCCGTGTGCCGCGCCGCGTGCCTTGCGGCGTCACGGCGTCCGAAGCATTCGTCGACACGCGCTCCGCGCACGCATTTCGCGCTCCTGTAGAATCCCCCCACCCGCTTTTGACGCTTCGTCTCCGCCGCACCCCATCCCGGTGCGGCGGCGCGTGCTCCGTGCCCTACCCGGCTTCGCACGCGTTCGACGACGCATGCCGCGCCAAGCCAGTCCATGCCAGTCCATGCCGATAGCGGGCCCTGGAGACGCAGCATCGACAACAACATTCGAAAACCGATCGCCCTGACCATGCAAGCATCTGAATTGAGCGGCGTGCCTCGCGCCGCCGAACGCGCGCTCACGCGCAGCGACTACAAGACCCTCGGCCTCGCCGCACTCGGCGGCGCGCTCGAGTTCTACGACTTCATCATCTTCGTGTTCTTCGCGCCCGCGATCGGACAGCTGTTCTTCCCGCACGACATTCCCGACTGGCTGCGCCAGCTGCAGACCTTCGGCATCTTCGCGGCCGGCTATCTCGCGCGCCCGCTCGGCGGCGTGATCATGGCGCACTTCGGTGACCTGTTCGGCCGCAAGCGGATGTTCACGCTGAGCGTGCTGATGATGTCGGTGCCGACGCTGCTGATGGGGCTGCTGCCGACCTACGACACGATCGGCATCCTCGCGCCGGTGTTGCTGCTGCTGTTCCGCGTGCTGCAAGGCGCGGCGGTCGGCGGCGAAGTGCCCGGCGCATGGGTGTTCGTGTCAGAGCACGTGCCGTCGCGCCACATCGGCTATGCGTGCGGCACGCTGACCGCGGGCCTCACCGCCGGCATCCTGCTCGGCTCGCTGGTCGCGGCGGCCATCAACAGCCGCTACTCGGGCGCCGAAGTGACCGCGTTCGCGTGGCGCATTCCGTTCCTGCTCGGCGGCGTGTTCGGCCTGTTCTCCGTATACCTGCGCCGCTGGCTGCACGAAACGCCGGTGTTCGCGGAGATGAAGGCGAAGAAGGCGCTCGCGGCCGAGATTCCGCTGAAAGCCGTGCTGCGCGACCACGGCCGCGCGGTGATCGTGTCGATGCTGCTCACCTGGATGCTGTCGGCGGCGATCGTCGTCGTGATCCTGATGACGCCCGCGCTGCTGCAGAAGCAGTTCCATCTGGCGCCCGCGACCACGCTGTTCGCGAACAGCATCGCGACGCTGTGCCTGACGGCCGGCTGCATCACCGCCGGCTCGCTCGCGGGCTGGATCGGCGCGAAGCGCGTGCTCGGCATCGGCGGCCTCGTGCTCGCCGCGTGCTACTACCTGCTGTTCGCGCAGGTCGCCGCCGACGCGTCGACGCTGCCGCTGTACTACGGGATCGCCGGCTTCACGGTCGGCACGATCGGCGCGGTGCCGTTCGTGATGGTGCGCAGCTTTCCCGCGGTCGTGCGCTTCTCGGGCATCTCGTTCTCGTACAACGTCGCGTATGCGATCTTCGGCGGCCTCACGCCGGTGATCGTCTCGTTGATGATGAAGTCGAACCCGCTCGCGCCGGTCGCCTACGTCGCGGCGATCTGCGTGCTCGGCGCGATTGCCGTGCAGTTCTCGAAGGATGCGAAGGAGCTGACGGACGCTCGCTGAGCGCCGCCTGCGCGCCTAGCAGATGAACGAAGGGCCGAATCCCGCGACCTGCGGGATTCGGCCCTTTTGCGTTGTCAGCGCGTGCCGCGCACGTCGGCTGGATCAGTTCTGCTCAGTTCCGCTCAGCGCAGCGCGCCGTACGACGAACTCGGCCGGCGCAGCGCGTCGATGCTCGCGCCGCCCGCGCCCGTCACGAACAGCAGCAGAAAGCCGCCGGCGATCGCGACGTTCTTCCAGAAGTGGATCACCATGTCGTGCTGGAGCGTGGCGTTGGTCGCGTCCCAGAAATTGTGCCCGACCATCGCGGTCGCGATCGTGTAGCACGCCATCAGCAACGCGAGCGGCTTCACCTTGTAGCCGACGATCAGCAGCAGGCCGCCGAGCGCCTCGATCGCGACGATCAGCGGGCCCGTCACCTGCGTATATGGCACGTTGAGCGCGTGCAGATAGCCGATGAATTCGCCGTAGCCGAGCAGCTTCATCACGCCGCCCCACAGAAACAACGCCGCCAGCGCCAGGCGTGCGAAAAAAATGACGCCGGAATCGACGGAACGCGTCATGCCTCTCTCCTCGTATGCAGTTCGGCCGTCCGCACGGGCGCACCCGTGCGGTTCGAACCGCGCGGCCGAGCGGGGCCGGCGGCAAATGGGCCAGCATAGAGGGTCTTGTGGCCGTGTCCAAGAAAAAGGTTGTAGCAAATCTTTACACTGCAGCCCTTACCGTCGAGGCGGGCACGTCGCTAGCCGGCGTCGCTCAGCAGCACGCCTTTTTTGAAGATGAAGCAGCCGTAGCCGCGCAGCTCGCCGGTGACGATCACCGCGTACGCGCGCTGCGCGCGCTCGTAGAACGCGAAGCGATCGAGGCCCGTGAGCGGCACGGCGCGCGCTTCCGCGCGATCGATCTCGGCCTGCACCTCGCGTTGCACGGGCGGCACCGCGGCCGGATCGCCGACTACTTCCATCCGCCATGCCGGCGTGTCGACGAACGTGTCGAGCGGCAGCACCGACAGCACCGCGCGCGCGACGCGCGCCGAGTCGGCGCCGTCGATGCGCAGCGCGCGGCCGACCACCGTGTGTTCGGCGACGGACTCGGCCGGGAAATTCGCGTCGCAGATCGCCACTTCGTCTCCGTGGCCCATCGCGCGCAGCGCGTGCAGGATGTCGGCGTGCAGCAGCGGATCGAGATTCTTCAACATGTGAGCAAGTCTCCGGGATCAGGAACGAACCGCATAACGTTACCCGATCCCGGGCGCCGCGGGCGACGCGTCATGCATGTCACGCGGCCGCGCGGCGGCGCGATGACGACGTGACGACGGGGGCGCGAAGGCGCCCGCTTCGGCCGCAGCAAGCCACCGCGCGCGCGTCAGGTCACCGGCGCCGGATTGAACAGCGTCAGCGCGTTCGCGAGCTTCCACTGCTCGGCCCACGTGCGCCGCTTGCCGCTCGCGACGTCGAGCATCAGCCGGAACAGCTCCCAGCCGACGTCCTCGATCGACGCCGCACCGGTCGCGATCTGGCCGGCGTCGAGATCCATCAGGTCGTGCCAGCGGCGCGCGAGATCGCTGCGCGTCGCGACCTTGATCACCGGCACCTGCGCAAGCCCGTACGGCGTGCCGCGCCCGGTCGTGAACACATGCAGGTTCATCCCGGCCGCGAGCTGCAGCGTGCCGCAGATGAAGTCGCTCGCGGGCGTCGCCGCGTACAGCAGCCCCTTCTGCCGCGCCCGCTCGCCCGGCCGCACGACGCCGGCGATCGGCGCGCTGCCGGACTTCACGATCGAGCCCATCGCCTTCTCGACGATGTTCGACAGGCCGCCCTTCTTGTTGCCGGGCGTCGTGTTCGCGCTGCGGTCGACGCGGCCGCGCTCCAGGTAACGGTCGTACCAGTCCATCTCGCGGATGATCTCGCGCGCCACCTCTTGGTTGGCCGCGCGCGACGTCAGCTGCGCGACGCCGTCGCGCACTTCGGTGACTTCCGAGAACATGATCGTCGCGCCCGCGCGCACCAGCAGGTCGGCCGCGAAGCCGACCGCCGGATTCGCCGTCAGGCCGGAGAACGCGTCGCTGCCGCCGCATTGCACGCCGACGACGAGATCCGACGCCGGGCAGGTCTCGCGGCGGCGGCGGTTCAGCCGTTCGAGGTGCGCTTCGGCCATCGTCATGATCGAGTCGATCATCGACTCGAAGCCGACGTGCCCGGCATCCTGCAGGCACACGACGCCGCCGTTGCCGGCCGCGCCGTCGGCCGTGACGGGGATCGCGCCCGGCGGCAGCAGACGCTCGGGCTGGAGCTTCTCGCAGCCGAGGCTCACGGTCATCACTTCGCCGCCGAAGTTCGGGTTCAGGCTGATGTTGCGCAGCGTGCGGATCGGGATGTCCGCGTCGGGCGTGTCGATCGCGACGCCGCAGCCGTACGTGTGCTCGAGCCCGACCACGTCGTCGACGTGCGGGTAGCGCGGCAGCAGTTCGGCCTTGATCCGCTTCACCGCATGCTCGACGACGCCCGACACGCACTGCACGGTCGTCGTGATCGCCAGGATATTGCGCGTGCCGACCGAGCCGTCGGCATTGCGAAAGCCCTCGAACGTATAGCCGTCGAGCGGCGCGAGCGGCGGCGCGGCGCGCGTGGCGAGCGGCAGGTCGTCGAGCCCCGGCGGCTCGGGCATGCGCATCGTGCGCTCGTTCACCCAGCTGCCGCGCGGCAAGTCGGTCAGCGCATAGCCGATCACGACGTTGTAGCGGACCACCGGCGCGCCGGCCGCGAGATCGGTCAGCGCGACCTTGTGCCCTTGCGGTACGCGTTCGCGCAACGTCAGCCCGTCGGCGAACGTCGCGCCCTCGGGCAGGCCGCCGTCGTTGACCACGATCGCGACGTTGTCGTCCGGATGCACGCGAATGTAGAGAGGGGAAGCAGTCATCGGAATTCCTGGGAAGCCACTGATTGAATCATTAGTCATCATACGACATTCATCGATCCGCCGGGATGTTGCGTAAACCCTTATCCGGATAGACCCTAGCGTTGCCAGATCAGCAAACCGCTTGCGCAGCGCATTCGTGCGTTGTACGATGACATACAACGACATCGCCACTACGGCTCGGATGGCGTGCCCGACGAACCCAGCACTCGCGCTAGACGGACGACCCAACCATGACTTCACCGCAAGAACTCAAACAGATCATCTCCCACGGCCTGCTGTCGTTTCCGCTGACGGACTTCGACGAACAACGCAACTTCCGGCCGTCCACCTATGCCGAGCGTCTGGAGTGGCTCGCGCCGTATGGCGCGACCGCGCTGTTCGCCGCGGGCGGCACCGGTGAATTCTTCTCGCTCACGCAGCGCGAGTATTCGGACGTGATTCGCGTCGCGACCGAAACCTGCAAGGGCAAGGTGCCGATCCTGGCCGGCGCCGGCGGCGCGACGCGCGTCGCGATCGAATATGCGCAGGAAGCCGAGCGCCTCGGCGCGAGCGGCGTGCTGCTGATGCCGCACTACCTGACCGAAGCGAGCCAGGAAGGCATCGCCGAGCACGTCGAGCAGGTGTGCCGTGCGCTGAAGATCGGCGTCGTGGTGTACAACCGCGCGAATTCGAAGCTCAATGCGGACATGCTCGAGCGCCTCGCCGACCGCTGCCCGAACCTGATCGGCTTCAAGGACGGCGTCGGCGAAATCGAGAGCATGGTCACGATCCGCCGCCGCCTCGGCGACCGCTTCGCGTACCTCGGCGGCCTGCCGACGGCGGAAGTGTACGCAGCCGCGTACAAGGCGCTCGGCGTGCCGGTGTACTCGTCGGCCGTGTTCAACTTCATCCCGAAGACGGCGATGGCGTTCTACGAAGCGATCGCGAAGGACGACCACGCGACGGTCGGCCGCCTGATCGACGAGTTCTTCCTGCCCTACCTGAAGATCCGCAACCGCCGCGCGGGCTACGCGGTGAGCATCGTGAAGGCAGGTGCGAAGCTGGTCGGCCACGACGCCGGCCCGGTGCGCGCACCGCTGATTGATCTCACCGACGACGAAATGGCCGAGCTCGACGTGTTGATCAAGAAGATGGGCCCGCAGTAAGCGCGGCGGGCGGCCGGCGTCGTGCCGGCCGCTGTCGTGAAGTTGCTCGACTGTGTTGCGGCCGGCGCTTGCCGGCCGCTGTCGTTTGGAGCGGCGCAGCGTGCGATGGGCCGGCGGCAGCGCTGCCGATGCGCAGATTCCGTCCGCATGCGCCGCTGCTGCGGCACCCGGCGCGCCCATTCCATCACTGGTTTGAAACCGCCCCGGCGACGACCAACAAAAAGCGGACGCGGCCAGCCGGCCGCGTCCGCTTTTCCGTTCCTGCATGGCGGCCCGCGCATGCGCGCGGGGCCGCGGCCGCGTCACTCCGCCTTGCCGTCCCGCAGACGCGGAATCGCGAGCGGATTGCTCTCCTGCAACCCTTCGGGCAGCAAATCGTCCGGGAAGTCCTGGTAGCACACGGGCCGCAGGAACCGCTCGATCGCGGTCGCGCCGACCGACGTGACGGCAGGATTCGACGTCGCCGGGAACGGGCCGCCGTGCACCATCGCGTCGCACACTTCGACGCCGGTCGGATAGCCGTTGACCAGCAGGCGTCCGGCCTTGCGTTCGAGAACCGGCAGCAGGCGGCGCGCGAGCGGCTTGTCGTCGGCGTCGATCTGCAGCGTGGCCGTCAACTGCCCCTCGAGCGCCTCGAGCACGCGCGCGACTTCGTCGAGATCGCGGCAACGCACGACCAGCGACGCCGGCCCGAACACCTCGTGGCTGAACGCCTCCTCGGCGAGGAACGCTTGCGCGGCGACTTCGTACAGTGCGCCGCCCGCCTGGCATTCGGTCTGCGGCGCTTCACCGGCGCCCAGCTCGCGCACGCCGGCCAGTTCGGCCAGCTTGCCGCGGCCGTTGCGATATGCGTCGGCGATGCCGCGCGTCAGCATCACGCCGGCCGGCTTCTTCGCGAGCGCCTGCGCGGCGATGCTTTCGAAGCGGTCGAGATCGGGACCGTCGATCGCGAGCACGAGGCCGGGGTTCGTGCAGAACTGGCCGACGCCGAGCGTCAGCGAGTCGACGAAGCCGGCCGCGATCGCGTCGCCGCGCGCGGCCAGCGCGGCCGGGAACAGCACGACCGGATTGATGCTGCTCATTTCGGCGTAGACGGGGATCGGCTGCGCGCGTGCGTTCGCGAGATGCACGAGCGCCATCCCGCCCTGCCGCGATCCGGTGAAGCCGACTGCCTGGATCGCCGGATGGCTGACGAGCTGCGCGCCGATCACGCGGCCGGGGCCGACCAGCAGCGAGAACACGCCGGCCGGCATCCCGCATTTGGCGGCCGCCGCGCGGATCGCGCGACCGACCAGCTCGGACGTGCCGAGATGCGCCTCGTGCGCCTTGACGATCACCGGACAGCCGGCCGCGAGTGCGGACGCCGTATCGCCGCCGGCCACCGAGAACGCGAGCGGGAAGTTGCTCGCGCCGAACACGGCCACGGGCCCGAGCGCGACCTTCTGCAGCCGCAGATCGGAGCGCGGCAGCGGCGTGCGCGCCGGCTGCGCCGGGTCGATCGACGCGGCGAGGAAGCGCCCGTCGCGCACCACGCGCGCGAACAGCCGCAGCTGGCCGACGGTGCGGCCGCGCTCGCCTTGCAAGCGCGCCACGGGCAGGCCCGTTTCGGCGTGCGCGCGTTCGATCAGCGCGTCGCCGAGCGCGACGATTTCGTCGGAGATCGCTTCCAGAAACGCCGCACGTGCGGCGAGCGGCTGGGTGCGGTACGCGTCGAACGCGTCGCGCGCCAGCTCGCACGCGCGATCGACGTCGGCCGGCGACGCGACGCCGAACGCCGGCGTGTCGATCTGCGCGCCCTTGGTCGGATCGAATGCGTACAAGGTACCGGCCGAGCCGGCCACCGCGTCGGCGCCGATCAGCATCTCTCCAGTCAGTTGCATGGGTGTGCTCCGTGTTCGTTCGGGAATGGTGCGCTCATTGTATCTCAACAGATACGATGTCTGCTGACGACGCACTGCCGATCGCGCCGCCTGCGAAGGCGCGCACGATACACCGCCAGGCCAATCTGAGCCAAGCTATCCGGCCACTTCCCACTCTGTGACAGTCATCAAAGGGAAAACCCGAGGTTTATGTATTGGGCCGTTCCCCATAAACTCCCGCCGATGTCATACGACGACGTACATTTAAAGTGACCCATCGAACCTCCTCTCGCGATCTCCCCATCGACCTCGCCGGCAGCGCGCGCCGCACCGCCGTGCGCTACTGGATTCTGGCGATGCTGTTCGTCGTCACGACGCTCAACTACGCCGACCGCGCGACGCTGTCGATCACCGGCACGCCGATCCGCAAGGCTTTCGGCATCGATCCGGTGACGATGGGCTACATCTTCTCGGCGTTCAGCTGGGCGTACGTGCTCGCGCAATTGCCGAGCGGCTGGCTGCTCGACCGCTTCGGCGCGCGGCGCGTCTATGCGGCGAGCATCTTCCTGTGGTCGGCGTTCACGCTGCTGCAAAGCACGATCGGTCTGGGCGGCAGCGCGGCGTTCGCGGTGGCCGCGCTGTTCGCGATGCGCTTCGCGGTGGGCATCGCCGAAGCGCCCGCGTTCCCCGCCAACGCCAAGGTCGTCGCGAGCTGGTTCCCGACCGCGGAGCGCGGCACGGCGTCGGCGATCTTCAACGCCGCGCAGTATTTCGCGGCGGTGGTGTTCTCGCCGCTGATGGCGTGGCTCACGCACGCGTACGGCTGGCATCACGTGTATCTGTGGCTCGGGCTCGCCGGCATCGCGCTCGCGTGCCTGTGGCTGCGCGTGATGAAGGACCCGGTCGACCATCCGGCCGTGAACCGCGCGGAACTCGAGCACATCGAGCAAGGCGGCGGCCTCGTGCGCACCACGTCGCGCGGCAACGGCACGGCGTCGGGCGGCAACCGCGTCGCCGGCTGGTACTACGTGCGCCAGCTGCTGTCGAACCGGATGCTGCTCGGCGTCTATCTCGGCCAGTACTGCGTGAACGTGCTCACCTATTTCTTCCTCACGTGGTTTCCGATCTACCTCGTGCAGGCGCGCGGGATGTCGCTGCTGAAAGCCGGCTTCATGACGTCGCTGCCGGCGATCTGCGGCTTTCTCGGCGGCGTGCTGGGCGGGATGCTGTCGGACACGCTGATCCGCCGCGGCGTATCGCTGACGCTCGCACGCAAGATTCCGATCGTCGGCGGGATGCTGCTGTCGATGGTCATCATCGGCTGCAATTACGTCGACAGCGAAGCGCTGGTGATCGCGCTGATGGCCGTGTCGTTCTTCGGCAAGGGCATCGGCTCGCTCGGCTGGGCCGTCGTCGCGGACACCGCGCCGAAGGAAGCGATCGGCCTGTCCGGCAGCCTGTTCAACATGTTCGGCAATACGGCCGGCATCGTCGCGCCGATCGCGATCGGCTATCTGGTCGGCGCGAGCGGTTCGTTCAACGGCGCGCTCGTGTTCGTCGGGCTCAATGCGCTCGTCACGGTGCTCAGCTATCTCGTGATCGTGAAGGACATCAAGCGCGTCGAGCTGCGTCATCGCGATGCTTGATGGGCGGTGGCTAGAGGCGCTGGGCTGTGTGATCGGGGGCTGGTGAGGCGGCGGGGGCGTGTGGGAATTGCTTCGGGTGCTTCGGGTGCTTCGGGTGCTTCGGGTGCTTCGCCTCCACCGCTCCGGCGCCCGCCGCAGCCCGCGTAGCCCCAACGCTTACCTCGCAGGTAATACCCGGCGCGCGCGGGATTGCCTATCATCGCCCCCATGAACTCGACCGTCGCCCTCCACTCGCTCCCGTCGTCCGCCGGCCGCGCGTCCGGCATCGGCCCGTTGCTGCGCACCTGGCGGCAACGCCGCCGCCTGAGCCAGATGGCGCTCGCGCTGGAAGCCGAGGTCTCCGCGCGGCACCTGAGCTTCGTCGAATCGGGCCGCGCGCAGCCGAGCCGCGACATGGTGCTGCATCTGGCCGAGCGCCTCGACGTCCCGCTGCGCGAACGCAATGCGCTGCTCGTCGCAGCCGGCTACGCGCCGCTGTTTCGCGAGCGACCATTCTCCGATCCGCAACTGGATGCCGCTCGGCATGCCGTCGAAGCCGTGCTGCGCGGCCACGAGCCGTATCCGGCGCTCGCGGTCGATCGCCACTGGATGCTGCTCGCCGCGAACCGGATGCTCGGCGCGCTGGTCGAGCAAGCCGATCCCGCGCTGCTGCAGCCGCCCGTCAACGTGTTGCGGCTCAGCCTGCATCCGGACGGCCTCGCAGCGCGGATCGTCAACTGGCACGAATGGCGCGCGCACGTCCTGCATCGGCTGCAACGGCAGATCGACGCGAGCGGCGACCGCACGCTGCACACGCTGCGCGACGAACTGGCGGCATATCCGGCGCCGGCCGGCCAGCCCGACGACGCGCAGCCGCGCGCCGACTACGCGGACATCGCCGTCCCGCTGCGGCTGCGCACGGCAAGCGGCGGCGAGCTGACGTTCTTCAGCACGACGACGGTATTCGGCACGCCGGTCGACGTCACGCTGTCGGAGCTTGCGATCGAGGCGTTTTTCCCGGCGAACCCGCAGACGGCTGACGCGATGCGCGCACTGGCCGATACGCTGGCGGCGCAGTGAGCGGGCGGGCCGGCGCGGCTGTGGTCGCGCGGCGCGTCGGTCCCGACATGTGACACGGCGCATCGTGCGCGAACGTCGAGCGGCTGACTTGGTGTGCGGAACGGCCCGCGACAGCGATCACACACGGCGCCCGCGAATCGCGTAACGCATGTTCGTTCACGCGGTCGCGTCCCGGCTCGCCACCACGCCATCGACAACCGGCACACGCGAGCGTCCCCCACCGTCGTCACGTATAGAGCGACGCCTGCGGCAACTCACCGGTCAGCGCGAACTTCCCGACGTCGCGCAGCCGGTAGTCGAGCGGATCGTGCAGCGTATGCGTGCGCGCGTTGCGCCAGAATCTGTCGAGGCCGAGCGACGCAGCCGTCGCGCGCGCGCCGCACGCATCGAACAACGCCTCGCCGTTCGCGAGCGCCGCGCGTTGCGCGACGATCTTCGCGTTCGACACCGCGATCGCCACTTCCGCGCGCTGGTTCGCGCTCAACGCGTCGCGCAGCGTCCACGCGCGCTGCAGGTCGAGAGCCGCGCGATCCGCGAGCGACGCCGCCGCGACCGCCTGCACGTGCATCTCGCCGAAGCGTTGCAGCGTATAAGGATCGTCGCCCGCCTGCGCGACGCCCGCATGTATCCACGGCCGGCCGTGCGTCAGCACGTAATCGCGCGCCTCCGCGAGCGCACCTTGCGCGAGGCCGACGAACAGGTTCGTCAGCACCAGTTGCGACACCAGCGTGCGCAGCGTCGCGTGCGGCGTCGGCGGCGTTTCGGAGCGATGCAGCACCTCGTCCGGCGCGAGCCGCACGCCGTCGAACTGCACGCTGCCGCTATCCGTCTGCCGCTGGCCGATCGGGTCCCAGTCGTCGTTGACGGCGATTCCGTCGCGCGCAGTCGGCACCACGCCGAACACCGGGCGGCCGGTGGCCGGATCGTGCGCGGACACCGTCATCCGCTGCGAGCCGCGCGTGCCCGAACAGAAGCCCTTCACGCCGTCGAGCCGGTAGCCGCCGTCCGGCAACGCGGTTGCAGCGAGCCGCGTGTCGAGCGGATTGACGGCATTGCCCCACCACCAGCGATGCTCGACCGTGCCGCGCAGATAGCGCTCGCGCTGTGCCGCATTGCCCCACACGTCGACGCTCACCACCTGCAGCGCCTGGAACCCGACCAGATGCGCGAGCGCGCTGTCGACGCGCGCGATCCGCCGGATCGTGTCGTAGACGGCCGGCCATTCGGCCTCCTGCCCGCCGAATTCGCGCGGCACCGCGAGCGTCAGCACGCCCGCGTCGGCAAGCCGCTGCTTCGCATCGGCCGCATGACCGCCGGTGCGGTCGCGCGCGACGGCCGTCTCGCGCAGCGCATCGAGCGCGCGGTCGAGCGCCGCGTCGGCGTGGGCGCGCTCGTCGGTATCCGGCGCGAACGTCGCCGGGCCACGCGGATCGTTCATGCAACGGCTTCCGCAACGATGGTTTCGCGCGCAACGACGTCGCGTGACAGCGGCGTGAGCGCATCGAGCCGGCGCCCGGTCAGCCGCGCCAGGATTTCGCGCCGCCAGTCGTCGTAGATCGCGCGGTACTCGGCGATATCCGCGCCGAACACGTGCGCGGTATGCGCGTACTCGTCGTGCAGATAGCCGTCGAGGCGCGCCTGCGTTTCCTCGTCGGCTGCGATCACGCGGTCGATCAGCGCCTCGCGCTCGGCAGCCGGCAGCGCCGCCAGCTTGTCGAACCACCACTGCACGATCTGCACGCGATGCCACTCCTCGTCGGGCCGGATGCGGTTCTCGCCATGCTCGCGCATCGCGCCGTCGGCGATGCGGCCGGTCTTGCGCTGAATCCACAGCTTCGCGAGGATGTGCAGCTCGTAATGCCATTCGAACGCGAGGAAGCCCGCGACGTCGCGCACCGCGATGTCGCCGATGCGCGCCCAGTGCGCATCGACGAGCCGCGCAACCTCGGCCAGCGGATCGCGGCCGGTCAGCTCGGTCACGCGCTCGCGGCCGATCACCGCGTGCGCGCCGTCGTCGCCGAGCTGGCGCGACAGGATCAGCTGGAAATGCGGATCGTCGCGAAACAGCGTGTCGATCGCCTTCGCGACGACCTGCACGATGAACAGGTCGTGCGACGCCATCTTCGTGTAGTAGTCGGCCACGGCAGCCAGTTCGTCGTCGCCGTGCGGCTCGCGCGGCGGCGTCGCCAGCTTGTCGGGGAAGCCCGGACGATGGCGTCGCGCCACGTCGAGAAACAGCGCTTCCTCGAATTGTCCGTTCCAGTCGCGCGGTGCGCCGATGGGTAAGTTCATGGGTATCGTTCTCTCAGGGTCTTCAATGAAACGAGCGGACGCGCGCGGCGCCGCTCAGGTACGCCGGGCCACGCGCCGCACCAGGCGGTCGCCCGTGAATTGCACGGCCGAAACGAGTGCGATCAGGATCGCGATCACGGTCACCATGACCGTCGTGTCGAAGCGCTGATAGCCGTAGCGGATCGCGAGGTCGCCGAGCCCGCCCGCGCCGACGGCGCCCGCCATCGCGGTCGAGCCGATCAGCGCGACGACGGTGATCGTGAAGCCGCCGAGCATGCCGGGCAGCGCCTCCGGCAGCAGCACGTGCCACACGATGTGGCGGCGTTTCGCGCCCATCGCGAGCGCGGCCTCGATCAGCCCGCGATCGACCTCGCGCAGGCTCACTTCGGCGATCCGCGCGAAGAACGGAATCGCTGCGATCGACAGCGGCACGACGGCCGCCCACACGCCGATCGTCGTGCCGATCAGCACGCGCGTGAACGGCAACAGCGCGACGAGCAGGATGATGAACGGCGTCGAGCGGAACACGTTGACGAGCGCGCCGAGCACCGCGTTAGCGGCGCGCCGTTCGTAGATGCCGCCGGGCGCGGTCGTCACCAGCACCACCGCGAGCGGAATGCCGGCCAGCGCCGCGATCGCGGCCGACGCGGCGACCATCGACAGCGTGTCGCGGATCGCGTCGAGCAGTTCGGGCCACCACAGCTCAAACATAGCCGAGCACCTCCGCGTGGTTCGCGTGCCGGCGCGCGCGTTCGAGCAACGCGGCGACCGTGCGCGGGCCGGCAGGCGGCTCGCCGGGTTCGGCCGCGCGCGGCTGCGCCGCGATCACGAGGCGCCCCTGTGCATGTCCCTGGATCCGCTCGATCCCGCCGTGCAGAAAGCGCACGGCGCCGCCGAGCGCGGCCGCGAGCGCGCCGAGATCCGGCTCGCCGGCGCTCTCGCCCGTATAGCGGATGTCGAGCACGATCTGCGCGCCGTCGGGCAACGCCGCGTCCTCGGGCAACGGCTGCACGCGCGCGGCGAGTTCGGCCGGCAGGTCGTGCACGAGCGTGCTGAGCAGCGCGCGCGTCGCGCCATGGCGCGGCTTGCCGAACACGCGCCACACCGCGCCCGTTTCGACCACCTCGCCCTGCTCGATCACCGCGACCGTGTCGCACACCGCTCGGATCACCTCCATCTCGTGCGTGATCAGCACGATCGTCAGGCCGAGACGGCGATTGATGTCGGCGAGCAGCGCGAGGATCGACTGCGTCGTTTCGGGATCGAGCGCCGACGTCGCCTCGTCGCACAGCAGCACCTCCGGATCGTGCACCAGCGCCCGTGCGATTCCGACGCGCTGCTTCTGGCCGCCCGACAGGCTCGCCGGATACGCGTCGCGCTTCGCGGCGAGCCCGACGAGTTCGAGCAGCGCATCGACCTTGCGCACGCGCTCAGCCTTCGGCACACCGGCGATCTTCAGCGGCAGCGCGACGTTCTCGAACACGGTTTTCGCGGACAGCAGGTTGAAATGCTGAAACACCATGCCGGTGCGGCGGCGCAGCGCGACGAGCCCGTCGTCGTCGAGCGTGCCGACCTCGACGCCGTGCACGCGCACGCTGCCCGAGCTCGCGCGTTCGAGGCCGTTCACGAGCCGCAGCAGCGTCGACTTGCCGGCGCCGCTGCGGCCGATGATGCCGAACACCTCGCCGCGTCGCACGTCGAGCGTCACGTCGCGCAGCGCGGCGGCGTGGCCGCGCGGCGTCGCGAACACCTTGCCGACGCGGTCGAACGAGACGGCCGCGGCGATTGCGCCCGCTTCGTCGGCGGCCGCTGCATGCGCGTTTGCGCTCGCGCGCGCCGCCGTCGCGTCGATGAATCCCGGCGGATCGAACCATTGCGTCATCGCTTCGCTCCGTCACGTTCATGCATGCGCGGCTTCCGCCGCCGCCACCGCGGCGGCCGGCCGGTGCCGCGCACCGGTGTGCCAGGCGGGCAGCCGCGCGCCGGCGCCGAACAGCTTCTCGCGCAGCGTCGGCGCGGGATCGTAGTCTTCCTTGTAGACGCCGCGGTTCTGCAACTCGGGCACGACCCAGTCGACGAAATCCACGAACGATTCGGGCATCACGGTGCGCGTCAGGTTGAAGCCGTCGATGCCCGTCTCGTCGATCCACGCCTGCAACTCGTCCGCGACCTGCGACGGCGCTCCGACGATCGGCGCGTAGCGTCCGCCGAGCGACATCTGCTCGAGCATGCGCCGCACGGTCCACGTGCCGCTCGTGCTCTTGCGCGAGATCGCGTCGACGGCCGACTGGATCGAATCGGTCTTCACATACGAGATCGGCTCGTCGAGGCCGTACTTCGCGAAGTCGATGCCGGTCGAGCTGGCGAAATGCGCGAGGCCCGCTTCCGCGCTCGCATAGCGCCGGTACTCGTCGAACTTCTCGCGCGCGAGCCGCTCGGTCTCGGCGGTCACGACGCTCACGCCGGCGAAAATCCGGATCGACGCCGGGTCGCGGCCCTGGCGTGCGGCGGCCGCGCGAATATCGAGCACGGCCGCGCGCGCAGCCGCCTTGCTCTGGCCGTTCACGAACACGCATTCGGCGTGGCGCGCGGCGAACTCGACGCCGCGCGCCGACGAACCGGCCTGATACAGCACCGGCGTGCGCTGCAGCGACGGCTCGCTCAGATGGATCGCATCGACCGAATAGAACGGCCCATCGTGCTTCACGCGCCGCACCTTGTCGGGCCGCGCGAACACGCGCGCGTGCGCATCGCGGATCACCGCATCGTCGTCCCAGCTCTGCTCCCACAGCTTGTAGACGACCTCCATGTAATCGTCCGCGCGCTCGTAGCGATCGTCGTGGCCGATCTGCTGCGCGAGGCCCATGCCGCGCGCGGCGCTGTCGAGATAGCCGGTCACGATGTTCCAGCCGACGCGCCCCTTCGTCAGGTGATCGAGCGTCGACATCCGGCGTGCGAACAGATAAGGCGGCTCGTAGGTCAGGTTCGCGGTCACGCCGAAGCCGAGATGGCGCGTGACCTGCGCCATCGCGGGCACGAGCAGCAGCGGATCGTTCACCGGCACCTGCACCGATTCGCGCAGCGCGGCGTCGGGGCCGCCGCCGTACACGTCGTAGACGCCGACGATGTCCGCCAGAAAGATCCCGTCGAACTTGCCGCGCTCGAGCGTCTGCGCGAGATCGGTCCAGTAGTCGAGATCGGTGTAATGCGCGGAGCGGTCGCGCGGATGGGTCCACAGCCCGTGGTTGATGTGCCCGACGCAGTTCATGTTGAACGCGTTGAGCAGGATCTTCTTGCGGTTGGCGGTCGTCATGTCGTCTCCGTCACCAGGCGATCGCGTACAGCGAGCCGAACGCGTCGTCGAGCGCGCGGCGCACGGCCGGCGAGTGCTGATAGATCGCGATGAACTTGCGGATGCGCGGGTCGTTCACGCTGTCGGGCCGCACGACCCACTGGAGCGCGAAGCTCTTGTTCTCGGTGCCGTCGAACAGCAGCGCGCTGTTCGGGTCGGCCGTGCCGGCGAGCTTGATGAAGCTCGGGTAGCCCTGCGCGAGGTCGACGTCGTCGAGCGAGCGCGCGAGCTGCGACGCCTCGAGCGGGATGATCTTCAGATGCTTCGGGTTCGACACGATATCGCGCGTGGTCGCGCGGTAGTCGACGCCGGGCTTCAGCGTGACGAGCCCCGCGCGCTGCAGCAGCAACAGCCCGCGCCCGCCGTTGACCGGGTCGTTGGCGATCGCGACGCGCGCGCCGTCCTTCAGTTCGTCGAAGCGCTTCACCTTCTTCGAATAGAGGCCGATCTTCATGATCGTGCCCGGCGCGATCGCGACGAAGTCGTAGCCGCCCTGCTTCTTCGCGTTCTCGAGAAACGGGATGTGCTGGAAGTAGTTGACGTCGATGTCCTTGTTCGCGAGCGCCGCGTTCGGCGTATTCCAGTCGGTGAACTCGACGATCCGCACGTCGAGGCCCTGCGCCTTCGCCTCCTTCGCGGCGATCTTCAGCGCTTCGATCTGCGGGCTCGTGGAGAGGCCCACCTTCAGCGGCGCTGTGTCGGCGCGCGCGCCGTTGAGCAGCACGACGCCGAGCAGCGCGGCGGCCAGCACGCGAGCCGCGCGGCCGGGGGAAAAGCGGGCGGAAAAAACGGCATGCAGCATGGAAACCACTCTCCTGGGCAAAGACGGTAGCGACGGATGAGCGACGCCGCGGCGAACGCGCGGGCGTTCTCCGGAGGTGGTCGTCACATCGGAAAAGGATCAGCCGATGATAGAGAGCGGCGGATGGGCGGTCTACGAAGCGATTGTGCGAAGAAAATCGCGCGTGGCGATATGGCGCGATCGCGGTCCGCAAGCGCGGGGCCGCACGCACGAGCGCACGCCGCCGGCTGAAATCTCGGCCTGCGCGCGGCGCGAATTCCGAAATCTCGGCCACGCGAGCGCGTCCGAGATTTCAGCAGACGAAACGAATCCTTTGGAATCAACGGCTTGCGAAAAATCGGGCAGGCCGAATTTCTGGCACGACGGTTGCGTTACAGACGGCACACGATGCCGCGAAGCCATGCAGGCATTCCAACATCAGGAGACACGTCTTGCAGACCTCTATCCATACCCCATCGCATCCCGAGCCGGTTGCCCACGCCAGCCCCGCCACGCGCGAGCGCTTCTGGCCGCACGGCTGGTGGAAGCTGATGGAAATCCGCATCGGCATCATCCCGCTGCCGATCTACGTGATCCTGTTCGCGCTGATCGTCGGGTTCGTGGTGACCGGCAAGGTGCCCGGCGAAATCTCGATGGCGATCGCCGTGCTGGCGTTCTTCGGCTTCACATGCGCCGAGCTCGGCAAGCGGCTGCCGCTGTTGCGCAACATCGGCGCGGCCGCGATCTTCGCGACCTTCGTGCCGTCGGCGCTCACCTACTACCACGTGCTGCCGAAGCCGGTGTTGAATCTCACCGTCGAATTCACGAAATCCACCAACTTCCTGTACCTGTTCATCGCGTCGATCATCGTCGGCAGCATCCTGAGCATGGACCGGCGCGTGCTGATCCAGGGCTTCGTGAAGATCTTCGTGCCGCTCGCGGCCGGCTCGATCGCGGCCGCGATCGTCGGCACGGCGGTCGGCACCGCGCTCGGCCTCGGCGCACGCCACACGCTGCTGTACATCGTCGTACCGATCATGGCGGGCGGCGTCGGCGAGGGCGCGATTCCGCTGTCGATCGGCTATTCGGAACTGATGCACCTGCCGCAGGGCGAGATGTTCGCGATGGTGCTGCCGTCGGTGATGCTCGGCAGCCTGACCGCGATCATCCTGTCGGGCGCGCTCGACATGCTCGGCAAGCGGCTGCCGCACCTGACCGGCAACGGCCGCCTGCAGGTCGGCGAAAGCGGCGACATGACGCCCGAGAACGAGGAGATCCGCGGCCACGTCGACGTCACGCACATCGCGGGCGCCGGCATCACCGCGATCACGCTGTACCTCGTCGGCCTGATGGCGCACAAGCTGTTCGGGCTGCCCGCGCCGGTTGCGATGCTGTTCCTCGCGGTGCTCGTGAAGCTCGCGCGCGCGGTGTCGCCGCCGCTGCAGGAAGGCGCGTTCGTCGTCTACAAGTTCTTCTCGACGGCCGTCACCTATCCGCTGCTGTTCGCGATCGGCGTCGCGATGACGCCGTGGGACAAGCTGACCGCCGCGTTCACGGTGGTCAACGTGATCACGATCGTGTCGACCGTCGCGACGCTGATGGGCACCGGTTTCGTGGTCGGCCGCCTGCTGAAGATGTACCCTATCGACACCGCAATCGTGAACGCCTGCCACAGCGGCCAGGGCGGCACCGGCGACGTCGCGATCCTGACCGCCGCGAACCGCATGCAGTTGATGCCGTTCGCGCAGATCGCGACGCGCATCGGCGGCGCGATCGTCGTGACCGTGACGCTGATCCTGGTCGCACACTTCGGATAACGCAGCGCTGCGCGCGCGAGCGCGCCGGCCGCTTCGCACGCGCCGCCGCCGGCTTTGCCGGTGTGCGGCGCGCGTCGTTTGGAAGTGTCGTTTCGAGGCGTCGTTTGGAAGCGGCCTGGCGGGGAGCCGGCAGCAAAGAGCCGGTAGCGGAGGACCGCTAACGGACGGCCGGTAGCGCGGCATCGATGAGGGCGAACGTGCAGAAGAGCTTCAAAGGTATCCCGTGGTGGGGCTGGGTGTCGGCCGCCGCGCTGTATGTCGGCGTGGCGGGCGCGGCCGTCGATTTCGCGTGGGAACGCGCGATCGACGCGCTGGAGGAAACCGGCGCGCACCGGCTCGACCTCTATGCATCGAGCCTGAAGAGCGAACTCGGCCGCTTCGAGATCCTGCCCGCGCTGGTCGCGCGCCAGGACGGCGTGCGCGCGCTGCTGAAGGCCGCGCCGCACGACGCGCCCACGCTCGTGCATGCGGTGAACACCTATCTCGAAGCCGTGAACCGCGACGCGGGCAGCGGCGCCGTCGACGTGATCGACCTGCGCGGCGAGGTGATCGCCGCGAGCAACTGGAACGAGACGATCAGCTTCGTCGGCACGAACGTGTCGTACCGGCCGTACTTCAAGGACGCGCTCGCGCGCGGCAGCGGCCGCTTCTTCGGGATCGGCACCAATACCGGCGTGCCGGGCGTCTACTTCGCCAGCGCGGTGCGCGACGACGGCGTGCCGATCGGCGTGGCGGCGGTGAAGATCAGCGTCGACCCGCTGGAATCCGCGTGGCGCGCGCCGGGCGTCGCCGCGATGGTGGTGGACGGCAACGGCGTGGTCGTGATCTCGACCGAGCCCGCATGGAAATTCGCCGCGCTGCGCCCGATCACCGCGCAGCAGCAGCGCGACATCCAGGCGTCGCGCCAGTACGCGGGCCGCACCGTCGACGCGCTGCCGTACCGCCGTATCGGCGACCGCAGCTCGGCCGCGTGGTTCGGCACCTTTCCCGATCCGCGCCGCGCCGGCCGCACCACGCGTTATCTCGTGATGTCGCGCCCCGCGCCGCAGGCCGGCGATTCGTTGATGGTGCTGCTCGATATCGCGAGCGCGTGCCGCCAGCAGCAGACGGCGTTCGTGTTCGTCACCGGCGCGTTCCTGATCGCGGCGCTGCTGGCCGGCTACGCGATCCAGCGGCGCCGCGCCATCGTCGCGCGGCTGAACGCGCAGGACGCGCTGCGCCGCGCGAACGACCGGCTCGAGCTGACCGTCGCGCAGCGCACGGCCGCGCTGACGGCCGCGAACGAGCGGATGCAGCGCGAGATCGTCGAGCGCGAGCGCACCGAGCAGCGGCTGCGCGATTCGCAACAGGAAGTCGTGCACGCGGGCAAGCTCGCGGTGCTCGGGCAGATGGCGGCCGGCCTCACGCACGAGCTGAACCAGCCGCTCGTCGCGATCCGCACGCTGTGCGACAACGCGCGCACCTTCTTCGAGCGCGGCCAGCCGGCACCGGCGCTCGCGAACCTCGAACGGATCGGCAAGCTGGTCGACGGCATGGCCGTGCTCACCGGCGAGCTCAAGACCTTCGCGCGCAAGCCCGACGTCGAGCGCGTCGCCGTATCGCTGAACGAAGCCATCGCGCATGCGCGGCTGATCTACGAAGCGCGGATCCGCGACGAAGGCGTGCAGCTCGACGTGAACATCGCGCCGGGCACGACGGTGTCCGCCGAATCGAGCCAGTTGCAGCAGGTGATCGTGAACCTGCTCGGCAATGCGCTCGACGCCTTGCGCGACGCGCCGGTGCGGCGCATCGTCATCGAAGCGAGCGGGCCGGACGACGCCGGCCGCGTGCGCTTGACCGTGGCCGACAGCGGCGCCGGCATCGCGCCCGACGTGCTGCCGCACCTGTTCGAGCCGTTCGTCACAACCAAGCCGCGCGGCCAGGGGCTCGGGCTCGGCCTGGCGATCACGTCGCGCATCGTCGACGCGTTCGGCGCGCGGATCGCCGCGGCGAACCGCGACGAAGGCGGCGCGCAGTTCATCATCGAATTCGCGGCGGCGACGCCGCCACAAAGGACAGAGCATGGAACATGAGATCCGCGTGCTCGTCGTCGAGGACGACGAGAACGTGCGCATCGGCGTCGAGCAGGCCGTCGCGCTCGCCGGCTTCCCGGTCGACGCGTTCGCATCGGCCGCTGACGCGCTCGCGCACGTCGCGCCCGGCGCACCGGTCGTCATCGTGTCGGACGTGCGGATGCCCGGCATCGACGGGCTGCAGTTGCTCGAGCGCGTGATGGCCGTCGACGCGCAGATTCCGGTCGTGCTGATCAGCGGTCACGCCGACATTTCGACGGCCGTCGGCGCGATGCACGACGGCGCGTACGACTTCATCGAAAAGCCGTTCTCGTCGGACCTGATCGCCGGGCGCGTCGCGCGGGCCGTCGAGAAGCGCCGGCTCACGCTCGAGGTGCAGGGGCTGCGCGCCGCGCTCGACAACTGGCACGGGATCGACGCGTACGTGCTCGGCAAGTCGCCGGCGATGGCCGACGTGCGCAAGAAGATCCTGCGGCTCGCCGACACGTCGGTGTCGGTGCTGATCACCGGCGAGACGGGCACCGGCAAGGAGCTGATCGCCCGCAGCCTGCACGACTTCGGCGGACGGCGCGACGCGCATTTCGTCGCGCTGAACTGCGGCGGCCTGCCCGAGCAGGTGTTCGAGAGCGAGCTGTTCGGCCATGAGGCCGGCGCGTTCACCGGCGCGATCAAGAAGCGCATCGGCAAGATCGAGTGGGCGCACGGCGGCACGCTGTTCCTCGACGAGATCGAGACGATGCCGATCCCGCTGCAGATCAAGATGCTGCGCGTGCTGCAGGAGCGCGTGGTCGAGCGGCTCGGCGCGAACGAGCTGATTGCGGTCGACTGCCGCGTCGTCGCGGCATCGAAGGCCGACCTGACCGAGCTCGCTGCCGACGGGCGCTTCCGTGCGGACCTGCTGTACCGGCTCAACGTCGCGCAGATCGAGCTGCCGCCGCTGCGCGAGCGGCGCGAGGACGTGCCGCTGCTGTTCGAGCATTTCGTGCTCGCGGCCGCGCGGCGCTTCGGGCAGCCGGCGCCGGTCGTCACCGCCGCGCAGGTGTCCGAACTGATGACGCACGCGTGGCCCGGCAACGTGCGCGAGCTGCAGAACGTGGCCGACCGCTTCGTGCTCGGGCTGACCGGCGACAGCCTGCTGTCGTCCGGCGGCGCGCCTGCGGCCGGCAGCACGCTCGCCGAGCAGATGGCGTATTTCGAGCGGATGCTGATCGAAGACATGCTGCGGCGTCACAACGGCAACGTCGCGGACGCGAGCGTTGCGCTCGGGATGCCGAAGAAGACGCTCTATCACAAGCTGCGCAACCTGCGGATTCCCGCGCGCGGCGATGCGGCCGCCGACGGCGGGGAATGAGGCCGCGTATGCGGGCATGGATCGCGGCCGGATCGGCGGCGATCTGACGCGCGGTGTCACGCGCGACTGGTCCGAGTGGCTCGCGATGCCGGTGGTCGACGGCCGCGTCAAATGCCTGTTCGTCGCGGACGCGTTGCGCGTCATGTGCGCCGATGCATTCGACTTCGCGATCCCATTCGCTGCGGACAACGATCTACCCGGCGAGCTTCGGACCTTGGCCGCGCCCGCGGCGCGATAACGCGCGAACGACGTCGCGCGACCTTCATTTTGCGCAGCACGCGGTCGCGTCCGATGCGCGCCCGCGCGGCCGCACACGCTGGCTTTCAGCGCGGAATCAAACCGTCAAACGATTGAAGGCTGCAGTGCGCACCACGCTGCGACAAGGGTTTTCGGCGTTGTCATCAATAAAATTGATCGTGACGATGAAAATAATGCGTTTTTCTTGCAGGTCGCGGTGAGGCATAGTTGCGGCGTGATGACGCACCCATTGAGTTTTCAGTCATGAACATGCGAATCGAGCCTTCGGTGCTCGCCAACCCGGACCTGCAATTTGCGACGCTTTCGTCGGGCATCAGCCTGCCGTATGTCGAGCGGGGCAGCGGCGCGCCGATGGTGTTCGTGCACGGATCGTTGTGCGACTACCGCTACTGGGAGCCGCAACTCGCGTCGCTGTCGGCGCACTACCGCTGCATCGCGCCGAGCCTGAGCCACTACTGGCCGGCCGTCGAAGCGGGCATCCAGGACGAGTTCAGCTGGCAGAACCACGTCGACGAGCTTGCCGAATTCATCGACGCGCTCGATCTCGGCCCCGTGCATCTGGTCGGCCATTCACGCGGCGGCAGCGTCGCGTTCAACGTCGCGCGCCAGCATCCGCAGCTCGTCGACACGCTGACGCTCGCCGATCCCGGCGGCCCGGTGCAACAGCCGGGCGTGCGCGAAGCCGCATTGCCGGCCGCCGCGATCGCGCTGCGCACGCAAGCCGTGAAGCTGATCGGCACAGGCAACGTGGAAGCCGGCCTCGAGATGTTCGTCGACTCGGTCAGCATGCCGGGTGCGTGGAACAAGAGCACGTCGCGCTTCCGCATGATGGCGATCGACAACGCGAGCACGCTGCCGAAGCAGCTGCAGGACCCGTTGCCCGCTTATTCGCAACACACGGCGTCGGATATCGCATGCCGCACGCTGCTGATCGACGGACAACGCAGCCCGAAGATGTTCCGCCACAACGTCGACACGCTGTCGCAGTGGATCGGCGCTGCGCAACGGCAGACCGTCGCCGGTGCGTCGCACGGGATGAATGCGGCGAGCCCGGCAGTGTTCAATCGGTACGTGCACGAGTTCGTCGCGGCGTAAGGTGGATGGGCGGTGTGTGTGCCGCCCGTTGAACGCGCTGTTGTCGAGGCGAACGATGTGCATGTCCGCATGCGATCGCTTCGGATTCCTTTGCGTTGTCGGCGGCAGCCTTTATGCGCGGCGCGCGCCGACGCCGCAAGCACGGCCGCACGGCCGCCGCGAAATCCAATCCAATCACGCTCCTGGTCCTTCCCTGACCGCCACACGCGTCAACGCGCGCGTGTGATCTTGCGCGGACGTTTGGTTAGCGGATGGGATGCGAACGAGGCTGATGGGGAAGATGTTTCACGCGGGAATGAGGCGCGGCGGTGATTGAGTAGGGGCGCGGATGGTTCTGCGCGGGTGCGTCCGTAGCGGCAGGCGTCGCCTTCGCTGCGTGACCGCTGACCTTCATGCACTGCCGGTGCGCGTGGCGGGACGCCACCGCGCCATTGGAAGTCGGCGGGCAGGACTGACCGTTAGTTGCGACGTGCAATGAAGGCCATGCGTGAAAACGTCAGCGGCAAAGTCGTCGTCATGGCACCAGCAGTTGGCGGCATTGCGGAGCCGCATGACTCACCTGCCAGGCGGCGATCGAATTTTCCAGTAGCGTTCCCGCGGACGCGGGTTTCCAACGAACGATGGCTGACACGTTCCCGTTGCGAAGCAGCAGCCGTTCGAATGACAGCGCCGGGTATCAGGCGCGCGGCTGGAACCGACCGATCGCCAAGGGCGCGAGATCCGGCCAAGCCCTCAATACGTCCGTCGAGCACTCGCGCCCCATCGAGACGGGCGCGAGCGCCTCACACGGCGTCAGCCCTTCTTGATGTAGAAGTTGACGGTTGCGTTATCCCCGGAGCCACCGTCATAACCAACCTTATAACCCGCGGCACTAACGGTGATCGAGTATCCGTTATTTCCGACATAGGGGTTGTCCCAGTAAAGCCTGACGTTCTCGATACCGCCGCCGTCTGCAAATTGATATTGAAGCTGACCTTCCGTTCCCGTCATAAAACCGTCCGAATCGCTTTCCCATTGGCCAGTCTGGCCATCCGGGATTTTCTCCGGAGGATATGTCACCCATTCCCCGTGCAGCAGGTTGATCGACGCGGGATCCAGGAATAACGTGTTCCCCGAATTGTTTTGCAACTTCACGACAGTGCTTCGCGCAGACATATCGGTCTCCAAAATAAAGTTGATAGTGCATCACGGCGACTTAACGCGATCCCGATGCGCTTCAAACATAGGACACACCCATCCGCTTCGAAAGCTGACAGTTATAGCAGCGCAAATCAACTCAATAGTTCAATAGATTATTTTTTTATTTAAAACACAAACAAGCAGAAATCTAGAATCGCAAGGGTAGAAGCGAGCGTTACTAGAATTGCAACAGTTCAGCTATCCGAACGCTCCAGTCAATGCAGTGGCCGCCTAGTTACGCCATTACGGGCCGACTTGCTCGCGAGCCGCCCATTCAGCTTTTCGAGCCAGCGACATGGCCGATCGCGAGCGACGCCCCGCCAATCCGTCGTCGAACCAACAAAAAACCCGGCACACAGCCCTAAGCCTGCGTACCGGGTTTCTTCACTTCAAGACTGGCGAGCGAACCCCACCCGCCACTCCCCCTCACCGCGCCGCCACCTCCGCCTTGCCGGTCGCCGCATCGCCGACCGCCGTCGGCGCCGGTCCCCATCCGCCGCCCAGCGCACGAATGAGATTGACGGTCGAAACCGCCTGCGCCCCAGTCAACTGATTCGCCTGCAATTGCGACTGCAGCACCGACCGCTCGCTATCGATCACGTCGAGATACGCCACTTCCCCTTCCTGATACTGCGTACGCGACAGCGTCGCCGAACGGCGCGACGCATTGACCGCGGCATCCTGAGCCCGAATCTGATCGTCGAGCAACCGCAGATCGGCGAGATTGTCCTCGACCTCGCGGAACGCGACGAGCACCTGCTGCCGGTAGTTCGCGACCTGCTCGTCGTACTGCGCGCGCGCCTGCTGCACGCCGGCCGCACGACGTCCGCCGTCGAACAGCGGCAGCGTCAGCGCGGTGCCGGCGAACGGCCCGAGCAGGAACGTGCGGCTCGACCACAGGAACAGATCGCCGAGCGTCGACGCCTCATACCCGAACGCGCCCGTGATATCGAGCTTCGGGAAATACGCCGACTTCGCAAGGCCGACCCGCGCGTTCGCGGCAGCCATCGCGCGCTCGGCCGCCGCCACATCCGGGCGGCGTTCGAGCAGCGCCGACGGCAGCCCGGCCGGGATCTTCACCGCGACCGGCACGATCGGCGTTTCCTTGAACGCGAAGTCCGCGGGCGCCTTGCCGAGCAGGATCGCGAGCGCATGCTCGGACGCCGCGCGCCGCCGCGCGACGCCGACCGCATCGGCCTGCGCGCTCGCCAGCTCGTTCTTCGCACGCGACACGTCCAGCTCGCTGATGTCGCCTTCGTTGAAGCGGCGCTGCACGAGCTTCAGCGCCTCTTCGCGCAGCTCGACCGTGCGACGGTACAGATCCTGGTCCGAATCGAGCTGGCGCAGCTCGAAGTAGTTCTGCGCGACGTCCGCCTGCAGCGCGAGCTGCACCGAACGGAACAGCGCCTCGCTCTGCGCCTGGTCGGCGCGCGACGCCTCGACGTTGCGGCTCACGCGGCCGAACAGGTCGGCCTCGTACGACACCGTGCCCTGCGCACGCCACAGCGTCGCGTTGGTCGGCCCCGTGCCCTGCGGCTGAAACTGCGACGCCGACGACGCCCCCTCGCGCGTCGGCCCAAACCCGACGCCGACCTGCGGGAACCACTGCGAGCGAGCGGTGCGGGTCGCCGCACGCGCTTCCTCGACGCGCGCGGCCGCGGCCTTCAGGTTCTGGTTCGCGGCGAGCGCCTGCGACTCCAGCGCGTCGAGCACCGGATCGCCGAACACCTTCCACCATTCGCCGCGATGCTCGGCGTCGGCCGGCGCGGCGGTCTTCCACGTGCCGGCCTGCTCGCCGGCGGCGAGCTTCGGCGCTTCCTTGAACGCCGCGGGCGTCGCCACGTCCGGGCGCTTGTAGTCGGGTCCTACCGCGCACGCGGCGAGCAGCGTCGCGAGCAGAGTGCTCGCGGCCGCCAGCTTCGCGACGCGCAGCAGGCCGTTCGTGTTGTGCATGTTGTCCATCTTGTTGTCCTCAAGCATCCGAAGCCGGTACGCCGTGGGCCGGCCCGCCGTAGCCGGCCGAGTCCTTGCCGGCCACGTGAATCTTGCCGCCCGCCAGCGTGCGCAGCACGACGTAGAACACCGGCGTGAGCATCAGCCCGAACAGCGTCACGCCGAGCATCCCGAAGAACACGGCGACACCCATCGCATGCCGCATCTCGGAGCCCGCGCCCGTCGACGTGACGAGCGGCACGACGCCCATGATGAATGCGATCGACGTCATCAGGATCGGGCGCAGCCGCAGCCGGCTCGCCTCGATCGCGGCCTCGAGCGGCGTACGTCCGTCATGCTCGAGCTCGCGCGCGAATTCGACGATCAGGATCGCGTTCTTCGCCGACAACCCGACCAGCACCATCAACCCGATCTGCGTGAAGATGTTGTTGTCGCCCTGCGTGAGCCACACGCCCGTGAGCGCCGACAGAATGCTCATCGGCACGATCAGGATCACCGCGAGCGGCAGCGTCAGGCTCTCGTACAGCGCGGCCAGCACGAGGAACACGAGCAGCACGCTGATCGGGAACACGTACATCGCCGAATCGCCCGCCAGAATCTGCTGGTACGTGAGGTCGGTCCACTCGAACCGCACGCCGCGCGGCAGCGTTTCATGCGCGATGCGCTCGATCGCGGCCTGCGCCTGCCCCGACGAGAAGCCCGGCGCCGGGCCGCCGTTGATGTCGGCCGCCGTGTAGCCGTTGTAGCGCACGACCATTTCCGGGCCGAACGTCGGCGTCACCGTGACGAGCGACGACAACGGCACCATCTCGCCGCGATCGTTGCGCGTCTTCAGCTGCAGGATGTCGTCCGCGCGCTGCCGGAACGGCGCATCGGCCTGCACGCGCACCTGGTACACGCGTCCGAAGCGGTTGAAGTCGTTCACGTACAGCGAACCGAGATACACCTGCATCGTGTTGAACACGTCGGTCACCGGCACGCCGAGCTGCTTCGCCTTCACACGATCGAGATCGACGTTGAGCTGCGGCACGTTGATCTGATAGCTGGTGAACAACGGACCGAGTTCAGGCGCCTGCTGCGCGCGCTTGATGAAGTCGTTGGTCGCATCCGACAGCTTCGCGTAGCCCACCGCGCCGCGATCCTCGATCTGCATCTTGAACCCGCCGAGCGTGCCGAGGCCGAGCACCGGCGGCGGCGGGAACACCGCGACGAACGAGTCCTTGATCGCGCCGTACTTCTGGTTCAGCGCACCAGCGATCGCGCCGGCCGACAGCGCCTTGCCGTGCCGTTCGGAGAACGGCTTCAGCGTGACGAACACGATGCCCGCGCTCGAGCTATTGGTGAAGCCGTTCACCGACAGCCCCGGGAACGCGACCGCGCTCTCGACGCCCGGCTGCTTCAGCGCGATCGAGCCCATGTCGCGGATCACCTTCTCGGTGCGATCGAGCGACGCGCCGTTCGGCAGCTGCGCGAACGCGATCAGGTATTCCTTGTCCTGCGCGGGCACGAAGCCGCCCGGCACGATCCGCGACACGAGCACGGTCGCGCCCACCAGCACGAGATACACCCCGAGCATCAGCGTCTTGCGCGACAGCACGCCGCGCACGCCGCGGCCGTAGTTCTCCGCGCCGCGATGGAACACCTTGTTGAAGCCGCGGAAGAAGCCGCCGAGCGCGCGGTTCATCACGCGCGTGAGCCAGTCTTCCTTGTCGCCGTGGCCCTTGAGCAGAATCGCGGACAGCGCCGGCGACAGCGTCAGCGAGTTGAACGCCGAGATCACCGTCGAGATCGCGATGGTCATCGCGAACTGCTTGTAGAACTGGCCGGTCAGGCCCGACATGAACGCGAGCGGCACGAACACGGCGACGAGCGTCAGCGCGATCGCGATGATCGGCCCGCTGACCTCCTGCATCGCCTTGTAGGTCGCCTGCCGCGCGTTCATCCCGCTTTCGATGTTGCGCTCGACGTTCTCGACCACGACGATCGCATCGTCGACCACGATCCCGATCGCGAGCACCATCCCGAACAGCGACAGCGCGTTGATCGAATACCCGAATGCGAGCAGCAGCGAGAACGTGCCGACGATCGACACCGGCACCGCGATCAGCGGAATGATCGACGCGCGCCAGGTCTGCAGGAACACGATCACGACGATCACGACCAGCGCGATCGCCTCGAGCAGCGTGTGCACGACGGCCTTGATCGACGAACGCACGAACTGCGTCGGGTCGTAGACGATCTTGTAGTCGACGCCGGCCGGCATGTCCTGCTTCAGCTCGGCCATCGTCTTGCGCACTTCGTCGGAGATCTGCAGCGAGTTCGCACCCGGCGACTGGTTGATCGCCATCGCGACGGCCGGCTTGTTGTCGAGCAGCGAGCGCAGCCCGTACTCGGACGCATCCAGCCCGATCCGCGCGATGTCGCGCAGATGCGTGACGCCGCCGTCGGGCGTCGTCTTCACGACGATGTCGCCGAACTCGTCTTCGGTCTGCAGACGGCCGCGCGCGTTCACCGACAGCTGCAGCGGCGTGCCCGGCAGCGACGGCGACGCGCCGATCACGCCGGCCGCGACCTGCACGTTCTGCTCGCGGATCGCCTGCACGACGTCCTCGGCCGACAGCCCGCGCTGCGCGACCTTCTGCGGATCGAGCCACACGCGCATCGCATAGTCGCCCGAACCCCACAGCTGCACCTGACCGACGCCCTGGATCCGCGACAGGCGATCCTTCACGTTGATCAGCGCGTAGTTGCGCAGGTAGGTCATGTCGTAGCGGTTGTCCGGCGAGATCAGGTGGACCACCATCGTCAGCGTCGGCGAGCTCTTCACCGTGGTGATGCCGAGCCGCTGCACGTCCTCCGGCAGGCGCGGCAGCGCCTGGTTCACGCGGTTCTGCACGAGCTGCGTGGCCTTGTCGGGATCGGTGCCGAGCTTGAACGTGACGGTGATCGTCATGTTGCCGTCGCTGTTCGCCTGCGACTGCATGTACAGCATGTCCTCGACGCCGTTGATCTGCTCCTCGAGCGGCGATGCGACCGTCTCGGCGATCACCTTCGGGTTGGCGCCCGGATACTGCGCCTTCACGATCACCGACGGCGGCACGACTTCCGGATACTCGGAGATCGGCAGCAGGAACATCGCGATCACCCCGCCGAGCAGGATGATCACCGATAGCACGCCTGCGAAGATCGGCCGGTCGATAAAGAATTTGGAAATGTTCATGGGTGGCTCTGTCTGGTTGAACGCGGAAATCGAAGCGGCGTGCCGCTTACGATTCCGCCTTCGCCGGTGCGGCCGGCTTCGCGGCGTCCGCGAGCGGCGCGGACGGATCGTCGCCGCCCGTCATCGGCACCATGTGCGGCTTGACCTGCTCGCCCGGCCGCACGCGCTGCGTGCCGTTCACGATCACGCGATCGCCGGCGGCAAGCCCGCTCACGATCACGCGCCGGTTGCCGTGCTGCATGCCCTGCTGCACTTCGCGGTACGACACGCGGCCCTGCTGGTCGACGACGAACACGAACTTCTTGTCCTGGTCGGTGTTGATCGCCGCATCGTCGACGAGCAATGCCGGGTGCGGCGCGCTGCCGCCGACCTTCACGCGCGCGTAGAGGCCCGGCACCAGCGTGCCGTCAGCGTTGTCGAAGCGCGCGCGCACGCGGATCGTGCCGGACGACGTGTCGAGCCGGTTGTCGACCGAGTCGATCACGCCGCTGCGTGAATAGCCGGTTTCGTTCGCGAGGCCGAGCTCGACCGGCACCTTGCGGCCGTCGCGCGCGCCGTTGATGTATTGCAGGTAGGTCTGTTCGTCCGCGTCGAACGACGCGTAGATCGGCGACACCGATACGAGCGTCGTCAGCGGCGTCGCCGCGGCGCCCGCCGACACGACGTTGCCCACGGTGATCTCGGCGCGCGACACGCGGCCCGACACGGGCGCGGTGATGCGCGTATAGCCGAGGTTGATGCGCGCCGTTTCGAGCGCGGCTTCGGCCGCCTTCAGGTTCGCGCTCGCCTCGCGCGCCGCGTTCTGCTTCTCGTCGTAGTCGCGCTTCGCGATCGCGTTGTCGCCGATCAGCCGCTGCGCGCGCTGCCAGTCGCTCTGCGCGTAGCCGTTGCGCGCCTGCGCGGCCGCGAGTTGCGCGGCGGCGCGATCGGTCTCGGCCTGGTACGGGCGCGGGTCGATCACGAACAGCACGTCGCCCTTCTTCACGAGCGCGCCGTCCTTGAAGTTCACCGCGACGATGGTGCCCGACACCTGCGGACGCACGTCGACCTTCTCGACCGCCTCGAGGCGGCCCGAGTAGCTTTGCCAATCGGTGACGGTTTGCGGCACGACGGTCGCGACGTCCACTTCGGGCAGCGGCGCTGCGGCCTTGTCGGGCGCGTTCGCGTTCACGCGCATCGCGCCGAACGTGCCGAGACCGACGACGGCGAGCGTCGCGATCGCCGCGGTGGCGATTCGGGAGCGGGTGGTGCGTAGGATGGCCATGTGGATCTCCGGTAAGCGAGGATTGGTGTGGTTATTCGGAACGATTCGGCTGACGGGCCTGGAAGCGGCACTGGAAGAAGCGCACGGCCTCCTCCAGCGCGGCCGCATGGGTCGCGAGCGCGGCGTGCGTGACGTCCGGGTAGCGGATCACCTGCGTGAGCACGCCCGACGAAATCAGGCAGCCCGCATATTTCTCCGCCTCGACGTGCAGCACGTCGTTCTGCGCGGTGACGATCAGCGTCGGCGGCAGCCCCGCGAGGCGCACCGATTCGAGCGGCGCCGCATACGGGTGCATGCGCTGCGCGGCCTGCGGCAGGTACGCGCGATAGCAGGCCGCGCATTCGCGGGCGGTGATGTCGGACGACAAGCGGTCGGCGTCGCCGATGCGGGTCATGCTCGGATCGAGCATCGGCCCGAACAGCGCCTGCGCGGCGATCGGCACCTCGCCGCGATCGCGCGCGATGAACGCGAGACAGTTCGCGAGCTGGCCGCCCGCATCGTGCCCCGCGACGCCGATCTTCTTCGGATTGCCGCCGAACGCGCGGGCGCGCGTCGCGGCCCAGACGGCCGCGCGATACGCATCCTCCGGCGCGGCCGGAAACGGAAAGGCCGGCGCGAGCGAATAATCGACCGACACTACGAGAGCCGGTAAGCGTTCTGCTAAAAAGCGCGCGGCGAAATCGGCGTCGTCGAGCGTGCCGCGCACGAAACCGCCGCCGTGAAAGTAAAGCACTACCGGCAATCCGGTTTTGTCGGCACGCCGATACAGACGCAACGCGATGTCCTGCGCGTAGCCGGGAATTTCCACGTCCGCGACCGTCAGTGCCGCGCCGGCTCTGGCTTCGGCGGGCAATGCGGCTTTCAGGAATTTGCTGAATTCAGAAGCGTCCATGACGATGCGGCATCCATTTCGAGATGGAACGAATTCTGGGTCCGGCAGACATTGGGATAAATGCCTATAATCCGGCAACACAATTCAACGCCCCCGAACAATCCCAGGCTGCGTCGCCTATAAAGTGACGCAGCCTCTTTGTTCCTGAGGCTCATTAGATCGTGGAGGTTGTGATGGACCGGCTTCAGGCCATGCAGGTGTTTACTCGCGTCGTCGATACAAGCAGCTTCACCAAGGCAGCAGAAACGCTGAGCCTGCCGCGGGCGTCCGTCACGACGATCATCCAGAATCTCGAAGCGTTCCTCGGCGTGCGGCTGATGCACCGGACCACGCGCCGTCTGTCGCTCACGCCCGACGGCGCCGCGTACTACGAACGCTGCGTGCGGATCCTCGCCGATGTCGAGGAAACCGAAGCAAGCTTCCAGAACAACAACCGCAAGCCGCACGGCAAGTTGCGCATCGACATGCCGGGCTCGATCGGGCGGCTGCTGGTGATTCCGTCGCTGTGCGAATTCCACACGCGCTATCCGGACATCGATCTGCAGCTCGGCTTGTCGGATCGTCCGGTCGACCTGCTGCAGGAAGGCGTCGACTGCGTGATCCGCGTCGGCGCGCTGCAGGATTCGTCGCTCGTCGCACGGCGGGTCGGCCTGTTCGAATGCGTGTCGGTCGCCGCGCCCGCGTATCTCGACAAGTACGGCGAGCCGCGCAGCATCGAAGATCTCGCCGAGCACAAGGCGGTCAATTACTTTTCGAGCCGCACCGGCCGCACGATCGACTGGACGTTCCTGACCGACGGCAAGGAAGTCGAAGTGAAGATGAACGCGATCGTGTCGGTGAACGATGCCGACGCGTACGTGACCTGCGGGCTCGAAGGCTTCGGGCTGATCCAGCCGCCGCTGTTCATGGTGCTGCCGCACCTGCGCGACGGCCGGCTCAAGGAAGTTCTGCCGGGCCTGAAGCCGCTGCCGATGCCGATCTCGGTCGTGTATCCGCACAGCCGCCACCTGTCGCCGAAGGTGCGCGTGTTCGTCGACTGGATCGCCGAAGTGTTCGACCGCTGCCCGCTGTTGAGCGGCAAGGGCAGCCTCGACGCGACGTGCAGCAAGCGCACGTTCGAGGAAGCCGAGCGCGCGCCGGCGCTCGACACGCCGGTCATCAACGAGTGGGTCGCGTAGCCGCTTAGTCGCTTAGTCTGACGAGCGGCGCGCGGGCCGCGCGCTCGCGCGTCTCCGCGCTTTCTTCATACCTCGATCGGTCGGCCTTCCAGCACGTTCTCCTTCCGCGGATGCGTCGTGCTCCTGCAGACGTCGCAGCGGCGCGCACATCGCGTCTTTCCGGAATCCGCATCACACCTTTGCATCGCGCGCGGCAATCGCCGCGTCGCGCCGACACGCCGTCGCGAAGTCGGGCCGCGTCGCCGCGAGCCGCGCCACAGGCGGCTGTGCGCGATTCCGGCAGCGCCGTGCGGCCGTGACGGATCGCGATTGTTCCAGCATCGCGACAATTCAATTCGCATCAGCTGCATTTATCGCGCCGGGACACACACCTAGAGTTAACCCTGTCGCGCACATCGTTGCGCATCCAACATCCCGTTCGACGGGACCGGAGCGAGCGCTCTTGCGCCAACTCCGACCAACACAGGAGTTACGTCATGAACCGCCGCCATCTTCTCTCCGCCATCGCACTCGCACTCGCCGTGTCCGCGCCGGCATTCGCCGATACCAATGCGCCGCAAGCCGCCAACTACGCCGGCGCGTCGTACACGCAGCCGAGCAACGGCCCGCGCACGCGCGCCGAAGTCAATGCGGAAGTCGAACAGGCACGCCGCGACGGCACGCTCGCATACCTGCGCAAGGTGAATTCGTATCCGCAAGGTGTCGAGCTCGCGCAAGGCCCGTATCGCCCGACGCCCGAAGGCAACCAGCTCGCCGGCGCAGGCCGGTAAACGCATGACGCCGCGCGACGGATCGTCCGTCGCGCGGCGTCGCGAACCCGACACACGTCAGTCAGTTGCAGGAGTCCGTGATGAACGATCAACTTCCTTCGCCGCTCGATCATTGGGACGACACGACGCCCGTCTGGACGCCGTTTCGTTCGTCGTCGCAACCGCACTGAACGCGTCCGTCACGCGCCGATGCGAGCCTCGGCGCGTCATCGACGCGGCACGCCGTCGCGCCATTCGCCCCAGTGCGTGACGATGTCCTGCACGAGCGGATTGCCCGCGCGATAGAGGTTTTCCGTCGCGGGCGCGAAGCCGCCCTGATCCGCGTAGTTCAGCAGGTTGTCGGCGCTCGTCTGGCCCGCATACGGGCGGTCGAAGTCGGAGCCGGTGCGCAGCACCGCCACGCGCGACAGGTCGACGCGCTTCACGCTCGCCGCGCGCTTGAGCGCCTCGTACGTCGCGTTGTCTTCCTGCGCGGTCATGCAGTAGGTGCCCTTGCCGTCGGTGAGGATCTTGGTCCATTGACGCGCGCGCTCGCCGATCAGCGTGCCCGAGAACCACGTATTGCCCGACGACGTGTCGCACTGGATCACCGTCGGCGGCCGGTTCGCCGGCGCATACGTGAACTTCGCGCGCGCGGCCTGCGCCTGCGCGCTGTCGGCAAGCACGACGTTGCGCGACAGCGCATAGGCGGCATCGGTCAGCTGCGCGTTGAGCTGGAACACTTCGGTGCGGTAGTCGAGCGGCGGCTTGTCGTTCGGGCTCTTCGTGTTGATGCCGAGAAAGCCGGTGTTCCAGCCGGCGGGAATCTCGCGCGCGTCGAGCTCCCACTGCAGGCTGAAATCGACGAGGTATTTCGACCACGCCGCGGAACCGACCGTGCCCTGCGCGGGGTCGACGCCCGCGATGCCGGACACGAGGAAGTAGGTGCGGCGCAGGTCGAAGCGCGGCGAGAACGTGAGCGCCATGATCGTCGCCGATGCGTTCGCGTAGCCCATGCCGGTCGTCACCACGCAGACGTCCTGCCGGTTGCAGTGGACCACCGGATAGTCGGGCGACAGGCCCGGCACCGCGACGTCGCGCCACGGGCCGAGCCGGTCGAGCCACGCCTGGCCTTCCGGACCGAACATCGTGATGATCATGACCTTGACCGGGCGGCCCTGTGCCGCGGTCTCGGCGAATGCAGCGTTGGCCGTCGTGGCCGCGTTGCCTGCGTCGTCGCGCTGTTGGTCCTGCGCGATCGACGGCGCGGTCGCACAGGCGGCGAGCGAGAAGGCGGCTGCGGAAAGAATGGAGCGAGTCAGCATCGGCGTTCCTTGTTTCGATGATGTTGGGTGAGAACGGCTGTCGGAGACTGCGCGACCGAGTATAGAACGCGGGTCTGCGATGCGGAACCCGACTACGAAACGGGGGGTTGGGGGAAATGGCGCGGGGTGATTGAAGGTGCCGATAACGCTGATTACGCTGATTACGCCGGTTGCCGGTTGCGCGGATCAGCGCGTTCGCGCCGTAATCGCCGCACGCCGCTGCGACCGACACTGAGAATCGCTACGAGGCCGCGTGCCACGGCATGCAGGCATTCTTGAGCGGCCGAGGCTTCGACGACCGTCCCGGCCCCGCTACGCGCGGACGATCCCCGCGACGCCATAAGCAAGCACGACCAGCGCAGCAAGCACGTGGCTCGCCGCGAGCCATCGCGGCGACTTCACGACGCGCGCGATCGCGCTGCCGCCGAACGCGAACACGAGCTGGCCGACGAGACTGCCGGCAAACACGCACGCCGCCCCGAGCAGCCAGTGCCGGTGCGCGCCGGCCGCCGCGGCCGCATAGCCGTAGAACAGCAGGATGGTCAGCGGATTCGCGAGCGTGACGAAGAACATCGACGTGAACGGCCGTGTGCCGGGCGGCGGCGCGGCGCCGTCGAGCGTATGGCGCCGGTCTTTCAGCGCGTGCCACAGCATGCGTGCGCCCATTGCGAGCAACACGAGCGCGCCGACCAGACGAAACTGCGCAAGATGCGACGCGAGCGTGTGCGCGAGCATCGCGCCGATCGTGAACGCGGCAACCGCATAGCAGCCGTCGGCCGTCGCGACGCCCGCTGCCGCGCGCACACCGCTCGCAATGCCGGCGCGCAGCGCATGGTTCGCGATCATCAGCGCGACGGGGCCGACCGACAGCGCGACCGTCAGCCCGAACAGGAAATCGTTCATCGCCTGTGAAGGCTTTCGATACGCGCCGCCGGTTACGACACGCAGCGACGATCGTGTGCGATCGAAATCTGCGTCACACGATGTCGACTCTCCACGGCCCGTCCACCCTCTCGCCGATCACCACCGCGCGATCGAAACCACGAGCGGCGAAGATCCTGCGCGATCGAAACCCGCGTCACGCGACCTCGACGCGCGACGCCCCGTCCACCATCTCGCCGATCACGGCCGCACGGTCGAAGCCGTCGGCGCGGAAGCACGCGAGCACGTCGTCCACGGCTTCCGGCGCGCACGCGACCAACAGCCCGCCCGACGTCTGCGGGTCGGTGAGCAGCGCCTGCGCGACGGGTGGCAGGTTGTCGGCGAGCCGCACGTCGGCGCCATACGCGGCCCAGTTGCGTCCCGACGCGCCGGTGAACACGCCGTCGGCGACGAACGCCTCGACGCCCGCCAGCCACGGCAGCGACGCGTAATGCACGCGCGCGGTCAGGCCCGCGCCGCGCGCGAGCTCGAGCGTGTGGCCGAGCAAGCCGAAACCGGTGACGTCGGTCAGCGCGTGCACGCCCGGCAATGCCGCGAGTTCGGCGCCCGGCCGGTTCAGCTTGGTGGTCGTCGCGACCATCTGCGCGTAGCCGGCGGCGTCGAGCTGATTCTTCTTCAGCGCGGCGGACAGCACGCCGACGCCGAGCGGCTTGCCGAGCACGAGCACGTCGCCCGCGCGCGCGGCCGCGTTGCGCTTCACGCGCGACGGATGCACGACGCCGATCGCGGCAAGCCCGTAGATCGGCTCGACCGAATCGATCGAATGGCCGCCCGCCACCGGAATGCCCGCTTCCGCGCACACGGCTTCGCCGCCGCGCAGCACGGCCGCGATCGTCTCGTGCGGCAGCACGTTGATCGGCATGCCGACCAGCGCGAGCGCGAGGATCGGCTTGCCGCCCATCGCGTAGACGTCGGACAGCGCGTTGGTCGCGGCGATGCGGCCGAAGTCGAACGGATCATCGACGATCGGCATGAAAAAGTCGGTGGTCGCGACGATCGCCTGCTCGTCGTTCAATCGGTAGACGGCCGCGTCGTCGGAGGTTTCGGTGCCGACCAGCAGATCGGGAAACAACGCGGGCGGCGTGGCCCGCTTCAGCAGCTCGGACAACACGCCCGGCGCGATCTTGCAGCCGCAGCCGCCGCCGTGCGACAGGCTCGTCAGGCGCGGAACGGCGGGCGGAGTGAGGGTGGCTTCGGTCATCGTCGGTATCCGGTGAATAACAACGTTCCATTATCGACAATTCCGCGCGAGCACGCGCGATATCCGGATGCGGGATGGAATGCGTGCGCCGCGGTCCACGTCGGCGCAAACCGCGAAGTCGGCACGAACCGGGCAAACCGGGCAAACCGCATGGTCCGACGCGGCGCCTCGGCTACGACACGGGCGTGTCACGCGTTCACCGTCGCGTCGCACGTGTCCTACGACGCGGCCGCCTCCGGTCGCGACCACGCCACCACGCCACCACACGCCCACACACGCCCACTCCCCATCAAGCCGCCGCAACGACCCCGTCGAACGCCCGCTCGTCGATCGCTTCCGCGAGCTTCGCGAACGCGGTCGCGATCTCGTCCTCCGGCACGCACGCATAGCCGAGCAGCAAACCCGATGCCGCGCGCTCCGGTTGCGCGTAATAGCCGGACAGCGGCCGCACGACGATGTTGCGCTCCAGCGCGGCCTGCGCGACCGCGCGATCGTCGGCGCCGTCGGGCAGCCGCGTGACGAGATGCAGCCCCGCATCGCTGCCGAGCGCGTGCAGCGTGTCGCCATAGCGTCGCGCGACCGCGTCGAGCAGCACTTCGCGGCGCTGTCCGTACAGCGTGCGCATCTTGCGGATATGCGAAACGAAATGCCCGTCCGCGATGAACTCGGCCAGCACCGCCTGCTGCAGCAGCTGCCCTTCGCGGTACAGCTCGGCGCTCGCGGTCGCGAAGCTCTCCGCGAGCGGCTCGGGCGCGACCAGATAGCCGACCCGCAGCCCCGGAAACAGCGTCTTGCCGAAGCTGCCGACGTAGATCACCTGCCCGGCCGTATCGAGCCCCTGCAACGACGCGAGCGGACGGCTGCCGTAGCGGAATTCGCTGTCGTAGTCGTCCTCGATGATCCAGCAGCCGTGCTGGCGCGCGTATTCGAGCAGCATGCGGCGGCGCGCGAGGCTCATCACCATGCCGAGCGGATACTGGTGCGACGGCGTGACCAGCATCAGCTTCGGCGGCTCGGCGAGATCGTCGGCCGACGGCGCGATTCCTTCGTCGTCCACCGCGATCGGCCGGGTGGTCAGCCCCGACACGTTCAGCACGCTGCGCACGCCCCAGTAGCACGGGTCCTCGGTCCAGATCACGTCGCCCGGATCGGTCAGCACGCGCACCGCGAGGTCGATCGACTGGTGGATCCCGGTGGTAATCACGATCTGCTCGGGCGTGCAGCGCACCGAGCGCGACGTGCGCAGATAGTCGGCCAGCGCCTCGCGCAGCAGCGCGAGGCCGCCGCCCGGCGCGTAGGTCAGCAGATCGGGACGCAGGCGCCGCCAGTACTTGTTGTGCAGCCGGGTCCAGACGCGCGCCGGAAAGCGCGACACGTCGGGCACGCCCGGCATGAACGCGCCGCCCTGGCGCTTCGACACGCCCGCGCCTTCGACGAGCCGCGTGCCGCGCGCCGACAGCCGCCGCGCCGGCGAGGCCGCCACCGCCGGGCTCGCGCCCGGCTCGAGCGGCGCGCCGACGATTTCGTCCGGCGCGCTGTCGGCGACGAACGTGCCGCGCCCCGTCGCCGAATGCACGTAGCCTTCGAGCGCCAGCTGTTCGTACACCTGCGTGACCGTGTTGCGCGCGATGCCCAGCTCGGCCGCGAGCAGCCGCGACGACGGCACGCGCGTGCCGGCCGGCAGCTCGCGCGACAGGATCGCCTGCTGCAGCAGCCGGTGCAGCTGCCGGTAGATGGGCTGCTCGCTGCCGCGCACGAGGCGCTGCGCCAGCCAGTCCGACAACACGCTTGCGCGCATGATTGGCTCCTGAATATTTATTGAAATGGCTCTGATTGCCGGAGCCAAATGTGATTATAGTCGCCTCCATGGGCTGCCAACGCGGCCGATTTTTACCTCACCGGACACAACATCAAGGAGCTGACCGTGAAGAATGCCGACCTGCATGCCCGCAAGAACGCCGCCACCCCGCGCGGCGTCGGCGTGATGTGCGATTTCTACGCCGCCCGCGCCGAAAACGCGGAGCTGTGGGACGTCGAGGGCCGCCGCTTCATCGATTTCGCCGCCGGCATCGCCGTGCTGAACACGGGCCACCGCCACCCGAAGATCGTCAAGGCGATCGCCGACCAGCTGAACTGCTTCACGCACACCGCTTACCAGATCGTCCCGTACGCGTCGTACGTCGAGCTGGCTGAAAAGATCAACGCGCGCGCACCGGGCGACTACCCGAAAAAGACGGCGTTCTTCACGACCGGCGCCGAAGCCGTCGAAAACGCGATCAAGATCGCGCGTGCGGCAACCGGCCGTCCGGGCGTCATCGCGTTCGCCGGTGGTTTCCACGGCCGCACGATGATGGGCATGGCGCTGACCGGCAAGGTCGCACCGTACAAGCTGAACTTCGGTCCGTTCCCGGGCGACGTGTTCCACGCACCGTACCCGAACCCGCTGCACGGCGTGACGACGGCCGACTCGATCAAGGCGATCGAGATGCTGTTCAAGGCCGACATCGATCCGAAGCGCGTCGCCGCGATCATCTTCGAACCGGTCCAGGGCGAAGGCGGCTTCAACCCGGCGCCGGCCGACTTCGTGCGCGCACTGCGCAAGATCTGTAACGAGCACGGCATCATGCTGATCGCCGACGAAGTGCAGACGGGCTTCGCGCGTACCGGCAAGCTGTTCGCGATGCAGCAGTACGACGTGCTGGCCGACCTGATCACGATGGCCAAGAGCCTCGCGGGCGGCATGCCGCTGTCGGGCGTCGTCGGCCGTGCGGACGTGATGGACGCGGCAGCGCCCGGCGGCCTCGGCGGCACGTACGCGGGCAACCCGCTCGCCGTCGCGTCGGCGCACGCGGTGCTCGACATCATCGACGAAGAGAAGCTGTGCGAACGCGCGACGCAACTGGGCGACGCGCTGAAGGCGAAGCTGAACGCGCTGCGCGCCGACATCGCACCGATCGCCGACGTGCGCGGTCCGGGCGCGATGGTCGCGGTCGAGTTCGTGAACCCGGCCACGGGCGAGCCCGACGCCGACTTCACGAAGCGCGTGCAGGCGCGTGCGCTCGAGCGCGGTCTGCTGCTGCTCGTGTGCGGCGTGTACTCGAACGTCGTGCGCTTCCTGTTCCCGCTGACGATTCCGCAGGCCGTGTTCGACGAAGCGCTCACGATCCTCGAGGAAGTGCTGAAGGAAACGGTCGGCGTACCGGCCTGAGTTCCCGTCAACCGAATGCGCCGCTGCCGTCGTACCGACGGCAGCGGCCGTTTCATCTTCAACGCAGGCTATTCAATATGAGCACGGAAAACCTGGCACTGAAAGATCCGTCGCTGTTGCGCCAGCAGGCGTACATCAACGGCGAATGGCAATCCGCGGCGAACGGCGAGTCGTTCGAGGTCCGCAATCCGGCCACCGGCGGCCTGCTCGGCACCGTGCCGGCGATGGGCGCGGCCGAGACGCGTCAGGCGATCGACGCCGCCAACGCCGCCTGGCCGGCGTGGCGCAAGAAGACCGCGAAGGAACGCGCGGCGATCCTGCGCAAGTGGCACGACCTGATGATGGAGAACGCCGACGATCTCGCGCTGATCCTGACGACCGAACAGGGCAAGTCGCTGGCCGAAGCGAAGGGTGAGATCGGCTACGCGGCGTCGTTCCTCGAGTGGTTCGCCGAGGAAGGCAAGCGCGTGTACGGCGACACGATCCCGACGCCGGCGAGCGACAAGCGCATCGTCGTGACGAAGGAAGCGATCGGCGTGTGCGCGGCGATCACGCCGTGGAACTTCCCGGCGGCGATGATCACGCGCAAGGTCGGCCCGGCGCTCGCCGCAGGTTGCCCGATCGTCGTGAAGCCGGCCGAGGCGACGCCGTTCTCGGCGCTCGCGATGGCCGTGCTGGCCGAGCGCGCGGGCGTGCCAGCCGGCGTGTTCAGCGTGGTCACCGGCGACCCGAAGGCGATCGGCGGCGAACTGACGTCGAACCCGATCGTGCGCAAGCTGTCGTTCACCGGCTCGACGCCGGTCGGCCGCCTGCTGATGTCGCAATGCGCGGCGACGGTCAAGAAGGTGTCGCTCGAGCTCGGCGGCAACGCGCCGTTCATCGTGTTCGACGATGCCGATCTCGACGCGGCCGTGCAGGGCGCGATCGCATCGAAGTACCGCAACAGCGGCCAGACCTGCGTCTGCACGAACCGCTTCTACGTGCACGAAGCCGTGTACGACGCGTTCGCGCAGAAGCTCGCGGCGGCGGTCGGCCAGCTGAAGGTCGGGCGCGGCACGGAGCCGGGCGTCACGCAGGGGCCGCTGATCAACGAAGCGGCCGTGCTGAAGGTCGAGGCGCACATCGAGGACGCGCTCGCGAAGGGCGCCACCGTCGTCACGGGCGGCAAGCGCCATGCGCTCGGCCACGGCTTCTTCGAGCCGACCGTGCTGACCGGCGTCACGCCGGCGATGAAGGTCGCGAAGGAAGAAACCTTCGGGCCGCTCGCGCCGCTGTTCAAGTTCGGCAGCGACGACGAGGTGATCCGCCTCGCGAACGACACCGAATTCGGCCTGGCCGCGTACTTCTACAGCCGTGACATCGGCCGCGTGTGGAAGGTCGCCGAAGCGCTCGAATACGGGATGGTCGGCGTGAACACGGGCCTCATCTCGAACGAGGTCGCGCCGTTCGGCGGCGTCAAGCAGTCGGGCCTCGGCCGCGAAGGCTCGCACTACGGCATCGACGACTACGTGGTCATCAAGTACCTCTGCCTGGCCGTCTGACGGTTCGGGCCTGTCGCGCAAGCGGCAGGCCCTGACCGCCCGGCCGGAACCGGGCGGTCACGACGCGGGCCGGCGTCCCCTCTCCGCCGTGCCCGCGTCACCTCCTCGTGCGCGCCTGCGCGCTCAACGAAACACGTTCACCGCATCCACCAGCCGCGTCGCCTGCTGCTTCAGGCTCTCCGACGCCGCCGCGCTCTGCTCCACCAGCGCCGCGTTCTGCTGCGTGATGTTGTCCAGATGCACGACCGCCTGATCGACCTGCGCGACGCCCGTGCTTTGCTCGGCCGTCGACGAGCTGATCTCCGCGATCAGGTCCGACACGCGTTTGACCTGCGCGACGATGTCCTCCATCGTCTTGCCCGCGCCGTCGACGATGCGCGAGCCCGACTCCACCCGCTCGACGCTCGCGCCGATCAGCGCCTTGATCTCCTTCGCCGCGTTCGCGCTGCGCTGCGCAAGCGCGCGCACCTCGCCCGCGACGACCGCGAAGCCGCGGCCCTGATCGCCGGCACGCGCCGCTTCGACGGCCGCGTTCAGCGCGAGGATGTTGGTCTGGAACGCGATCCCGTCGATCACGCCGATGATGTCGGCGATCTTGTGCGAACTCGCGGTGATGTCGTTCATCGTCGCGACCACTTCGTTGACCGCCTGCCCGCCGCGCATGGCCGCCTCGCTCGCCGACACCGACAGCTGGTTGGCCTGCAGCGCCGTCTCCGCGTTGCTCGACACGGTGGCCGTCATCTCGGCCATCGACGCGGCCGTCTGCTGGACGCTGGTCGACGCCTGTTCGGTGCGCGCGCTCAAGTCGTTGTTGCCCTGCGCGATCTCGTTGCTCGCGCGCTGCACGTTGTGCACCTGCTCGCTGACGTCGTCCACCAGCCAGCGGAACATCAGCCCGAGCTGGTTGATCGTGCGCAGCGTCATGCCGATCTCGTCGACGCGGTTCATCGCCACGCCGCTACGGCTCTCGCCGGTCGCCACCCGCAGCGCCTGGTCGCGCAACTGGATCAGTGGACGCGCGATCTGCGCGTCGAGCCACAGCCCGGCGATCAGCGACGCGCCGGCCGTCACCGCCGCAAACCCGGCCAGCGCGCCGCCGCCGAGGCCGCACGCCCAGCCGGCGCCGACCACGACGGGCGCCAGCACGCCGAGCGTCGCATGCAGCCGCGCGCGCACCGACATCGTCTGGAACAGCGACGCGACGCGCATCAGCCCGGTGCGCACGACCAGGCCCTTATGGAAGCGGCGACTGCCGGCGTTGCCTTCGCGGAACGCGCGGTACAGCGCATCGGCAGCCGCGATCTCGTCGCGCGACGCCTTCGTGCGCACCGACATGTAGCCGGTCGGCTGGCCGTTGCGCATCACCGGCACCGTATTCGAACGCACCCAGTAGTGATCGCCGTTCTTGCGGCGGTTCTTCACGAGCGCCGTCCACGGCTCGCCGTTCTTCAGCGTCGCCCACATGTCGGCGAATGCCTCCTTCGGCATGTCCGGATGGCGCACGACGTTGTGCGGCTGACCTTCGATTTCTTCCGGAGAAAATCCGCTGACCTGAATGAACGCCGCGTTCGCGTACTGGATGTAGCTGTTGGCGTCGGTGGTCGACATCAGCGTCGCGTCATCGGGAAACTCGAATTCGCGTTGCGTGACAGGCTGGTTATTGCGCATGGTATGAGGTTCCTGGTGGCGGATCTTGCGTCCGCTCGTGAATAGGATCGAGGCCGGATGCAGCGCGCTCGCGCCGCATTCGGTCAATCAGACTCCTGCGCTTTCGGCAAATCTGGCGAAAACCTTATGCCGACCAAGGGTAAATTCGCATTAATTCCGCTTCACGCGCCTTTGCCGAATCCTTGATTCATACGTAAATCGAAAAATTCGTCAGGCAAATCGTTCGGAGCCCAATCATCCGATTATTCGATAATCGCCGGTCACGCGAATCGACGAATCGATTCGATCTCCAGAATGCGAATCTCTCTCATTTTTCGCACTGGATCGAATCGCATGACCGCGGCCGCAGCGGGCCGGCGGCCATACGATGCACATGCACCGGCAAGCGCGCCTGCGCGATCAGCGGAACACGTTCACCGCGTCGACCAGCCGCGTCGCCTGCTGCTTCAGGCTCTCCGACGCCGCCGCGCTCTGCTCCACCAGCGCCGCGTTCTGCTGCGTGATGTTGTCCAGATGCACGACCGCCTGATCGACCTGCGCGACGCCCGTGCTCTGCTCGGCCGTCGACGAGCTGATCTCCGCGATCAGATCCGACACGCGTTTGACCTGCGCGACGATGTCTTCCATCGTCTTGCCCGCGCCGTCTACGATGCGCGAGCCCGACTCGACGCGCTCGACGCTCGCGCCGATCAGCGTCTTGATTTCCTTCGCCGCGTTCGCGCTGCGCTGTGCGAGCGCCCGCACCTCGCCCGCCACCACCGCGAAGCCGCGCCCCTGCTCGCCGGCGCGCGCCGCTTCGACGGCCGCGTTCAGCGCGAGGATGTTGGTCTGGAACGCGATCCCGTCGATCACGCCGATGATGTCGGCGATCTTGCGCGAACTCGCGGTAATGTCGTTCATCGTCATGACGACTTCGCTGACCGCTTGCCCGCCGCGCTCGGCCGCCTCGCTCGCCGACACCGACAGCTGGTTCGCCTGCAGCGCCGTCTCCGCGTTGCTCGACACGGTGGCCGTCATCTCGGCCATCGACGCGGCGGTCTCCTGCACGCTCGACGCGGCCTGCTCGGTGCGTGCGCTCAAGTCGTTGTTGCCTTGCGCGATCTCGTTGCTCGCGCGCTGTACGTTGTGGACCTGCTCGCTGACGTCGTCGACCAGCCAGCGGAACATCAGCCCCAACTGGTTGATCGTGCGCAGCGTCATGCCGATCTCGTCGACGCGGTTCATCGCCACGCCGCGGCGGCTTGCGCCGGTCGCGACGTTCAGCGCCTGATCGTGCAGCCGCTTCAGCGGCTGCACGATCTGCGCATCGAGCCACAGCCCGGCGGCCACCGACGCGCCGGCCGTCACGGCCGCAAGCGCCGCCAGCGCGCCGCCACCGAGCCCGCACGCCCAGCCCGTGCCGATCACGACCGGCGCCAGCACGGCCAACGCCGAGTGAACGCGCGCGCGCACCGACATCGTTTGCGGCAGCGAGACGATGCGCATCAGCCCGGTGCGCACGATCAGCCCCTTATGGAAACGGCGGCTGCCGGCCTTGCCTTCGCGGAATGCGCGATACAGCGCCTCGGTGCCCGCGATCTCGTCGCGCGGCGCCTTCGTGCGCACCGACATGTAGCCGTGCGGCGCGCCGTTGCGCATCACCGGCACCGCGTTCGCGCGCACCCAATAGTGGTCGCCGTTGTTGCGGCGATTCTTGACGAGCGCGGTCCACGGCTCGCCGTTCTTCAGCGTCGCCCACATGTCGGCGAACGCTTCCTTCGGCATATCGGGGTGGCGCACGATGTTGTGCGGCTGGCCGACGAGTTCGTCGGTGGAGAAACCGCTCACATACGCAAACGTTGTGTTCGCATATGTGATGATGCTGTCGGCATCGGTCGTCGACATCAGCGTGACGTCGTCGGGGAAATCGAATTCTTGTTGGGTGACGGGCTGGTTGTTGCGCATGGAGGGCTCCGAAGAGCGGGTCCGGGTTGGGGGCCCGCGCGGGCGCGGAATCGCGCTCAGTAGCCGGAAAACGGTTGATCGCTTTACGACGGTATCGTCCCCTGCTGACGGCAACTAGCGGCAAAACCTTAGGCCTGATCGACACAAAATATCGAATTCGACGCTAAATATGATTTCAATCAAACAATCTGGAAATAACCGGCGCCGAGGCGATGCCTAAACGGTGTGCACGCAGCGCCGTCAATGCAGCGATCCCATCGACCGTTGCAAACCGCAAAACGATGCGGACGTGCGCGCAGCGCTCGACGCGAACCTGGAGAACGACCGTGCAGCACACGGAGCAACAAGCGGCCACGCCGAAGATCCTCGTCAGCATGTGCCTGCTCGGGCATCCCGTCCGCTACGACGGGACGGCGAAGCGCAGCGCGCATGACGCGCTCGCGCGCTGGCAGCGCGACGGGCGGCTGGTGCTCGTCTGCCCGGAGCTCGCCGGCGGGCTGGGCGTGCCGCGGCCGCCCGCCGAGATCGCCAGCGGCGCATCGGGCCAGCGCGTGCTCGCCGGCGCCGCACGGATCGTCGACGTGCACGGGACCGATCTGACCGCGCAGTTCGTCTGCGGCGCACAAGCCGCGCTCGCGCTGGCCCGCGCGCACGATTGCCGCTTCGCGCTGCTCGCGGACGGCAGTCCGTCGTGCGGCAGCCGCTTCATTCATGACGGGAATTTTGCGGGGCGTCGGCATCCGGGCGCCGGCGTGACGGCGGCCTTGCTGCGCGAGCATGGCATCGAGGTATTCGCGGACACCGAGATCGACGCGCTCGCCGCGCGCATCGCGCAGCATTCGCCGGCCGAATGACGATGTGGCCGGCACGCGCGCGTCGTGCCGGCCACATCGTCGAGGAAAGGCTACGCGCGCGGCGGGCCGCGCCGCGCCGCATTGCGCGCTTAGACGCGCTCGATCGCGATCGCGATGCCCTGGCCGACGCCGATGCACATCGTGCACAGCGCGAAGCGGCCGTTGGTGCGATGCAGCTGGTACATCGCGGTCGTCACGAGGCGCGCGCCCGATGCGCCGAGCGGATGGCCGAGCGCGATCGCGCCGCCGTTCGGATTCACGCGCGGATCGTCGTCGGCGACGCCGAGCATGCGCAGCACCGCGAGCCCCTGCGACGCGAACGCCTCGTTCAGCTCGATCACGTCGAACTGGCCGATCGTCATCCCGAGCCGCGCGAGCAGCTTCTGCGTGGCGGGCGCCGGGCCGATGCCCATCACGCGCGGCGCCACGCCGGCCGTCGCGATGCCGAGCACGCGGGCGCGCGGCGTCAGCCCGAAGCGCTTCGCGCTCGCTTCGTTGGCGAGCAACAGCGCGGCCGCGCCGTCGTTGACGCCCGACGCGTTGCCGGCCGTCACCGAGCCGTCGGGACGCACGACGCCCTTCAGCTTGGCGAGCACGTCGAGCGACGTTTCGCGCGGATGCTCGTCGCGCGAAAACACGACCGGATCGCCCTTCTTCTGCGGAATCGTCACCGGGACGATTTCCGCGGCGAGCGTGCCGTCCTGCTGCGCACGCGCGGCCTTCTGCTGGCTGCGCAGCGCGAACAGATCCTGGTCGGCGCGGCTGACGTTGTAATCGACCGCGACGTTCTCGGCCGTCTCCGGCATCGAATCGACACCGTGCAGCTGCTTCATCAGCGGATTGACGAAGCGCCAGCCGATCGTCGTGTCGTAGATGTCGGCCTGGCGCGCGAACGCGCTGGCGGCCTTGCCCATCACGAACGGCGCGCGCGTCATGCTTTCGACGCCGCCCGCCACCATCAGCGCGGCCTCGCCCGACTTGATCGCGCGCGCGGCCACGCCGACCGCGTCCATGCCCGATCCGCACAGCCGGTTGATCGTCGAACCGGGCACGCCGTCGGGCAGGCCGGCCAGCAGCGCCGACATGCGCGCGACGTTGCGGTTGTCCTCGCCGGCCTGGTTCGCGCAGCCGTAGATCACGTCGTCGAGCGCCGTCCAGTCGACGTCGCGGTTGCGCTCGACGAGCGCCTTCAGCGGCACCGCGCCGAGGTCGTCGGCACGCACGCCCGACAGCGCGCCGCCGTAACGGCCGATCGGGGTACGGATCGCATCACACAAAAAAGCTTCGGTCATCGGTGTCTCCGGTCTCATGCAACGCTGGGAAATAACTGCAACGCGCCCCTTGCCTTGCCCGCCGGGATGCGCTTAAATGTTCTTTATACGAACATAAGATCGTGTATCGAACGATTTCCGCATCATAGGGAGTGCGGGGATGCGCTGTCAAGCGCGCGCGCCGCGGTGCGGTTGGCGTGCCGGGCCCCATGCGCTATCTTCTCGGCTGCACGACAATCCGACCGTTCATGACCACCGAAGACATCCAGACGAAACCCGGCGACTCCTATGTGCAGTCGTTTGCGCGCGGCCTCGCGGTGATCCGCGCCTTCGATGCGCAGCGCCCCGAGCAGACGCTCACCGAGGTCGCGGCGGCCGCCGGGCTCACGCGCGCGGGCGCGCGCCGCATCCTGCTGACGCTGCAGACGCTCGGTTACGTCGAGGCCGACGGCCGGCTGTTCCGGCTCACGCCGAAGATCCTCGAGCTAGGCTTCGCGTACCTGACGTCGATGCCGTTCTGGAATCTCGCCGATCCGGTGATGGAGCAGTTGTCCGCACAGATCCACGAGAGCTGCTCGGCAGCGGTGCTCGATCGCACCGAGATCGTCTACGTGCTGCGCGTGCCGACCCACAAGATCATGACCATCAACCTGTCGATCGGCAGCCGCCTGCCCGCGTACTGCACGTCGATGGGCCGCGTGCTGTTGTCCGCGCTCGACGATGCGACGCTCGACGACACGCTCGCGCAGAGCAACATTCGCGCGCACACGCCGCGCACGCTCACCGACCTCGGCGAGCTGAAGGCCGCGATCGCGCAGGTGCGCCAGCAGGGCTGGGCCGTGGTCGACCAGGAGCTCGAGGTCGGGCTGATGTCGATTTCCGCGCCGATCCGCAACCGCCGCGGGCAGGTGATCGCCGCGATGAACATCAGCGGCAACGCGCAGCGGCATACCGCGAAGCAGATGGTGAAGGAGTTTCTGGGGCCGCTGCAGCAGGCGGCGCAGACGGTGTCGGAACTCGTCGCGAGGCGCGGTTAGACGCAATGCGCGCACCTCACGCGCGATGCCGTCCGAACCGAAGACCATCGCACGACATGGCGCGACATCGCGCGGCCCGAGCGGCCGCGCGCCGCCTCAGTCCATCGACTCGCGCGCGGTTTCGCGCAGCATCGCGACCGCGATCAGCGACAGCACCACACAAGCGGCCACATAGCCGGCCGGCGCGAGCTTGCTGCCGGTCGTCTTCACGAGCCAGGTCGCGACCAGTTGCGCGGTGCCGCCGAAAATCGTCACCGCCATCGCATACGCGATCGAAATGCCGGTCGCACGCACATGGCGCGGCAGCGATTCGCACATCAGCGCCATTTCCGATGCCGAGCCCAGCGAATAGAACAGCAGCATCAGCGCGGTCAGCGGCAGGATCACCGACAGCGTCGGATGGTGGTTCATCAGCCAGAACGCGGGGAACAGCTGCAGCACCAGCACGCCGCGCCCGACGAAGATCGGCATGCGCCGGCTGCCGAGGCGGTCCGACAGCCAACCGAACAGCGGGCACGTGACGAGCATCACGCAGCCCGACGCGACGCCGACGAACATCGACAGCTTCATCGGCACGCCGAGCGTATGGATCGCATAGGTCGGCATGTAGAAGGTCAGGATGTAGGTCGACACCGTGCCGCCCATCACCGTCAGCATCAGCAGCAGCACCGTGCGCGCGTGCTTCGAGAACAGCTCGCGCAGCACGCCGCGCTCGATCGCGTGGTGGTGGTCGCCCGGCGCGTCGTCGGCGAGGCGGCGGCGCAGGTACATCCCCACCGGCGCGATCAGCAAGCCGGCGAAGAACGGCAGACGCCAGCCCCAGCCTTCGAGCGCGTCCTTCGTCAGCGTGTTCGACAGCAGCGCCGCGAAGCCCGAGCCCATCAGCGCCGCGCCGCCTTGCGTCGCGAGCTGCCAGCTGGCGCGAAACGCGCGGCGCGACGTGCCGCCGTGCTCGATCAGCGTCGACGTCGCCGCGCCGAACTCGCCGCCCTGCGAGAAGCCCTGCATCAGCCGCGCGACGACGATCAGCAGCGGCGCGGCGACGCCGGCCTGCGCGTAGGTGGGCGCGATCGCGATCAGGCCGGTGCCGAGCGCCATCAGCATGATCGTCAGGTTCAGTGCGGCCTTGCGGCCCTTGCGGTCCGCATAGACGCCGAGCACGACGCTGCCCAGCGGCCGCGTGAAGAAGCCGGCGGCAAACGTCGCGACCGACAGCAGCAGCGACGTGGTCGGATCGCTCGACGGGAAGAACAGCCTGCCGATCAGCACCGCGAAGAAGCCGTACACGGTGAAGTCGAAGAATTCGAGCCAGTTGCCGATCACCGCCGCCGCGATCGCGCCGCGCTGCGTGACGGCCGGTGCATCGTGCGTGTGGACCGCGGCGGCGCCGGCCGCTCCGGCGTGCAGCGCGAGAGGATCTTTCTGCATCGTTCAATCTCCTGACAATGCGGCCGAAAGCGCCGCGCGGCCACCGCGGCCGGGATCACTGCGCGAGGTAACGCTCGACGAGGCGCGTCCAGAAGGCCGCGCCGATCGGCAGGTTGCGATCGTTGAAGTCGTACTTCGGGTTGTGCACCATGCAGCCGTCTTCGCCTTCGCCGTTGCCGAGCCGCACGAACGAGCCCGGCCGCTGCTGCAGCATGAACGCGAAGTCCTCGCTGCCCATCAGCAGGTCGGCCTGCTCGACGACGTGCGCGTCGCCGACCAGCTCGCGCGCGACCTGCGCCGCGAAGTCCGTTTCGGCGTCCGTATTGACGACGACCGGATAGCCTTCGATGTACTCGACGTCGGCCGTCGCGCCGTAGCTCGCCGCCTGCGTCTCGGCCAGCTCGACGATGCGGCGCTTGAGCAGCGCGCGCACGTCGGGGCTAAACGAACGCACGCTGAGCTCGAGCCGCGCGCCGCTCGGAATCACGTTGTTGGCGGTGCCCGCGTGCATCGAGCCGACCGTGACGACCGCCGGCTGCGACGGATCGACGTTGCGCGCGACGATCGTCTGCAGCGCCATCACGATGCTCGCCGCGACCACCACCGGGTCGACCGTCAGATGCGGGCGCGCCGCATGGCCGCCGACGCCCTCGATCTTGATGATCGCCTTGTCGCCGGCCGACATGAACGGGCCGCGCCGCGTGAGGAACACGCCGGGCGCCGCGCCCGGATGGTTGTGCATGCCGAACACCGCATCGCACGGAAAGCGCTCGAACAGGCCGTCGTCGATCATCTTCTTCGCGCCGCTGTCGACGCCGTGCTCCTCCGCCGGCTGGAAATACAGATGCACCGTGCCGCGGAAGTTGCGCGTCTTCGCGAGCTGCTGCGCGGCGCCGAGCAGCATCGTCGTGTGGCCGTCATGGCCGCATGCGTGCATCTTGCCGTGCGTGCCGCTCGCATACGGCAGGCCGGTGGCCTCGACGATCGGCAGCGCGTCCATGTCCGCGCGGATGCCGATGCTGCGCGCGCCGTCGCCGACGCGCAGCGTGCCGACCACACCCGTCCCGCCGACGCCGCGCGTCACTTGCCAGCCCCACTGCTCGAGCTTGTGCGCGACCAGCGCGGCCGTCTCGTGCTCCTCGTAAGCAAGCTCGGGATGATGGTGGATGTGATGGCGGATCTCGCGCAGCGCGGCGGCTGCGGGCATCAGGTCGTCGATTTCGGTGAAGCGGACATCGGTGGTCATCAAGCGGGCTCCTGCTGAGCGTCTGCGTGTCAGCCCGCACGCGGCGAGCGGCATGCGGGAAAGCGAGCCACTATAACGAGCCGATATCGGTTCAATAAGATGCGGAATTTTTCACCCCGATAAAGTTTATTAATCAGGGTAAACACGACTCTCGACGGCCGACACGTGCACGCCGTTGACGCCGCGGCCGAACGGTTTATCGTTCACGTTCCGGCCGGCGGCACGCGCAGCGCGCCCGACCGCGCCACTATCAAGGAGACCCCATGACCGCTGCCGACCACGCGCCCATCAGCCGCTTCCCCGTGCCCGCGCTCGACGATCTGCCCGACGACATTCGCGCACGCATCGCCGCCGTTCAGGAGAAGTCGGGCTTCATCCCGAACGTGTTCGTCACGCTCGCGCATCGCCCGGACGAATTTCGCGCGTTCTTCGCGTACCACGACGCACTGATGGACAAGCCCGGCAATCTCAGCAAGGCCGAACGGGAGATGATCGTCGTCGCGACCAGCAGCGCGAACCAGTGCCAGTATTGCGTGATCGCGCACGGCGCGATCCTGCGCATCCGCGCGAAGGATCCGCTGATCGCCGATCAGGTCGCGACGAACTACCGCAAGGCCGACATCACCGCGCGGCAGAAGGCGATGCTCGACTTCGCGATGAAGGTTTCGCAGGCCGCGCATGAAGTGGGCGAAGCGGACTTCGACACGCTGAAGTCGCACGGCTTCAGCGACGACGACGCGTGGGACATCGCGGCGATCGCCGCGTTCTTCGGCATGTCGAACCGCCTCGCGAACGTGACCAACATGCGCCCGAACGCGCAGTTCTACGCGCTCGGGCGTTGACGGCGCGGGCCGTCGCGGGCGCAGCCTGCCTCGTGCTGCCGCGCCGTTCGCCGCATGCGCCGGCCGGCAGCGGCGCAGCCGCAGAACGCGCGGCCGAAACCCGCGCTTGCCCGCCTACCCGACCTGCTTCAACGTGTGCAGCCCCTCTGGCAGCTTCGCGTCGGGGAACATCGTCGACAACGTCGTATCGCGCCACCGCGCCGCCTCCTGTGCGCGCTGCGTTTCGGCCTGCTCGCAGACGAACAGCGCGTCGGCGCCGAGCAGCAGGCGCAACGGCACGTCGTCGCGGCGCGACAACTCGACGATCAGCGCCGCGATCCGGGCCGGGTCGCCGACTTCGCGGCCGCCATACGAGCCCAGCATGTCCAGCATTTTCCCGACCGACGGCTGATAGTCGGGCAGCAGCGCGTCGACTTCGCGCTTCGCCTGCGCGGCCCACTCGGTTCGCATCCCGCCCGGCTCCAGCGTGCACACGCGCACGCCGAACGGCGCAACTTCCTTCGCGAGCACATCGCTGAACCCGCCGACCGCCCACTTGGCGGCCTGATACGCCGAGAGGCCCGGCGTGGCCGTCCGCCCGCCCACCGACGACACCTGGAAAATGTGGCCCGAGCGCTGCGCGCGCATCGTCGGCAGCACCGCGCGCGTGAGGTTGATCACGCCGAACAGGTTCGTGTCGATCTGGTCGCGGAACCGCTCGGCGCTCATCTGCTCGAACGGCGCCGTATGGCCGTAGCCCGCGTTGTTCACCAGCACGTCGATACGACCGAACGCGTCGCGCGCGACAGCGGCCGCATGCGCGGCCGCGGCTTCGTCCGTCACGTCGAGCTCGACCGTTCGCAAGCGGTCGCCGTAACGTTCCGCCAAATCGGCAAGCCGCGCGGGATCGCGCGCCCCGGCCACCAATCGATCGCCCGCCGCCAGCACCGCGCCCGCGATCGAGCGCCCCAGGCCGCGCGCGGCCCCCGTCACAATCCAGACCTTCGACATATTCGACTCCCGTCCAACGTTGAACCGCTCACAATGAATGATTACTCACTCATTAATATCGACGCTACATCGGGCGCTTGCATCCTGTGTCACGCTGCTTGAGCCCGTGTTCGTCCCTGCGGCGGCGTCCGGTCCGAACCGAACCGGCCGCGCCGTATTGCTTCACCCGCACGTTGCGCACGCCGATCCGGCGCGCCGCGCGACCGCTCACACCGCGTGCAATACCGCCCAGAGCGCGCGAAACCCGGCCTCCCGGTACGCATCGGCCGCGGCCGGCTCGCGCGCGATCGACTCCATCGCCGTCTCGGCGATGGCCGTAAACAACGACGCGCGAAACGCATGCGCATGCTCGGCCTGCAAGTCACCCGACGCGGCGGCGTGCTCGTGCAACAGCGCATGCACCGCGCCGAAGCCTTCGGCGCCTGCCGCACGATGAGCGTCGTCGATACGCCCGCTCACGATCAACTGCTGCAGCGCGCGCCGCCCGTCCGGGTTCGCGACGCCCCACGACACATAGCCGTTCCAGGCATGGCGCATCGCCTGCTCGGCCGATGCCTGCTCCGGAAAGCCGGTCATCATCGCGTCGCGCATGCCGGCCTTCAGGTCGAGATACAGCGCGTTCAGCAATGCATCCTTGCTGTCGAAATAGGTGAACACCGTGCCTTCCGCGACGCCGGCGAGCCGGGCGATGCGCGCCGTCGTCGCACTCGCGCCGTCCTCCGAGAGCGCGCGCGCCGCGGCGGCAAGGATGGCCTCCTGTTTGTCGGGACTGCGGGGACGGGCCACGTTCGGATCCTTTAATGAGTGAGCGCTCAATCATAATCAAGACGACGAATGAAACGCAAGCGCTGTTACAAGCGCGCCCACTGCAGACATCCCGCAGCAAAAACGTGCACTATTAGCGTTTCCACGTATCGGCGTGCCAACCCACCGGCGCCGGTGCTTCGATGTCCGTTCCAACGCTCACCCGTTTCAGACCGCGAATCCTCCATGACGAACAAGCCCAACCAGACCGAAGCCGAGCAGCCCGTCGACATGATCATCTTCGGCGGCGGCGGCGACCTGGCCGCCCGCAAACTGCTGCCCGCGCTCTACATGGCGCATCTGCACTGCAACCTGCCGCCGGACACGCGCATCATCGCGGTCGGCCGCCGCGACTGGGGCATCGACGGCTACCGCCAGTTCATGGACGAGCAGTCGCGCCCGTTCATCGACGCGAAGGCGTTCGACGCCGATGCCTGGGCGCGTTTCCTGGACCTCTTCAAGTACGTGCTGATCGACGTGAACGCGCCGCAGGACTACGCGCGGCTCGGCGAAGCGGCGCGTAGCGACGCGATCCGCGTGTTCTACCTGTCGACGTCGCCGGAGCTGTTCACGACGATCTGCGACAACCTGTCGGCCGCGCATCTGGTCGATGCGCGCTCGCGCGTCGTCCTCGAAAAGCCGCTCGGCCACGACCTCGCATCGGCGCAGGCGATCAACGATGCGGTCGGCAAGCATTTCGCGGAATCGCAGATCTACCGGATCGACCATTACCTCGGCAAGGAGACGGTGCAGAACCTGATGGTGCTGCGCTTCGGCAATCCGATCTTCGGGCCGCTGTGGCAGGCGCCGAGCATCCGCAGCGTGCAGATCACGGTCGCGGAAACGGTCGGCGTGGGCAGCCGCGCGGGCTTCTACGACCACACCGGCGCGCTGCGCGACATGGTGCAGAACCACCTGCTGCAGCTGCTGTGCATCGTCGCGATGGAGCCGCCCGTGTCGCTCGACCCGGACGCGGTGCGCGACGAGAAGCTCAAGGTGCTGCGCTCACTGCGGCCGATGGCGCTGTCGGACGTCGCGCGCGACACGGTGCGCGGCCAGTACACGGCCGGCGCCGTCGACGGCCAGCCGGTCAAGGGCTATCTCGAGGAAGACAACGTGCCGGCCGACAGCCACGCCGAGACGTTCGTGGCGCTGCGCGCGTACGTCAACAACTGGCGCTGGGCGAACGTGCCGTTCTTCCTGCGCACCGGCAAGCGGCTGCAGCGCCGCCAGTCGGAGATCGTGATCGAATTCGCGGACATGCCGTTCTCGATCATCCCGAGCGGCCCGCGCCATTACAGCAACCGCCTCGTGATCCAGCTGCAGCCGGAGGAATCGATCCAGCTGCAGATGCTCGCGAAGGAACCGGGCAGCGGGATGAAGATGGTGCCCGTGAGCCTGAACCTCGACCTGCAACAGGCGATTCCGGAACGGCGCGCGGAAGCATACGAGCGGCTGCTGATCGACGTGATCCGCGGCCGCCTCACGCACTTCATGCGCCGCGACGAGCTCGAAGCCGCGTGGTCGTGGGTCGAGCCCATCCTCGACGGCTGGAAGCAGCTCGGCGACCGCCCGCGCCTCTATACGGCCGGCACGTTCGGGCCGGCCGCGTCGTCGGCGCTGCTCGCGCGCGACAACATGTCGTGGTCCGAAGAGGCGTAAGCGGCCCGCCGGCAGGCCCGCCGCGCACGCGCGCGGCGCGCCGTCACAGCGGCCCCATCCAGGCGGCCTTGCGCCGCGCGGGCGCTTCGCTGCCGGTGCCGCTGCCGCCGCGCAGCGCATCGATCAGGTAATCGACGAACGACGCGATCCGCGACGAAATCGCGGTGTTGCGGTAATACACCGCGTTGATCGGCTGGTCGACGTCGAGCGTGTGGCGCGTCAGCACCTGCACGAGCCGCCCGGCCTCGCGATCCTGCGCGGTCATGAAGTCCGACAGGCAGACGATGCCCGCGCCGTCGAGCGCGAGCTGTCGCAGCGTCTCGCCGCTCGACGACCAGATCGCCGGCTCGATGCGGGCCGGCTCGCCGTCCTCGCCGAGGATCGGCCACACGTTCAGCGATTCCGGCTGCGTGAAGCCGAGCAGCGTGTGCTTGCGCAGCTCGTCGGCCTTGCGCGGCTGCCCATGCGCGTCGAGGTACGCGGGGCTCGCGAGCATCCGCAGCCGGCTGTTGCCGATGCGCCGGCTGTGCAGCGTCGAATCCTTGAGCCGGCCGATCCGGATCGCGACGTCGGTGCGCCGCTCGAGCAGGTCGATGATCCCCTCGTTGCTGTTCAACTCCAGTTCGACCTTCGGAAAGCGTTCGCGGTAGCCGCGCACGAGCGGCACGATCACGTGCAGCATGAACGGCGTCGCCGCGTCGACGCGTAAGCGCCCCGACGGCATCTCGCGCCGCGCGAGCATCTGCTCCTCGGCATTCTCGACGGACTCGATGATCGCGCGCGCGTCCTGCAGGAACGCCCGCCCTTCCTCGGTGAGTTCGAGCCGGCGCGTGGTCCGGCGCAGCAGCGTGGTCTTGAGCTTCTCCTCGAGCCGCGCGAGCGTACGGCTCGCGGCCGACACGGTCAGGTCGAGCCGCTGCGCGGCAGCGGTGATCGAGCCGGTATCGACCACGGCAGCAAAGGCCTGGAGTTCGTCGAGCGTGATCTTCATTATTGATCTCAAATCAAAACAATTTGGTTTATAGACGAGTTTTTCCGCAAAAGTAAAGCCGGCACACTGCGATCCGTCCTCACCGGAACCAGGATCCCGTCATGCCACTCGCCCTACTTGCGCTGACCATCAGCGCGTTTGCCATCGGCACCACCGAGTTCGTGATCGTCGGGCTGATCCCGACCATCGGCGCCGATCTCGGCGTCAGCCTGCCGTCGGCCGGCCTGCTCGTCAGCCTCTATGCCTTGAGCGTCGCGATCGGCGCGCCGCTGCTCACCGCGCTCACCGCCCGCGTGCCGCGCAAGACGCTGCTCGCCGCGCTGATGGCGCTGTTCACGATCGGCAATCTCGTCGCGTGGCAGGCGCCCGGCTACGAATCGCTGATCGTCGCGCGCATCCTCACCGGCCTCGCGCACGGCGTGTTCTTCTCGGTCGGCTCGATCATCGCGACCACGCTGGTGCCGAAGGAGAAGGCCGCCAGCGCGATCGCGACGATGTTCAGCGGGATGACCGTCGCGTTCGTCGCGGGCATTCCGCTCGGCACCTTCATCGGCCAGCACTTCGGCTGGCGCGCGACGTTCCTGATCGTCGCGCTGTTCGGCGTCGTCGCGTTCGCGGGCGCGGTGACGTTCGTACCGCGCGGCCTGCCGCAGACGGCGCCCGCGCCGCTCGCCCGCCAGTTCCGCGTGCTCGCGCAGCCGCGCCTGCTGCTCGTCTATGCGATGACGGCGGTCGGCTACGGCGGTTCGCTGATCGCATTCACCTACATGGCGCCGCTGCTCGAACGGATCGCCGGCTTCACGCCGTCGCAGATCAGCCTCGTGCTGGTCGGCTACGGCGTGTCGGTCGCGTTCGGCAACGTGTGGGGCGGCAAGCTCGCCGACCGCGTCGGCCCCGTCGGCGCGCTCAAGCGGATCTTCCTGCTGCTCGCCGTCGTGCTGCTCGCGCTGACCTTCACCGTGCACGTGAAATGGCTCGCGGTGCTGACGATGCTCGCGTGGGGCGCGGTCGCGTTCGGCAACGTGCCGGGCCTGCAGGTGTACGTCGTCAAGCAGGCGCGCCACTTCGCGCCGGACGCCACCGACGTCGCCTCGGGCTTCAACATCGCCGCGTTCAACCTCGGCGTCGCGGGCGGCTCGTCGCTCGGCGGGCTGATCGTCGCGAACGTGGGCCTCGGCCATACGCCGTGGATCGCCGCGCTGGTCACGCTCGGCGCGTTCGCGCTGACCGCGCTCAGCGGCCGCCTCGACCGCAGCGCCGGGCTGCCGGAACGCACGGCCGAACCCGTCGAACTCGCCCATTGAACGTCACCCTTTTTGCAGGAGCGACCCAGCATGAATGCATCGACCCGACGGCCGCCGTTCGCCGGCAAGACGTTCGAAGTCCGTTACGACGGCCTGACCGCCCTCAACGCCTATGACGAAGACGGCCGCCACATGCGCTACGCGATCACCGAAGGCCCGTACGCGGGTGCGACGGGCGAAGTCGAATACACGTGGCAGCCCGTCGCCGCCGACACCTGCGCGATCGCGTGGCAGGAAGCCGATCGCGCGACCGTCGTGCACATCGACGATTTCGCGGCCGGCACGTCGCGCACGTTCTTCACCGCGGCGTCGCTCGATTTCCACCGGCTCGACGGCAGCCTGCGCGCGGTCTGAACGGAGACGTCCATCATGTCCACGTCACTTCAAGCGCTCGCCGCCGGCTGCTTCAGCATCGGCATCGAGCTGCCGCTCGACAACGACTGGTCGCCGGCCGGCGACGCGAAGCGCCAGCACGACGGCCGCCGCCCCGGCGTGCCGGATCTGGCCAGGCACGCGGAACTCGCGCGACTGGCCGACACGCTCGGCTTCCGCGCGCTCTGGGTGCGCGACGTGCCGGTGTACGACCCGTCGTTCGGCGATGCCGCGCAGGTGTTCGAGGCGTTCTCGTATCTCGGCTACCTCGCGGGCATCACGCGCGACATCCTGCTCGGCACGGCGGCCGTCGTGCTGCCGCTGCGCGAGCCGCTGCTGACGCTCAAATCGGCCGCGACGATCGACGCGCTGAGCGGCGGCCGCCTGCTGCTCGGCGTCGCGAGCGGCGACCGGCCGGTCGAATATCCTCTGTTCGGCCGCGATTTCGCGTCGCGCGGCGCGAATTTCCGTGCGCAGATCGCGTTGCTGCGCGACGGCGCGCGCGGCCACCTGCCGCCGGGGCTCGAGGTCCTGCCGCACGTCGCCGCGCCGCTGCCGCTGCTCGTCGCGGGCCTCGCGCAGCAGACGCCCGCGTGGATCGGCGAACACCTGGACGGCTGCCTCGCGTATCCCGGCACGCCGGACGATCACCGGCAGCGCGCCGCGAACTGGCGCGCGGTGGCCGGCAACAAGCCGTACGTGAGCTTCATCCACCTCGATCTCGCCGAGGACCCGCACGAACCGCTGCAGCGCCACCGCTTCGGCGCGCGCGCCGGGCGCATCGCGCTGGCCGAGGAACTCGCGGCGATGCGCGACGCGGGCGTGCAGCACATCGGGCTGCACTTCCGGCGCAATCGCCGGCCGCTCGACGAGACGATGTCCGAGATCGCGACGCACGTGCTGCCCGCGTTCCATGCGCCCGCAACGACCCGCGCCGCATAGCGCCGCACGATCCTTGATCTGAAATCAAATATTTTTGACCTCTGACGGCGTTTATCTCATCAGTTGCACCCGCCAGAATGACCCCATACCGCAACCGTTCCACCTCTTCCAGGAGCACACGATGAGCAAGATTCCCGCCTTCGGCCTCGGCACGTTCCGCCTGCAGGGCCAGGTCGTCATCGACTCGGTCCGCAACGGCCTCGAGCTCGGCTATCGCGCGATCGACACCGCGCAGATCTACGGCAACGAAGCGGAAGTCGGCGCGGCGATCGCGGCATCGGGCGTGCGTCGCGAAGACCTGTTCGTCACGACCAAGATCTGGGTCGACAACTACGCGCCGGACAAGCTCGCGGCGAGCCTCGAGGACAGCCTGCGCAAGCTGCGCACCGACTACGTCGACCTGACGCTGATCCACTGGCCGGCGCCCGACAACGGCGTGTCGGTCGACGCGTTCATGACCGCGCTGGCCGACGCGAAGTCGAAGGGCCTCACGCGCGAGATCGGCGTGTCGAACTTCAACATCGCGCTGACGAAGGAAGCGATCGCGGCCGTCGGCAGCGACGCGATCGCGACGAACCAGATCGAGCTGAGCCCGTATCTGCAGAACCGCAAGCTCGTCGAGTTTCTGCAGAGCGAACGCATCCACGTGACGTCGTACATGACGCTCGCCTACGGCAAGGTGCTCGGCGACCCGGTGCTCGACGCGATCGCGCGACGCCACCGCGCGACGCCGGCGCAGGTCGCGCTCGCGTGGGCGCTGCAGCTCGGCTACTCCGTCATTCCGTCGTCGACCAAGCTCGAGCATCTCGCGAGCAACCTGCTCGCGCAGACGCTGCGCCTGACCGACGAAGACCTCGCGCAGATCGCCACGCTCGAACGCAACGGCCGCGAAGTGGATCCGGCCGGCCTCGCCCCGCAGTGGGACTGAGCGCGCCCATCCGACGATCGACCCATGCGCGGCCAGCCGGCCGCGGCACTCAAAGGACACCAGCATGAACCACGACCCGCTGTTCCAACCGCTGCAATTCGGCGCGCTGACGCTGCCGAACCGTATCGTGATGCCGCCGATGACGCGCTCGCGCGCGACCCAGCCCGGCGACGAAGCGAACGAACTGATGGCCGAGTATTACGCGCAACGCGCGAGCGCCGGCCTGATCGTCAGCGAAGGCACCTACATCGCGCCGCTCGGCAAGGGCTACGCGTGGACGCCCGGCATTCATACGCGCTCGCAGGTCGCCGGCTGGCGCAAGGTGACCGACGCCGTGCACGCGGCGCAAGGCCGCATCTTCGCGCAGCTGTGGCACGTCGGCCGCCTGAGCCACACGAGCCTGCACGGCGGCGCGCAGCCGGTGTCGTCGTCGCCGATCCAGGCGAAAGGCGTGAACGTGTTCATCGCCGGCGACGACGGCAGCACGCCGGGCTTCGTGCAGGCGTCCGAGCCGCGCGCGCTGACGGTCGCCGAGATCGGCGAGATCGTCGCGCAATACCGCGCCGCCGCGCGCAACGCGATGGAAGCCGGCTTCGACGGCGTCGAGCTGCACGGCGCGAACGGCTATCTCGTGAACCAGTTCATCGACTCGAACGCGAACACGCGCACCGACGCATACGGCGGCTCGCTGGAGAACCGTCTGCGCTTCCTGCGCGAGGTCGCGCAGGCGCTGATCGAAGGCACCGGCGACGCGTCGCGCGTCGGCATCCGCCTCGCGCCGCTGACCACGCTGAACGGTTGCGTCGACGACGATCCCGAAACGACCTACCTCGCGGCCGCGACGCTGCTCGGCGAACTGGGCGTCGGCTATCTGCACATCGCCGAAGCCGACTGGGACGACGCGCCGCTGATGCCGCCGGCATTCAAGCAGAAGCTGCGCGCAGCGTTCGGCGGCGTGCTGATCTATGCGGGCAAGTACACCGCCGAGCGCGCACGCGAAGCGATCGCCGCCGGCTGGGCCGACCTCATCGCCTTCGGCCGCCCGTTCGTCGCGAACCCCGACCTGCCCGAACGCCTGCGCAGCGGCGCCGCGCTCGCGCCGCACGATCGCAACACGCTGTTCGGCGGCGGCGCCAAGGGCCTCACCGACTACCCGGCGCTCGCGCAGGCTTGCGCGTGAACGTGAAAGTGAGCGCCCGCGCGATGGCGCGCCGATGTCAGACGAGCCGCATCGACAGCTCGACGTCGGCGCCGAACGGCACCGACAGGTAGCCGTTCGCCGGCGCGCGCACGTAGTCGAGGTAGTCGGGGCTGTGCTCGGCGTTGTCGGCGACGATGAATGCGCCGCGCCGCAGCCGCGGCTCGACGCGCGCGAGTATCTCCGGATACAGCGCCTTCGCGCCGTCGAGCAGCAGCAGGTCGACGGTGGCCGGCAGGTCGGTCGCGAGCGTCTGCAGCGCATCGCCTGCGCGGATCTCGACCAGATCCGCGAGCCCGGCCGCCGCGAGGTTCGCGCTCGCGCGCGCCACCTTCGACGCCTCGAATTCGCTCGTGATCACGCGGCCGCCGCCGTTGTCGCGCAGCGCGGCCGCCAGATGCAGCGTCGAGATGCCGAACGACGTGCCGAACTCGACGATCGAGCGCGCGCCGCAACCGCGCGCGAGCATGTACAGCAGCGTGCCCGTCTCGCGCGACACCGCGAGCGGATAGTCCTTCAGACCTGCATAGAAATCGGCGTAATCGGTCTTGCTGCGCATCAGCCGCGCCAGCTCGTCGCGCGACACGCCGGCGAACGCCGGGTCCGACGCGGGCGACGACGCGTCGGCTTCGTCGAACAGGCGCGCGAGCAGCGATGCGAGCGGATCTTGAATCAGGGTGGTCATGCAAATCTCCGGGTCGGGTTGAGCGCGTCAGGGCGCCCGACTAGAATATGACGAACTATTCACGTTTTACTATTCGCATTCCCGGAGCCGCCATGACCGACCGCCCCACCACCCGGATCGCCTCACGCAGACTGCCTCGGCAGGCCCGCTCGACCCAACTCGTCGACGCCGTGCTGCAGGCCGCTGTTCAGGTTCTGGCGGCCGAAGGCGCGCAGCGCTTCACGATGGCGCGCGTCGCCGAGCGGGCCGGCGTGAGCGTCGGCTCGCTGTATCAGTACTTCCCGAACAAGGCCGCCGTGCTGTTCCGCCTGCAGCACGACGAATGGCGGCAAACCTCCGGCATGCTGTGCGCGATGCTGCAGGACGGCGCGAAGACGCCGCTCGAGCGCCTGCGCACTGCCGTCCATGCGTTCGTGCGCTCGGAGTGCGACGAGGCGCCGATGCGCACCGCACTCGACGACGCCGCGCCGCTCTATCGCGATGCGCCCGAGGCGCGCGAACTGAAAGCCGAAAGCGAGCGCGTGTTCGGCGCGTTCATGCGCGAAGCGCTGCCGGACGTGCCGGACGCCGCGCGCACGCTCGCGGGCGACCTGATCGTGACCACGCTCACGGCGGGCGGCAAGGCGTTTTCCGAGACCGAACGCAGCGCGGCCGAGATCGACGCGTACTCGAACGCGATGGCCGACATGTTCTGCGCATATCTCGAGCATCTGGTCCGTGGCACGCATCCCGCGCGCGACTGAGGCAGCGCGGCCGCGCTGCGCTGCCGCTGCAGTGCCACTGCCGCCCATCCCGCCTACGAATAGTCGCCTTAACGGATTCGAACTAGGCGTATACGCGCGTTCCGCGTCGACGAAGCCCCGCGGCACGCGGATATAAGCGCGCCGACATGCGCTGCATGCCGTTCCTCCAATGGGACGCGCCGGGCCGTTCGCCTAACCTTCGCTACGGCAAAGCACGCGGGCCGGGTCCACCTCGCCGCGCGTGGTGCGACGCGACGCACGCGCGCCGGTTGGCGCGCGGCCGGCGACACCCGCCGCGCATCATGCGTGCGCACGACGATGCCGATCATTCCAACCAGATTCGAGACACCCTGACGACGGTCCGCCGCGGCCGTTTCAGCATGCTGATAAAGGAGCAAGCTCATGAGTGATACCCCGGTGCAGCCGACGGTCGGCGTCGGCGCGGAAGAAACGGACTTCGGCACCAAGGGAGTCATCGACCGGTACTTCGACATCTCGTCGCGCGGCAGCACGCAGCGCCGCGAAATCGTCGCGGGCGTGACCACGTTCCTCGCGATGGTCTATTCGGTGTTCGTCGTGCCCGGCATGTTGGGCAAGGCCGGTTTCGACACGAGCGCCGTGTTCGTCGCGGTCTGCCTGACCACGGCGTTCGGCTCGCTGCTGATGGGCCTGTGGGCGAAGCTGCCGATCGCCATCGGCTGCGCGATCTCGCTGACCGCATTCACAGCGTTCGGCCTCGTGCTCGGCAAGGGCCTGCACCCGAGCGTCGCGCTCGGCGCCGTGTTCGTGATGGGCGTCGTGTTCACCGGCATCTCGGTCACCGGCGTGCGCTCGTGGATCCTGCGCAATCTGCCCGCGGGCGTCGCGCACGGCACCGGGATCGGCATCGGCCTGTTCCTGCTGCTGATCGCGTCGAACGACGTCGGCCTCGTCGTGAAGAATCCGGGCGCGGGGCTGCCGGTGTCGCTCGGCCAGATCACCGCGTTCCCGGCGATCATGTCGATCGTCGGGCTCGCCGCGATCTTCGGGCTCGAGAAGCGGCGCGTGCCGGGCGGCATCCTGCTCGTGGTGGTGGCCGTGTCGGCGATTGGCCTCGCGTTCGATCCCGCGGTGAAGTACCGCGGCATCTTCGCGCTGCCGTCGCTCAGTGCGCCGGGCCACGCGTCGCTGATCGGCGCGATGGACATCAAGGGCGCGCTGTCGATGGCCGTGCTGCCGAGCGTGCTGGCGCTCGTGATGACCGCCGTGTTCGACGCGACGGGCACGATTCGCGCGGTGGCGGGACAAGCTGGCCAGCTCGATGCGCACGGCCGCATCGTCAACGGCGGCCGCGCGCTGACCGCCGATTCGGTCAGCTCGATCTTCTCCGGCTTCCTCGGCGGCGCACCGGCGGCGGCCTACATCGAGTCGAGCGTCGGCGTGGCCGCCGGCGCGAAGACGGGCCTCGCGGCAGCGGTGGTCGGCGTGCTGTTCCTCGTCGTGATGTTCTTCTCGCCGCTCGCGGCGCTCGTGCCGTCGTATGCGACGGCGCCCGCGCTGATGTACGTCGGCCTGCTGATGCTCGGCAGCGTGAGCAAGCTGCACATGGACGACGTCGTCGACGCGATGTCGGGCCTCGTGTGCGCCGTCTTCATCGTGCTGACCGCGAACATCGTGACGGGCATCATGCTCGGCTTTTCGACGCTCGTGATCGGCCGCGTCGCGAGCGGCGAATGGCGCAAGCTGAACGTCGGCACCGTGCTGATCGCGGCCGTGCTCGTGACGTTCTATCTCGGCGGCTGGGCGATCTGAAGCCGGTGCGCAGCGGGACGGGAATGTTTGCGTTCACGCTCACCGGCGAGCGCTCTGCAGGCCCGGAAGCGGATGTTTCCAGGCTTTTTTGCCCGTACGGGCGTGGTGCTTCGCAGATGCGGCGAGCGCGTGCTGGCGCGTCGAATCACGATTGCGCACGCGGTGCTACGATCGCGCTTTGTGTTCCGGAACCGTCATGAATCCGTTCGGTATCGTCTCCGAATCAGATACGCGGACCGCGCCGCGCAAGCCGCCGTTCATCCCGTCGTTCGGCTTCGTCGAAACGCACGAATCGCAGCCGATCGACGCGCCGTCGGCTCGCATCATCGATGCCGTCGCCGCGCTCGACATGCGCGCCGATCCGGTGATCGATGCGCTGCTCGCCGTGCGCGAAGCGCCGGCGGCCGTCGCTCGTTTGGTGGGCCGCCGCAGCGGCGGCGCTGCGCGTGAACGCTTCGGCTTCGATACGTTCACGCTGCTGCATCGCGACGATACGTCGCTGTCGCTTGGCCTCGTCGGCCGCTTCTGGCGTCCGACGCCCGACGTCCGGCCAATCGACGACGCCGCGGCGTTCGTGCGGCACGCCGATCCGCACGACGCGAAGCTGGTGCTCCGGTTCGAAGTCGTCGGGCTGCCGAGCGGCGCGCGGTTCTTGCGCACGGAAACCTTCGTTCATTGCCCGAGCAAGCGCACGCGCGCGCTGTTCGTGCCGTACTGGCTCGCGATCCGGCTCGCGAGCGGCTGGATTCGGCGGCGGACGCTCGCGGCTGTGGAGCTTGCGGTGGGGTGAGGTGGATAGATAGCGTTGGATCAAGGGGGGCGGTTGGGCCGCCACCCGTCATCGGCAGGCTGCTTCTGCTTCTCTCACTCCGGTTGCCCAGCGGAAACGAACCATAGGCACCGAAACCATCGGGTATTGAGATTACTGACTGAACGGCTGAACCGGCGCGCTATCCGACCTACCGAGATCGGCAAAATTGAGCGTCCTGGCACCGCAGCCTTCTACCAGCTTGAGATCGTGGCTCGAAAAGAACACGACCCGATCTTTCGCCAGCATGCGGAACAAGTCCATCAGGACACCGCGCGCAGCGGCGTCGAGTCCGTCGCCAGGTTCGTCCGCCACTACGACTGAGGATTCCCCGAGCGTGATGGCGCTCAAATAAATCTTCTTGCGGGTGCCGAGTGACATCTGTTCAAAACGCTTTTCCAGGTGCGGCGCCAACCCGAAGCGATGTGCCAGATCGAGAGTGTCGCGACCGACTACCGTCCTTTTGGTCGAGGCGACGAATTCGAGAAACTCGCGTCCAGTCTGGAACGGATACGCCATGCAGTCGTCCGGCACGTATGCTAGTGAAGACTTTGCCTTGAGCGGCTCGTCACGTAGTGAATGACCATTGATCCACACGTTACCTTCGTCGGCATCGATGGTCCCGGCGAGGATGCCAAGCAGCGTCGACTTGCCGCTGCCGTTCTCATCACAAAGCGCCACGCACCCTGCCCCGGTCACGTGGTGCAGCCCTTGGAATACGACGTACTCACCATAGCGCTTGCTGATGTTTTCGATTCGAAGCATTGTGAAGTCCATCAGATGAAGATTTGCCATGCGGCGACGATCCAGCTCACGGCGAGTGTTACGCCGAGCAAAACGGATTCTCTCGGAGCATAGCGTTGTGGCAAGCGCAGCAGCGCAAGCAGAGGCGCGCCTGCCGATACGATCGCAACGGCGACGTGGACCGACAGGGCTCCGTGCGCTACCAGAAGCACCGGCGCGACGGCGGCAAATGGCAGTGCGAGCATGACGACCGTCAGTACATCCGCACGAACCTGCACCATCGAGCCTAGCGGGAGCGATCGCACAAAATGGGCCGCCCGAACGTGACTCGCACGCAAATCGCGATAGGTCGTTGACGCGATCAGCGCGATCACGGCCTGTGCGATCAGCGTCAACGGCACGGCGCGCGTGTCGAAACCCCAAAGGTCAACCATGTAACAGGTAGAAGCGGCGACCGCGCCCATGACTGCGCAGCGGCTGACGGTCTCTGCGAAGTGACGCCCTAGAATACCGAGCTGCAGGTTGACGAAAACCGGAAGCCGATGTGCCGTATTTGCGGACATGCGACCGACTACTCGACGCCACGTCGGACCAAACTGCCTCGCACGCGGAGAGGATGCCGCAGGCGCATGGGCCAACGCGAACGCAGCAAGAATCAGCGACGCTGCTAGCAGTATCGTCCGCACGGCGTTATCCGTCTGCAGCGCGCCGATCAAAACGAGATTGGCAACCACCAACGGAATTCCGTTACTGATATTGCGCGACAACGCGGCCAATTGCCATCCAAGCGTAATCATCGTCAGAGCGATAACGTACAGATAGTTCGAGGCCTTATCCGGCAAATAAGCGAACGCGATCGCTGCGGAAATGACGGGGAACAGCAGCGGCGTACTGGCAATCAGCACGACGGCTGCATCGAGGGCACGGCGATGCCGATCAGAAACAGGCAACGATTTGACGAAGACGGCAAACGGGCCGCCGCTAATGGCCGTACGTTGGATTAGCACCCAAAGCATGCCGATGGCTTCGAGCATATGCACCCAGACGAACCGCCATTCGAAGCCATGCTCCGGGGCCAAAGGTGCGAGTACCGGCGCCCCCAGGAGGCGGGACTGTGCGAATACGGGCATTGTGGGCAGCAGCAGCAGGACAGTAAGGGATAGCGCCTGCCAGTGCCTATGCAGCACCCGGGCCGTCGCCAGTACGTACCAACGCAATCGCCACGAAAGCATCATTCTTATTCCCGTAATGCGCCACGCGGCCCCGCATGATCGAAGCGGTATCCTGCCATGTCGGCCGGCACGGCACAACTCGTACGCCACTGCCGCGCAGGCTGGATGAGCGTCGGGCAACTGTGTCGAAGGAAGCATATGGGGCGTTTGTCGGAATAGCGCATATAGGTTGGATCCGCAGCCACTTTGAGCATTCACCGATGTCCGCGCGGGTGTCGCGGATGAGAGCGGATAACGCCCTATACCGGGCTGTTAAACTGGCCGGCACCGGTGAACTCTCACGCCATGACTACTCTCGAACGAAACCGCCCATTGGCTGCATCCGAGATGTCTCTCGCTCGTTGGATGCTTGAGCACGGTGAGCCGAAGGCGCGAGATTTTTTGGAACAACTCGCAGAGGCCGAGGTTACGCCATGGCGCTGTCCTTGCGGCTGTGGGTCCATCAATTTCCAGATCAAGGGCCGCGACCCTGCGCCTCCCGGCGTACACGTCCTCGGCGATTTTATTTTCGGTCCACACGATGAAGCAGCCGCGAAAGCTCACCCTAGCAATACCGATAAATCACAAATCATTGGCAAGCTAATGTTAATCGGACGCACCTACTCTGCTTCAGTGGAGCGGAGAAAGACCAAAGGGCTTGGCAAGGATGAAAGACACGCGCTTGAAGTCGTCATCGAGGCCGCCACTGCTATTGCGGGGTCAAAATGTGCCACGCTATTAGATGCTATCGGATTGGACGACAAGCTCACCCTCGACCGCGTGCCCGAAGCCGCTGCTATTCATCTTGAACTTTGTCAGGCATTGGCGACCGCCAACAATCGCGAAAACAGCAGCCTAGCATCTAAATACCTGCACTTTCATCGGCCAGCCTTTTTCCCCATTGTGGACTCGATTGTCCGTGAAGGTTGGTCGTGGGTTATGGACGATTTGGAAGGCAGCTATAAGGGTTGGCGCGACTTCGGCAAAGTCGCTCGCTATAAGGACTGGTGTGCGCGTGTTCTGGAACTCCGCGATTTGATGGAGGACAACCTTCGGCACGCCGTCAGTCTCCGGCAAATCGATAGCTATTTGTTGTCGATAATGTCTGTCGATGGGCAAGGTGGTTTGGGGTTACCACAGTAGACGTCGCGCTCAGTGAGAGACGGCGATCGCAAAGAGCAAGTACGAGCGGCGCAGGTGGTTCGACCCGGAGCCCCTCTCTGCCGTGCTGTGGTCCGCCAAGACTCAGGCTCCGGCTGGGCGTGATAGCGACGCCAGATGCCATCGAGCATCCGATTCCGCTGAGATTGAACGTTTCTCGTGGGTCGATCTGCGACAGTCACCCGCCGCAGGACGGTAGCCGCCCCCGCGCCCTGACTACCACCCGCCACAGGCCTCCCGACGAGAGCCCAAACGACGCATCTTCCCCACGACGGACCGCACGACGCGATTCGAGGGTTTTCTATAAACTAAGCCCTCCCTTGAATCTTCGACCACCGACTTCGTCATGCATCGAATTGGATTTTTCGTTTGCCGCGGCCATGATGCTCTCGATCTCGGTGGTCCACTTTCCGCCTTTAATCAAGTAGCCACAGCCGCTGGCCATACTCCGTACGATCTTCAGGTCGTCTCGCAGTCTGGAGGTCCGGTTCCCGGTAATACGGGCATTGCGATCGAGACAAAGCCGATCGGAAGGCGCGCATTCGATACCGTCGTTTTCGTGGGCGGCGATTTAGATCCGATGCAGACACCGGAGAACATCGCCGCTGCCACGAAATTGGCCGCCCGGGCCTCGCGAGTGGCAAGCGTGTGCACAGGAGCGTTTCTGCTGGCGGAAACCGGCTTGCTGGATGGATTGAAAGCGACGACACACTGGCGATACGCTGCTCTATTGCAGTCGCGCTTCCCCCGCACCAGGGTCGAGGGCAATAGCATCTATGTCGTGGACGGCCGTATTTGGACGTCGGCGGGAATCGCCTCCGGAATAGATCTGGCGCTCGGCATGATCGATAGAGATCTGGGTTCGAATGTTGCGCGCGCTGTCTCCAGGCTTTTGGTCGTCCCGTATCGTCGACCAGGCGGGCAGTCCCAGTTTTCCGCCATGTCGCAAATGGAGCCGGAATCGGATCGTATCCGCATCGCCCTGAACTTTGCCCGGGAACATCTGGCTGAAGCGTTACCTGTGGAACGACTCGCCGATGCAGCGAGATTAAGCCTGCGACAGTTCGGACGAGCATTTCGCCGGGAAACGGGTGAAACGCCAGCCAAGGCCGTCGAACGTTTGCGGGTCGAAGCTGCGAGGCTGCGCCTGCAGGAGGGCAGCGAACCGATCGAACAAATTGCTCTGGCGGTAGGCTTCACTGATCCGGAAAGAATGCGGAGGGCCTTCATCAAACTGCATGGCCACCCTCCGCAGGCGATCCGACGCGAGAGCAGATTGAATAAAGCGCGCTGATCGAGCGCCGGCCGGATGGCGCTTGCGGTCGGTGTTTGCCTATATCACCCGCGCTCAACGGCTATCGGATTTCTGCGTAGCGTAATCATTCCAGATATCGCGATGCAATTTCCACGCACCGCCCTCCTTCAGAAAAAGGAGGATCTGCTTGCCACGGTATTTAACGGCTCCAGCATGGTCACGGATTTCCGCATCCGAAACCTCCGTCACGGCCCGGTCGTTACCGTAGAACTCGTAATTGCTGAACGATACGGTGTCGGGCTTTGCCCCGGCATACTGCTTGGCGAAGTATGCGGCAATCGCGCTGCCACCCGTCACCCTGTCGCCGCCGGGCGGCAGCAGTGCGCCGTCGTGCGTATACAAGCGGCCTATCGCCTCATAATCCCCTCGCGCAAAGGCATCGGCCCACCGCGCGTTTTCGGTATTGACGGCCGCTTCGATTCGAGGCTGCGGGCCACTGGCAACTGCCGGCACGGCAAAGGCGAAAAAAGCAAAGCAGGCCGCAACGGGTGCGGCAAGACGAAGAATCTGTTGCATTTGAGATTTTTCCGATCAGATTTCAAATAGACGGGCCTGCGCCAGATCGCGCAGGTGAGGCAAGCAATGTTGGTTGCGGCTTCATCGAGAGCCGTGCGAGTCCTCGCAGACATTGCCCGCGGGAATTTCAGCGAACGCCCGGGATTCGTGCGAGTCCCTTGGATGCACCGGGCAGTTCTTTGTCGACCATCGCGATGACTTCCTGCCGTGCGTCTCTGGGGTGGCCGGAATGGAACGGCGGAGCGGGATCGTATTCGATTACGAGTTGCGTGAATTCGGCAGCCTGTTGACCGCGCAGCTTCGCCGCGACGCGAAGTGCGAAATCGATGCCGGCCGTCACGCCGCCGCCGCTCATGAAGCGGCCGTTGTCGTCTTCGACGAATCGATCCGGCACGGGGATGGCGCCATATTCGGACAGCTTGTTGACGAACGCCCAATGGCAGGCGCTACGCCTGCCATTGAGAATGCCCGTCGCAGCGAGCACCAACGATCCGTTGCAAACCGAGGTCACATGTTTGGCACTTTGGGCCAAACGCCGGATCTGCGCCTGATACTCGGGCCGCATCGGCGCCGTCAAATCGGAGCCACCGGGCACCAGAATCAGATCGGTTCGCTCGATATCGGCCAGCCGTTCGGTCTTGCCGTACACGACTCCGAATTCGAGCGTCACGTTGCCCCCATTGAGGCTCGCATAGCGAACGTTCGTATTCGGTAATCGGTGGAAAATCTCGCTGGGGCCGGCGAAGTCGAGCAGTGTCCCGCCGTCGTAATTGACAATCAAAATGTCGAGCGGGTCATTCGGAGCGAGTTCTCCTTTGCTGGCTGCCTGCGCAAGAGCAGGCGCGGTATGGCCAAGCAGTGCTCCGCCACCCAGTACGGCGCCGAGCGTGGCGATGCTTCCGAATTTGAGAATATCGCGGCGCGAACGACCTGCTTCGGTGAGTGGCTTCCCGGAGCGATTGTTTTCGCTAGTGTCGGTCAAGATCATTTCTCCTTGCGCTTCGGCCGCTCCACTTTTGCAACGAGGCTGGGCCGGATTGAACACCACCGCGCGAATAACGCGCAGTGGACATGTGATCAGGTGTGGATGAATCGGAAGGTCGTGCCGGGCTCGTGAACCGGAGTGCTCCCGCTTAAAGCTGCGAGGCGCCGCCATCGACAACCAGTTCGCTGCCGACCACGTAGGAGGATTCGTCGCTGGCGAGATAGAGCGCTGCGTAGGCAATGTCCTCTGCCTTTGCCAGACGGCCAACCGGGATGGTCTTCGCGAACTCGCTTTTGAAGTTGCGGACGTCCTCGTCCGACATCCCCCACTTGCTGAGCAGGGGCGTGTCCGTGCCACCGGGCGCGATCGCGTTGAACCGGATCTTGCGATCGAGAAACTCGTAGGACCAACTACGGGCAAGCGATCGCACGGCGGCCTTGGCTGCCGCGGTCAACGATATGCCGTGCTTGCCGGTCTGGGCGACGAACGAGGTGTTGAGGATGACCGAGGCGCCCTCTCGCAACTCCGGCAGCATCGCCTGAAGCGTGTAGACCACGCCCTTGACGTTGATGTCCATGATCTCGTTGTAGAGGTCATCGTCGATGTCATTCACTGCGGACGGGAAAGCCCAGCCAGCGTTGGCGAATACGACATCCAGGCCGCCGAACCGTTCTTTTAACTGGGCGGCAACGGCACGCATGTCGTCGATCGAACGCACATCGGCCCTGAAAACCAATGCATCGTCGCCAAGCTCGGCCTTCACACGCTCGAATGCAGCGACATCGCGACCGGTCACCGCGACCCGAGCGCCTTCTGCAATAAAGAGCTTCGCGGTCGCGAGACCGATTCCGCTAGTGCCGCCGGTAATCAAAGCCGATTTGTTCTTAAGCCTCATTCTCTGTTCCTTTCGTTTGCGCGAAATTGATCAAACCGGGAGATCAATGGGCAATCGCATTTGTGCTCTTGATCCGGCTTGATTGCTGCGCAAATTATGGAACTGGAGCCGAATGGCTCAAAGGTCGTATAACCCTCACAATACGCCACACGACCCAGCTTGATGAATGACGCATTTCGGCGCTTACTGGCGGGCCGCGCGCAAGGAAGACGCGCTCGCGGCTAACCCTCGGCTCACGAGGCAGCGTGCTCGTACCAGTTGCTGGCTAAAACGGATGAATCACGGGCCTCGATGAAGTAACGGCGAGCAAACGAAGCCACCCCCGCGGCCCCGGCGTTTTTTGTCCACCCCACCACCGCCCCCACCCCCGCGCTACCCTATCGATCCCCGCGTCAACGCCACCGCGCCACCGCGCCGCCGCCAGCCTCGAACCGATCGATGACCCGCATCCGCAACCACCTGAACACCGCGCAGCTCCACGCGTTCGTCTGCGTCGCGCATCACAAGAGCCTGCGCGCCGCCGCGCGCGAGCTCGGCGTCACGCAGCCCGCCATCACGCATACGATCCGCGAACTCGAAACCGCGCTGAACGCCGAGCTGCTCGTGCGCAGCGTGCGCGGCGTCGACCTGACCGCGTGCGGCCATGCGCTGCTGCCGCGCGCCGAGCAGTTGCTCGGCGACATGCGCCGCACCGTCGAAGCCGTCGAGCAGGTAAAAGGCGAGATGTCGGGCCGCGTCGCCGTCGGCACGATGCCGTCGATCGCGCTGACCGCGCTGCCGCACGCGGTCACCGCGTTCCGCCGCGCGATGCCGAACGTCAGCCTTCATCTCGAGGAAGTGACGGTGCCCGACGCGCTCGCGCAGCTGCACAACGGCACGCTCGACATCGCTGCGATGCACCATGTGCCCGCGCTCGACCGCGAATTCACGCAGACGCCGCTGCTGTCCACCGAGTTCACCGTGGTGATGCGCGACGGCCACCCGCTCGCGCACGCGCGCCGTTTAGAGGATTTACTCGACGCGGAATGGATCGTCACCGTCGGCGCCGAGCAGTTCCCGCACAGCGTGATGATGGCGATGTTCGAGGCGCGCGGCCTGCCGCTGCCGAAGCGCCTGCTGCGTTCGCCGATGTCGTTCGCGGTGACGCTCGGCCTGGTCGCACGCTCCGACGTGATCGGCTGCTTCACGCGCCCGCTGGCCGCCATGGTCGCGCCGCTCGGCATCCGCACGGCCGATCTCGACGAAACCATGCCGCGCTTCGACCTGTCGATCATCGCCCGCCGCGACCTGCTGCCGACGCCCGCCGTGTCGCAATTCGTCACATGCCTGCAGCGCGCGGTCAACGAAACGCTAGGCTGAATCGTTCCTTGCTTTGAAACGGCCGCATCGCGCGAGCGCGGCCGTCCGGGCCGGTATCGGGGCATGTCCTAGGCGCCCTGCCGGTATTTTGTCTTGATAATCTTGCGCACGTCGCGCGCCCGCATCGGGCATGCGAAACGGACCGTCCGACGCGAAGCCGCGCCGGGGCGAACGCTTACGGCGCGGCACAACCGCGCACCCATCGAACAAAACGAGGAGTCACCGAGTGAAAAAGATTCTTGCGGCTGTGACCGTGGCCCTGCTGGCCGTATCGGCCGGCACTGCATACGCGAAGGACTGGTCGACCGTACGCTTCGGCGTCGACGCAAGCTACCCGCCTTTCGAATCGAAAGGCGCCGACGGCAAGGTGGTCGGCTTCGACGTCGACCTCGGCAACGAGATCTGCCGCCGCATCGCCGCGAAATGCGTGTGGATCGAGAACGACTTCGACGGGATGATCCCGGCGCTGAAGGCCCGCAAGTTCGACGGCGTGCTGTCGTCGATGTCGATGACCCCGGCCCGCGAGGAACAGATCGCCTTCTCGGCGAAGCTGTTCAACACGCCGACGCGCCTCGTCACGAAGAAGGGCGCGGGCCTGCTGCCGACGGCCGAATCGCTGAAGGGCAAGACGATCGGCGTCGAGCAAGGCACGATCCAGGAAACCTACGCGAAGACGTACTGGGCGCCGAAGGGCGTCACCGTCGTCCCGTATCAGAACCAGGACCAGGTCTACGCCGACCTGATCTCGGGCCGCCTGAACGGCGCGCTGCAGGACGCCGTGCAAGCCGAGATCGGCTTCCTGAAGACGCCGCGCGGCGCCGGCTTCGATTTCGCAGGCAAGGACCTCGACGATCCGAAGACGCTCGGCAACGGCGCGGGCATCGGCCTGCGCAAGGAAGACACCGACCTGAAGACGAAGATCGACGGCGCGATCGCCGCGATGCGCAAGGACGGCACGTACGACAAGATTGCGAAGAAGTACTTCGATTTCGACGTGTACGGCAAGTAACAGCGCGCAACGCGCGCTTTGCAGCCGCGCAGACGGGCTCCGCAAGGAGCCCGTTTTTTTTGCGCCGGCGCGGCGCAAGGCTGCGCGAACGCTCGCGCGGGACGCGCCCCGCGGGCGATTGTTTTCGCGCCAAGCCGATGATTCGCAACGGAAAACGCGATACCGCCGACGCGGTTTGATAGCTTCGCGCAAGGCAACGTACAATCGACCTTCCACGCATACCGGATCATTCGCGGCTGCGCCGCCTTCCCCCATCATGCAAACGCAGACCCATCCGCTGATTTCCCCCGCCATCGGCACCGAACGTCAGATCACGAGCTTCCACTACGGCCCGCGCGGCGGCAAGAAGGTCTACATCCAGTCGTCGCTGCATGCGGACGAACTGCCCGGCATGCTGGTCGCCACGCTGCTGCGCCGCAAGATCGCCGCGCTCGAGACGGCGGGCAAGCTGCGCGGCGAAGTCGTGATCGTGCCGGTGCCGAACCCGATCGGCCTCGCGCAACATGTGTTCGGCGATCACCTGGGCCGCTTCGAGCTCGGCTCGATGCAGAACTTCAACCGCAATTTCCACGATCTCGCCGCGCTCGTGCTGCCGCGCATCGAAGGCCGGCTGACGGGCGACGCGCAGCGCAACGTCGCCGCGGTGCGCACCGCGATGCGCGAAGCGCTCGACGAGCAGAAGCCGCGCACCGAGCTGGAGTCGCAGCGGCTCGCGCTGCAGAAGCTGTCGTTCGACGCCGACATCGTGCTCGACCTGCACTGCGACAACGACGCGGTCATGCACCTGTACACGAACCCCGACCTCTGGCAGGACGTCGAGCCGCTGGCGCGCTATCTGAATGCGCAGGCGTCGCTGCTGGCGCTGAATTCGGTCGGCAATCCGTTCGATGAAATCCACAGCTTCTGCTGGTCGGATCTGCGCGACCGGTTCGGCGATCGCTTCCCGATCCCGAACGGCGCGATCTCGGTCACGGTCGAGTTGCGCAGCGAACGCGACGTGTCGTACGAGTTGGCCGAGCACGACGCGCAAGCGATCGTCGACTATCTGACCGAACGCGGCTTGATCGACGGCACGCCGGCGCCGCTGCCGCCGCTCGCGCACCCGGCCACGCCGCTCGCGGGCACCGATCCGCTGGTCGCGCCGGTGTCGGGCGTGATCGTGTTCCGCACACCGGTCGGCGCGTGGATCGAGGCCGGCCAGGAAGTGGCCGACATCGTCGATCCGCTGACCGATCGCGTGATCACGCTGAAGAGCAGCGTGTCGGGCGTGCTGTACGCGCGGCAGGTCGTGCGGTTCGCCACCGCCGGAATGGAAGTCGCGCGCATCGCCGGCGCGACGCCGATCCGCAGCGGCTCGCTGCTGTCTGCTTGAGCGAACGGCCCGCGGCGCTATCGCCGCGTGCATCAACATCAACGAAATCGCCCGCTTGCGCGGGCGATTTGCTTTTCGGCTCAGGCGAATGCGACCGATGCCCCGGCGCAGCGGCCCGGCAGCGGCCGACGTGCTGTCGACGTGCTGTCGACGTGCTGTCGACGCTCAGAACGCCGGCACGATCGCGCCGCCGAAGGTCCGGTCGATGAACTTGCGCACGTCGTCCGATTCATAGGCCGCGACGAGCTTCTTCACCCACGGCTTGTCCTTGTCCTGCGCGCGCACCGCGATCAGGTTCGCATACGGGCCGCGCAGGTCCTCGATCGCGATCGCGTCCTTCACCGGCGTGAGCCCGGCCTTCACTGCATAGTCGGTGTTGATCGACGCGGCATCGAGGTCGGGCAGCGCGCGCGGCAGTTGCGCGGCATCGAGCTCGACGATCCTGATTTTCTTCGGATTCTCGGCGACGTCGAGCGGCGTCGCGTTGACGCCGTTCGTGCCGACGCCCGGCTTCAGCTTGATCACCCCGTACTTCTGCAGCAACAGCAACGCGCGGTTGCCGTTCGACGGATCGTTCTGGATGCCGACCTTCCCACCTGCCGGCAAGTCCTTCAGCGATTTCAGCTTCTTCGAATAGAAGCCCATCGGCGCGGTGTAGGTGAGCCCGACGTTGACGATCCGGTAGCCGCGCTGCTTGATCTGGCTGTCGAGAAACGGCTGGTGCTGGAAGCCGTTCGCGTCGAGGTCGCCGGCGTCGAGCGCCGCGTTCGGCTGCACGTAGTCGTTGAACTCGATCACCTTGATCGCGAGGCCCTCGCGTGCGGCGACTTTGGTCACCTCGCTCCAGATCTGCGCATCGGGGCCGCTCATCGTGCCGATCTTCAAGGTCTGCGAATCGGCGTGCGCGCCGGATGAGGCAAAGGCCAGCGCCGCGGCAAGCGCGCCGAGGCCGGTCAGGATCGAACGTCGCATGGTGTGCTCTTGTCCCGTTTCGTGATGGAGCGCGCATCGTGGCACGCCCGCGCAGCGGCACCAACCAAGCTTATTTCATGTGCATATTCCGGAGAGCGATGGAATGACGCGCGCGTTCGGCATAACCCGTGGCGCGATCGCGCGGGAGCGACTGTGGCATCAGAACCACATATTCGTCAGATGACAACGCTGTCACATTCATTAAGTGGTCCGTCGATAAAGTTGCCGCCGGTCCGTGAGAGCGCCCATAGAGAGCGCCGGAGCCGCAACTGTAAAAGCCCTTTACTCGCTCGGAGAATCCTTTGAACAAGAAACTGTTGACCATCGCCATCCTGGCAGCAACGGCCGGTACCGCCCACGCGCAAAGCAGCGTCACGCTGTACGGCGTGATCGACGCCGGCATCAGCTACGTGAACCACAGCACCAAGAGCTCGACCGCGGCCGGCAGCAAGCTGTTCAAGTTCGACGACGGCATCGCGCAAGGCAGCCGCTGGGGCCTGCGCGGCACGGAAGACCTGGGCGGCGGCCTGAAGGCGATCTTCGTGCTCGAAAACGGCTTCAGCGTCGGCACCGGCGCGGCCGGTCAGGGCGGCGCGATGTTCGGCCGCCAGGCTTACGTCGGCCTGAGCCAGACGCAGTACGGCACGCTGACGTTCGGCCGTCAGTATTCGTTCTCGACCGACATCCTCGGCTCGTCCTACTCGACGGGCGGCAACACGGTCGCGGGCAACTACGCGTACCACGTCAACGACGTCGACCAGCTCACGTCGAGCCGCATCAACAACGCCGTGAAGTTCCAGAGTGCGAACTACTCGGGCTTCACGTTCGGCGCGTTGTACGGCTTCTCGAACTCGACCGACTTCGCGGGCGCACCGGGCACGGGCACCACGAACACGGGCGGCTCGTCGCGTGCCTACAGCTTCGGCATGAACTATGCGAACGGCCCGTTCGCGATCGGTGCGGCCTACACGGACATCCGTTACCCGAGCCAGTCGGCGCCGGCGTTCTCGACGACGATCGCGAACCTCGCGCTGTCGAACATCCGCGACCTGCGCACCTACGGCGTGGGCGGCCGCTACGTGTGGGGCCCGGCAACGGCATGGCTGCTGTGGACGCGTACGCAGTTCTCGACGATCTCGGGCGCGGGCGGCACGTTCTTCAACGCATATGAAGGCGGCCTGAAGTATGCATTCACGCCGGCGCTGTCGGCAGCGGCGGGCTATACGTACACGAACGCGACGCGCAACGGCGGCTCGGCTCACTGGAACCAGGGCAACCTCGCGCTCGACTACGCGCTCAGCAAGCGTACGGACGTGTATGGCCTGGTGATCTACCAGGACGCGTCGGGCGACGGCGCGCAAGCGGCGATCGGCTCGAGCACGAGCAGCTACTTCGGCACGTCGGGCACGAACTCGCAGAACCAGCTCGCGGTGCGCGTCGGTATCCGCCACAAGTTCTAAGGCACCCGGCCGACGGTCCGCGCGGTTCGCGGACCCCGCCGGCAAGCAGCGCCCCGCGTGCGGGGCGCTTTTTTATGCGCTTTTAAGTTTCGCTTAATTCTGGGCTGAGAGGATGCTCTCACCCCCCCTGTTGGCCGCCTGAGCATCGGCGGCTTCTTTTTTTTGAGAACCACTACGGCACCGCCAGCAACTGCTCACAAGACAGGATCGGAGGCCATGATGATCGAAGATACCGTTTTCAGCCATCTGCACGCGATTCTGACGCGCCAGCATTCGCTCCCGGTCCAGAGCTGCCGCGTGTCGGTGGAAATGCTGCGGCCGTGGGGTCGCCCGTACCGGCTCGTCGAATGGACGATGCACCTCGACGCGCCCGCGCGGCGCCAGATCGTGCCGGCCGAATCGACCGACGAACAGATCGCCGAAGTCGTCGCGTCGCACGTGCCGGGCCGCCTGTACGGCGACGGCCGGCTGCAGTTCTGACGCCCGCCGAGGCCGGTTGCGCCGCGCGCTTGGGTCGTGCGGCACTCGGTCCCGTTTGACGGGGCAGCGAAGTCTGCTACGCTGCGCGTTTTCGTCCACGCAACACACGATGGAAAACGCATTCAACGAACGCGGCGTGACGATCACGCGCAACGGCCTGTCGGCCGCCGGGCAGGTCTTTCCGCTGCGTGACATTCGCAACGTCGACGTCGTCAAGATTCCGAAAAATCGTCTCGTACCGTGGCTGATCTCGCTGATCGGCGCGGCCGTCGCCGTGGCCGGCGGTATCGGCGCATCGAGCGCCGCGCTGGTGGTCGGCGTGATGCTGGTCGTGGTCGGCTATCTCGCCTGGACCACGCAGGACGTCACGTACCGGCTGATGGTCGAGACGCCCGACGGCAAGCGCGAAGCGCTGTCGAGCGTCGATGTCGAATTCGTCGAGCGCGTCGCCCGCACGGTGCGCGACGCACGCGCCGCCACGGCCGCCGGCTGATTTCCGTTGGGCGCGCCGAGCGCCTACTATGAAACGAGCGGCACGCCGCCGCATCGTTCGAGGAGGTCGGCATGAACGCCCAATCGCTGTCCGGCATGTTGCGCGCGCAGGAGCTGCTGCTCGTTTCGATGATTCGCGCGCTGCCGCCGGATACACGCAGCGCCGTCGTCGATCTCTATGCGGAGCAGCTCGCGTTCGCCGAGCAAGGCGGGTTCGAAGGTCATGGGGATCGTGCGACGCACGAGGCGTTCATCGCGCATGCGCGCAACCTGTTGATTCGGATCGAATCGTTGGCGTAGTGGGGCGGGCGGATGCTGGGGCAGGCTTCGTGCGGGGCGGTTGGGCCGCGGGGGCGGGTTCGCCGGTTCGCCGGTTCGCCCGGTTCGCCCGGTTCGCCCGGTTCGCCCGGTTCGCCCGGTTCGCCCGGTTCGCCTCGTTCGCCTCGTTCTCCCCGTTCTCCCGGTTTGCCGGCCCCCGGTCCGCCGGGTTGCCGGGTTGCCGGGTTGCCGGTGCGAGCCAAGCGAACCCCGCCGCCTATGCAGCACGCCGGCGAATCGGCCGTTTTCCGTCCATTTGTCGTGAACGCTCCTCATCTGTAGCGATGTAGGCCATCGTTCGCCGCTTGTTGCGTCGATGACCGCATGTCCAGGGCGCTCGCCATGCCCTCCCCGTATTCAGGCTCCGGCGTGTGACCGGCACGACCGGCACCACCAGCGCGCCGCATCTCCGCGTGTCAGCCCCGCTGCCCGAGCAGCGCGCCAAGGTTCGCGCCGGCACGATTGCTCAGCGCTCGACATCCGCGACGGCGAAAGTCCGCAATTTCCATCCGAGTCGCACGGCGAGCATCCGCGTCGCGAAGCCTGCCACGAGCGCGACGATCGTCGCCGGCCCCGCGCCGATACCCAGATACTGCATGCCGACGTACAACCCGCCCGTGAACAATGCGACGCTCGCGTACAGTTCGTCGCGCAGGACCAGCGGCATCTCGTTGCACAGCAGGTCGCGCAGCATCCCGCCGCACACGCCGGTGATCGCACCTGCCAGCACGACGATGATCGGCGCCGCGCCGGTCGACGCGCCGATGTCGCAGCCGATGATCGTGAACGCCGCGAGGCCGATCGCGTCGACGGTCACGAACAGCGTCTTCATCCGTGACAGGTGCCGCGCAGCCCACGACGCGGCGGTCGCGGCCGCGAGCGTGATCAGCAGATAGGCCGGATGCGCGATCCAGCCGAGCGGATAGTGTCCGAGCAGCACGTCGCGCACGGTGCCGCCGCCGAGCGCCGTCACCGCGCCGACCAGCGCGAGGCCGAACCGGTCCATCCCGCGCCGCATGCCCATCAGCGCGCCCGACATCGCTTCCGCAACGATCGCAATCAGATATAGCGTATGCATCGTGCTCGCCTCAGCTTTCGATACGAAACAGGCCGCGCACACGCGCGCGCCCGGCTGCGTCGATCGCGGGCAGCGGCGTTGCCGGCTTGCGTTGCGCGTGGCGCTCGATGGTTCCCGAAGCGCCGAGCGCGACGACGCGGCGGATCAAAGGCGCGAAGTCTTCGCTGCGCGTACTGCGCGCGGATCGGGCATGGGCGAAATCGCGTCGGTCGACGCGCGCCATGCGCGGCGGCTTCACGGCCACCGATAGGGTTCCGTCGTCGGTAGTCTTCATGTAGTAGTCGGGCGAGACGGTCACCGCGAGCGGGATGCGCCGAACACAGCGGCGCGGCAATGCCGCACACACTCGTGGTCGCGACGATGGGTCGGCGGTGCGATGGATCATGCAGGCTCCTGATTCGATGGGGCGACCGCGCGCGCCGCAGCGGCGTTCGTCGATCGCGAAACGCGCGCATTGTCGAAGGGATGCCGCGATACCGGAACATTCTTTAGCCAAACTTTGACTGGCTAAATTTTATTTAGGAAAGGCCGATGCACGGGCCTCAGCCCCGGGCGCCGCGCCCTGCGCGCGGGCGGCTTCGCCTGTACCATCGTCTGCATGTTCGACACTTATCTGCGCCGATGGGATCTCGTTCCCGACGGCGGCCCGATCCTCAGCGCGAGCGGCGGCGTGCTGCCGGTCACCCGGCATGCGCAGCCCGCGATGCTGAAGGTCGCGACCTGCGACGAAGAGCGGCGCGGCAACGCGCTGATGACGTGGTGGAACGGCAACGGCGCCGCGCGGGTATGGCTGCACGATCGCGACGCGGTGCTGCTCGAACGCGCATGCGCGACGCCGACGCTGGGCGAGCTGTCGGCCGCCGGCCATGACGACGATGCGATCCGCATCGCGTGCGACGCCGTCGCGCGGCCACGCGACGCACACGCCCCGTATCACCCAAAAAGACGCCGGCATGCGCCGGCGTTTCCTCCGATCCAACGCGCGATGCTCAGCGCGCGGGATTCAGCGTCAGGTTCATGTGGCGGTTCACGTCCTTGTACAGCAGATAGCGGAAGCGGCCCGGCCCGCCCGAATAGCACGCCTGCGGGCAGAACGCGCGCAGCCACATGAAGTCGCCCGCCTCCACCTCGACCCAGTCCTGGTTCAGGCGATAGACGGCCTTGCCTTCGAGCACGTACAAGCCGTGCTCCATCACGTGCGTCTCGGCGAACGGAATCACGCCGCCCGGCTCGAACGTCACGATGTTCACGTGCATGTCGTGACGCATGTCGCTCATGTCGACGAAACGCGTCGTCACCCATGCACCGTTGGTGCCCGGCATCGGAATCGGCTCGACCTCCTGCTCGTTGGTCACGAACGCGTCCGGCAGTGCGATGCCGTCGACGGCCTGATAGTGCTTGCGAATCCAGTGGAAACGCACCGCGGCATCACTGACGTTGTGCAGCGTCCAGTCGGCGCCCGGCGGAATGAACGCATAGCCGCCCGGCTTCAGCGTGTGCTGCTTGCCCTGCAGCGTCAGCTCGGCCTCGCCCTCGACGACGAACAGCACGGCTTCGGCGTTGCGGTCCTGCTCGGGCTTGTCGCTGCCGCCGCCGGGATTCACTTCGACGATGTACTGCGAGAAGGTCTCGGCGAAACCCGACAGCGGGCGCGCGATCACCCACAGGCGCGTGTGGGTCCAGAACGGCAGCCAGCTCGTCACGATGTCGCGCATCACTCCCTTCGGAATGACCGCGTACGCCTCGGTGAACATCGCGCGATCGGTCAGCAGATCGGTCTGCGGCGGGTGGCCGCCATGCGGCGCGTAATACGTAGTCTTCGACATAAGGCATCCAGGCAATGGGTTGGTCCAACGTCCGCTGCGCAACGCGGCCGCGTCGCACGACAGCGCCTTCGTTCGGTCGGACAGGCTTCGCGACGGGGCCGTGCGCGAATCCGGGCGCGCGCCGATGCTTGCCGCTCCGCACACGCTCGGCATCACGCGGGACGGGATCGGGACGGCAATGCTCGATTCCGTACGCGGGCAGCGCTGACGATAGCGAAGTCGATTGCGATCGACCAATTAAATGTTGCGATGCCTTTCATTCGATTCCGCACTACCGGTGCCGAGGCTCGGCGAGCGCGAGTTGTGCGCGTCGGGGGGAATCGTGACGGTGTCGGCGGACATCGGGCTCTGTGCCGAGCAGTTGCATGGATGTGCGCGCGTATGCCGAACGGCTACAAGGGAACGTAGCGCGCGATGTCGTCGAAGAGGAGAAGGTACGGCAGGAGGGAATGCGCCGGCCAATCGAGCGTAGCCGGGGAAGGACTGCGGAGGAACGACAAGACTGCAGGTTTCGTCGGCGACGGCGGCCTCTGCGAGGCCGCCGCGCCTGCCGGATCGGGCGCGCCGGTGCGCGCGTCGCGCACCGTGCGAGGCCCGTCGCGATCAGTCCCAGTCGCGGTGATGACGGTGCTTGCGATGGCGATAGCCGCGATCGCCATGGTCGCGGTCGTACGAGCTGCGCGACAGGTTGCCGCCGAGCGCCGCGCCGGCGCCGCCGCCGACCGCCGCGCCCAGCAGGCCGCCCGTGCGGCCGCCCATTGCGTTGCCCGCCGCGGTGCCTGCGCCGCCGCCGAGCGCGCCGCCGATGATCGCGCCGGTGCGCTCGCGACGGTTCGACGTCACCGCGCCACCCGCGCCGCCGCCGATCGCGCCGCCGATCACGGAACCCGTGCTGCCGCCGACTGCGCCGCCGACCGCTGCGCCGGCAACCCCGCCGAGCGCGCCGCCAAGCGCATTGTTCAGGTCACCGGCCATTGCCGGCACTGCAGTCGCGCCGGTCAGCACGGCGACGACGAGAGCGGGGGCGATTTTCTTCCACATTCCCGTATTCTTCCTTGTTCGCAATCTGGTTATTGAAGGTCCGCTCGCTACCACGATCCGAACCGGTCGGCGTCGACTCCGGCATTGTGCGGAACCGCGACCAATTCATTTCAATGAGCTTGCGGCGAAGAATAGCACCGCTCGCAGGTCCTTGCCGCCGTCATTCGGTAACAAGTTGTTCGCCGAAACGGAACCGGAAAAGCTTGCCGGAAATCGGCCGCGAAGGCCCGTCGGCCGGGGCTCCGCCGGCGGCCGCCCACGGTTTCCGCGCGGGCCGGAACGGGCGCGAGGCATCGCTTCGGACACACGTGGCAACACATCGGCGCAGCCGCACGCGGCGGCAACGATCGCGCGACACGCGGAGTCCGATCGACGCGCGCGATGCGCTACGCATGCATTGCGGGTTCGTCGCAGCGGCTGCCTGCGGCGGGCGGAATCCACGTGAAGAATAGGACGAGGCGCAGCCGGCTCGATGAACGAGCAAGCCGTCGATGGCTCGGGCGACAGAGTTGGGATGGATGGCGCGACGTACGGAGAACGCGGCGTCACGACGCGCAGCAATGCGGCAACGCCGGCTCGACACGGCCGCGCGGCGCGCATGCTGCACGCGCCGCGCGTACCGCGCGATCAGCGGATGCGGAAGTGGCCGCCGATGCCGACGCTGACCGCCGGCGCGTAATAGGCCGGCGCATAACCGTAGTAGGCCGGCGCATAACCGTAGTAGGCGGGCGCATAGCCGTACGCGGGCGCGGGCGCGTAGCCGTAAGGCGGCGCGACATAGCAGCCGGACAGGCCGGCGATCAGCGCAAACGAGATGAGGACTTTGTACATGGCTCGACTCCGGCGAAAAGAACGCATCGCACCGCGCGAGCGCCGTGCCGTCGCGGCGTGCGACCGTACGGCCGCATGCGGCGATCCGCGTTGCCGTCGCCCGGTGTAGCGATGCGCGGAGTCTAGCGCCGGCCTCCGCGGGAGGCGTTTCGCTGGCCGTTACAGGTGTTACCGGGCGTCACCGCGGAAACAGTCGCGGCGGGCGCCGCGGCGCGCGCGTGCTCGCGCGCTGGCCGGAGCGAGCCGCGCGGCCGTTACACGAAACGTGCGCGGATGCGCTGCGCGAGGGCTTCCAGCGTCGCCGCATCGGCGAAGTCGCGCGCGTGCATCCGCAACTCGACGCCTTCCCAGCGCGGAATCACGTGGAAATGCACGTGCGGGACCGTCTGGCCCGCAGCAGCACCGTTGAACTGGCCGATGAACATGCCGTCCGGGCCGAGCGCGTCACGCACGGCCGCCGCGACGCGCTGCGTCATGCGGATGCTCGCCGCGGCCGCGTCGCCGGACAGCTCGAAGAGCTGCGCGGCCGGCTCCTTCGGGATCACGAGCACGTGCCCGTCGGCCTGCGGCATGACGTCCATGATCGCGACGGTGGCGTCGTCTTCGGCGATCTTCACGCACGGCAATTCGCCGCGCAGGATCCTGGCAAACGGGTTGTTGTTGTCGTAGGACATGGCGTTTTCCGGTTTCTGGATTGGGTTCGAGGGGTAACGATGCCGGTCGATTATCGACCGGCCGCCGTCCGCAGTTCAACCTGCGCATCTCCGGCGCGCGTTTGCCGGCTTGCCGGTCGCGCCATCGCACGTGCAGCGACGCGCGATGCACGCTGCCGCCGTTCGTCACGCGCGCGCGATTGCACCGCGTCGCCCGAACCTGCGACACTGCCGGATCGTTGCCGGCCGGCACGCCACCGAGGACGCTCGCGCATGACGCTCCCGTTCAAATCGCTGATCCTGCGCGGCGCCGCCGTCGCAGTCGCCGTCACGCTCGGCTATGCGGGCTACATGCTGTCGCGGCTCGCGCCGATCGCCACCGGCTATGCGGCCAAGGCGCTGTGTTCGGGCGTGTTCGTGTCGGGCCGTCCGGCCGCATCGGTGATCGACGTCGACATCATGGCCGGCGTTCATCCGCTGCTGAAGCTCGTGCGTCCGTCGCTCGATCCGGAGCATCGGCGCGCGGTCGCGACGTTCGCCGGTTTCGCGCGACGCGAGGCCGACTTCCGGCCAGGGCTCGGCTGCACGCTCGCGCTCGGGCCGGCGCACGATGTGCTGCCGGCCGCGCTGCCGCCCGTTGCCGATCCGCCGCACGCCGTGGCCGTAGCCGCGCCGGCCGCCCTATCGGGCATCGACACCGGCAAGCTGCAGCACGCGCTCGACCGCGCCTTCGACGAACCCGATCCGGCGCGGCTGCGGCGCACGCGCGCGGTCGTCGTGATGTGGCGCGGCCAGGTGATCGCCGAACGTTATGCGCCCGGCTTCACCGCCGACACGCCGCTGCCCGGCTGGTCGATGACGAAGACCGTGACGGCCGCGCTGGTCGGCATGCTGGTCGCGCAGCACCGGCTGTCGCCGCAGGCGGCGGCGCTGCTGCCCGAATGGCGCGGCAGCGGCGACCCGCGCGCGGCGATCACGCTCGACGAACTGCTGCGCATGACGAGCGGCCTGCGATTCAACGAGGACTACGACGACCCGCTGTCCGACGTCGCGGTGATGCTGTTCACGCAGCCCGACACCGCGCGCTTCGCATCCGCGATGCCGCTCGCCGCGCGACCGGGCACGCAGTGGCAGTACTCGAGCGGCACGAGCGCGATCGTCGCGCGTGTGATGCGCGCAGCGATGGGCGGCAGCGACGCCGATTACCTCGCCTTTCCGCGCCGCGCGCTGTTCGCGCCGCTCGGGATGCGCAGCGCGGTGTTCGAGCCCGACGCGGCTGGCACGCTCGGCAGCGCGTCGTTCATGTATGCGAGCGCGCGCGACTGGGCGCGCTTCGGCCAGCTGCTGCTGCAGGACGGCGTATGGGACGGCCGGCGGCTGTTGCCGGCAGGCTGGGTGCGCTACCTGACGCGCCCGACGCCGCTGTCGACGCGCGGCGAATTCGGCGCGCACCTGTGGGTCAAGGTGCCGGAGCCGTTCGACGCTCACGATGGAGCCGCGAGCGCGCTGCCGGCCGACGCGTTTCATGCGGTCGGCCATGAAGGCCAGTTCGTGAGCGTGGTGCCGAGCCGCCAGCTGGTGGTCGTGCGGCTCGGGCTGTCGCGGCCGGAATCCGCGTGGAATCACGACGCGTTTCTCGCGCGCGTGCTGCAAGCGGTGCCGGCGGCGGCGGCCCGGTGACGATGCAATGCCGCAGCGCCGGCCGCGCACGCGCGCGACGCCGCGTGCATCGTTACGGGTTCGCGCTGCCCGCGTACTTCTTGAAGCCCTCGCGCGTCGCCAGACGCTCGACGTAGCGCTGCACCGCCGGCAGATCGGGACGCTCGAACGGCGTGCCGAACCAGCGGTTCACCGACAGGCCGATCGGAATGTCGGCGAGCGTGAAGTGCTCGCCGGCAACGAACGCATCGGTCGCGTCGAGGTGCGCGTTCAGCACCTGCATGTGGTTGGTCCAGCCGGCGATCGACTGCGCGATCGCGGCCGGGTCCTGATGCTGCGGCGACTTGCGCACGAGGCCGAGGAACGCGCCGACCCACGAACGGTTCAGGTCCGACGCCTGCCAGTCGATCCACTGATCGACCCGCGCGCGAGCGCGCGGGTCGGCCGGATACAGCGCGTCGTCGCCGTAGCGGTTCGCCAGATAGCGGATGATCGTGTTCGATTCCCACAGCACGAAATCGTCGTCCTTGATGACCGGGACGAGGCCGTTCGGATTCAGCGCCAGATAGGCGGGGTCGTTGGTCGAGCGGAAGCCCGAGCCCCAGTCTTCCTGCTCGAACGGCAGGTCGAGTTCGGTGCACAGCCACAGCACCTTGCGCACGTTGATGGACGGAATCTTGCCGAGGATCTGCAGCATGCGGGCTCCTTGTGAGGGTCGAGAGCGGAGCGGTCGGCCGGCACGGCGCGGCCGAACGCGGTCACGTCGGATTTATACACGAGCGCGCGGAAATCGACAGCGCGCGCTCGTGAAATCGGCGTTCCCGCCGCCGTCGCGCCGCCCGCATCGGCCCGGCCACGCGCCGCGGCACGCACGCGCCGCGGCGGTCCGACCCGACGCTCGCGAGCGCCGCCCTGTTCCCACCGCGCCCGCCGCGCCCGCCGCTTCCATTACAATGCGCGGGATTTTTCCGTTTTCAGGCCGTCCCTGCCTTTCTGACAAGAGGATTTCATGATCATCAAACCGCGCGTGCGTGGCTTCATCTGCGTGACCACTCATCCGGTCGGCTGCGAGGCCAACGTCAAGGAACAGATCGACTACGTGACTTCGCACGGCCCGATCGCCAACGGCCCGAAGAAGGTGCTCGTGATCGGCGCGTCGACCGGCTACGGCCTCGCGGCCCGGATCTCGGCCGCCTTCGGCTCGGGCGCGGACACGCTCGGCGTGTTCTTCGAGCGCGCCGGCAGCGACACCAAGCCGGGCACCGCCGGCTGGTACAACAGCGCCGCGTTCGAGAAATTCGCCGCCGAAAAGGGGCTCTATGCGCGCAGCATCAACGGCGACGCGTTCTCCGACAAGGTCAAGCAGATCACGATCGACACCATCAAGCAGGACCTCGGCAAGGTCGATCTGGTCGTCTACAGCCTGGCCGCGCCGCGCCGCACGCATCCGAAGACGGGCGAGACGATCAGCTCGACGCTGAAGCCGGTCGGCAAGTCGGTGACGTTCCGCGGCCTCGACACCGACAAGGAAACGATCCGCGAGGTGACGCTCGAGCCGGCGACGCAGGAAGAGATCGACGGCACCGTCGCCGTGATGGGCGGCGAGGACTGGCAGATGTGGATCGACGCGCTCGCCGACGCCGGCGTGCTGGCCGACGGCGCGAAGACGACCGCGTTCACGTATCTGGGCGAGCAGATCACGCATGACATCTACTGGAACGGCTCGATCGGCGAGGCGAAGAAGGATCTCGACAAGAAGGTCGTGTCGATCCGCGAGAAGCTCGCCGTGCATGGCGGCGACGCGCGCGTGTCGGTGCTGAAGGCCGTCGTCACGCAGGCGAGCTCGGCGATCCCGATGATGCCGCTGTACCTGTCGCTGCTGTTCAAGGTGATGAAGGAGAAGGGCACGCACGAAGGCTGCATCGAGCAGGTGTACGGGCTGCTGAAGGACAGCATGTACGGCGCGACGCCGCACATCGACGACGAAGGCCGGCTGCGCGCGGACTACAAGGAACTGGATCCGCAGGTGCAGGCGCAGGTCGTCGCGATGTGGGACAAGGTCACGAACGACAACCTGTACGAGATGACCGACTTCGCCGGTTACAAGACCGAGTTCCTGCGTCTGTTCGGCTTCGAGATCGCCGGCGTCGACTACGACGCGGACGTGAACCCGGACGTGAAGATCCCCGGCATCATCGACACGACGGCCTGACGGCCGATGCCCGCCGCGTGCGCATGCGTGCGGCGGGCCGTGTCGGCGCGGACGTCATCGCGTTCGCCGCCGCAGCGCGGTCGCTTCACTGGACGGCCGCGGCGGCATCCCACAGCGGCTGCCGGCCGAGCGCCGCATGCCACGCATCGAAACGCGTGCGCCACGATTCGAACGGCTCGGTCAGCGGGTGACGCGGATCGCCGCTGAGCGAATACGCCATTCCCTCGATCAGCCAGCGCGGCTTGGTCGCGACCGTCAGATTGCCGAGCGCTTCCGCCTGCCGATGGTGGATCAGCTCGTGTGCCACGAAGTAGGTCTGCCAGCCGCGCGGCGCGAAGACCACGCCGAAGTCTCCCAGCGTCAATGCCGCGCGTTCGCCGAGGCCGAACCGGTCGGCACACGCGCGCGTCGAGCAGAACACGACGCGCGGCGCCAAGCGGAATGCGCCGGTCACCGCCGCCGCGCGCGCGTAACCGTCGCGATAGAGCTGCCGCGCCTCGCCGAGCTTCGCGGGATCGTCGATGCAGATGTCGGCGCCCGCGCACGACACGCCGGGAACCAGCGCGGGCGCGATCACGCGCAACGGCTTGACGAGCGCCCATGCGGCGACGGGCAACGCGACGAGCAGGCCCGCGAGGGCAACGGCGATGGGGGTGCGTTTCATCGGGGCGGGGTTCCTTGGTGGGAAGGAGGATGTTGCGGCATCGATCGATCGGACGGTCGGGCGGCGCGGCCTGCGCAGCTTTTTGCGCCGTCGCGCGCCAGCGGCGGCGCGATCACGTCGCCTGCCCGCCCCGCAGCCCGTCGGCCGCGGCGCCCCATCGACTCGACCGGATCCCGAGCCACAGAATCGCGACGCTGCATCCTAGCAGGAGCGCCTCGAGCAGCGTCGAGTCGAGGTGCCAATAGCGCGACAGCAGCACGACGACGAGATCGATCGCGAAATGAACCGCGATCGCGCCGAGCAGCCAGCGCTTCGTGCCGCGCACGAACGTCTGCATCACCATCAGCGACATCCCGACATGCGCGGCAACCGCGCTCACGCGCTCGAGCACCGCGAGGAACGGCGACGCGAGCGTCATGCCGGCGAACTGCGACGCGATCAGCGTTTGCACGCCCGCGCTGGTCACGAGCCCGGCGCGCGCGAGCAGATAGCCGCCGCAGAGCGCGACGAAGCCGACGCCGACCAGCAGCATCGCCTCCAGCCCGCCGTGGCCGAGCCCGTACATCACCGCGGTGCGCGGATCGCGTTGCCCGGCCAGCAGATAGCGGAACGCGACCCAGCGCCCGCACTCCTCGAACAGTGCCGCGGTGAGCGCCGCGAATACGAGCATCGGCATATGCCAGCGCGGATCGTCGCCGAGCCAGCGAAACAGCGGAATCTGCCAAGACAGCCGCAGCACCGGCTGGAATACGAAGAAGATCAGCATCCCGCAGAAAAACGCGCGCCACGGCACGCCCGCGCGATGCCGCCACACGAGCGCGAGCAGCGGCGGGCCGGCCAACGCGGTGACGCCCGCGCAGAACGTGGCGAACAGCAGAACCGGATCGATGATGTGCATGGGAACGGAACGGGATGAAAGGGCGAGTGGACGTGCGCAGCGCCGATCGTGCGTGCATCACGACACAAGCTGCTTGTGAAAATACGTGGTCGCGCACGGCGTGCCGTCGGGCATCAGCGCGTAGTTCGGCACGACGCCGACGCGCTGCCAGCCGGCTCGCTCGTACAGGCGTTCGGCATCGCCGCCCGTCACCGTGTCGAGCACGAGCACGGTCTTGCCGGCTTCGCGTGCGGCGTGGTCGGCGGCGGCCAGCAGCTTCGCGGCGATGCCCTGCCGACGCGCGCGCCGGGACACGAGCATCTTCGCGACGTCGGCGCGATGCGGCTGGTTCTCCGCTTGCGCGGTCACGATCTGCACGGTGCCGACGATGCGCGCGGCCGCGTCCTCGGCGACGAGCAGGATGCGCTCGCCGCGCGCCACGCCTTCGGCAACCTGCTTCCAGAATGCAACGGCCGTCGCGCGCGCGATCGGCAGCATGAAGCTCACGGACGCGCCGCCCTCGACGCAGTCGATCAGCACGTCGGCCAGCGCATCGACGCACGCATGTGCTTCGCGCGCGTCGACGCGACGCGCGGTGACAGGTTCGGTCATTCCTTCTCTCTCCGGAAGTCAGGCGGGCGGCATGCGCCCGATCGAAGCCGACGACGGCATGCGCGCGAAGGCGCGCACGGGACGGCCCGCGTCCGCCAATACGGCGCCGAGCCGGGCCGCCGAGTGATGCCGCCCCGTCATGCTACGCGAACCGACGATGCACCGCCTATGCTCGCTGCACGACCCACTTTCAGCGATGTATCGCAGGCGCCGGCCGCCAGGTCGATGCGTTGAGCGTTGCTGCGCCGACAACGGCGCGCGGACCATTCCGGCGCTGGCCGCACCGTTCGATATGACGCGACCGTCGTCCTGAAGCGTGTCGCAGCGCCCCCGCCCTGGCGCGATCCGCGAATCGGAACGCTCGCGGCCCTGCAAGCGGCTCGTCATTGCGAGACGCCTGCCGCGCGCCTACGATGCGTGAAAGAAGCACGACGACACGCCGTCGCCGGCGTGCACCGTCACGCGCTTCGCAGGAGGCGACATGCTGCACATGCACACGCATTCGACCCGGGTCAGCCGGCACCTGAACGCACCGCGCGGACGCGTCTACCGCGCATTGCTCGACCCGCACGCGGTCGAACGATGGAAGGTGCCCGACGGCATGACGTGCCGCGTGCACGCCTACGACGCGCGCGAAGGCGGTGCGCTGCGCGTGTCGCTCAGCTACGACGCGCCGTCGGACGGCACCGGCAAGACCACCGCGCACACCGACACTTATCACGGCCGCTTCGTGACGCTCGTGCCCGACGAGCGAATCGTCGAGATCGACGTGTTCGAAACCGACGATCCGCTGCTGCGCGGCGCGATGACGGTCACGATCACGCTGTCCGACGAAGCGGGCGGCACGCGCGTCGAGGCCGTGCACGACGGCGTGCCGCCCGGCGTGCCGGCCGCCGACAACGAGACCGGCTGGCGGATGGCGCTCGCGAAGCTCGCGGCGCTCGTCGAGCACGGTTGAGCCGGCCCGCAGCGCACACACTGCCAGCCGGCAGCGCGAAAGCCCGCCGCATGCGACACTGGCCGCCGCTGCGTGCAGCGCGCCGGCCGCCGGCGCGCTGCCCGTCACCGCCTTCCGACTCCGCACAAGGGACCGACGATGAACGCCACGCGCACCGCCACCTGGTATTTCGATTTCGTTTCGCCGTTCGCCTATCTGCAGCAGGAACGCTTCGACACGTTGCCGCCCGGCATCGCCTTCGAGCCCAAGCCGATCGTGCTCGGCGCGCTGCTCGCGCACTGGGGACAGAAAGCGCCGGCCGAGATTGCGGCGAAGCGCGTGTTCACCTACCGCCACGCGCAATACCGCGCGGACAAGCTCGGCATTGCGTTCCGGATGCCGCCCGCCCATCCGTTCAACCCGATCCGGCCGCTGCGGCTCGCGATCGCGATGGGCGGCTCGCCCGACGCGATCCGGCGCATCTTCCGGCACATCTGGCGCGACGGCAACGACGTGTCGACACCGGACGGCTTCGCCGCGCTGTGCGAGGCGGTCGGCTTTCCGGACGGCGTGACGGCCGTCGACGCGCAACCGGTGAAGGACGCGCTGCGCGCGAACACCGACCGGGCGATCGCGCACGGCGTGTTCGGCGTGCCGACCTTCGAACTCGACGGCGACCTGTTCTGGGGCGAGGACGCGACCGACATGTTCGTCGACTGCGCGACGTCGCGCGCGTGGCTCGACTCGCCCGAAGTGCGCCGCATCAGCACGCTGCCGGAAGGCCTCCGGCGCGGCTGACGGCGCGCCCGGCGCCTACGCGCCGCGGTCTTCGACGAGCGGCGGCACCGCGTCGCGCATCATCGCGACGAAGCGCACGAGCCGCGACGGATAGAACTGCGCATGCGGATAGGTCAGGTACACCGGCAGCGGCGACGCCTGCCAGTCGGGCGCGAGATGCACGAGTTCGCCGCGTGCGAGATGATCGGCGAGCAGCCACGACGAGCCGACGCATGCGCCGACGCCGAGCAGCGCTGCGCTGCGCAGCGCGTACAGGTTCTCGGTCGTGACGCGCGGACGGATCGCGATGCGTCGCGTGTCGCCGGTGACGGCGTGCGTCAGCGTGAGTTCGTTCCGGTAATAGGTGCGCAGCGCGAGCCACGGCAACGCGGCGAGCGCGTCGGGATCGGCCGGCACGGCCGCGCGATCGAGCACCGACGGCGCGGCCACCACGAAGCGCGGCACCTTCGTCAGCCGGATCGCGACGACGCCCGGGTCGCTCGGCTCACCCACCTGGATCGCGCAGTCGATGCCGCTGCCGACGAAGTCGCGCACCTCGTCCTGCAGCAACCATTCCACCGAGACGCGCGGATAGTCGCGCAGGAACTGCGCTAGCGGCGCGACGAAGCGCTCCTGCCCGAACGCATGCGGCACCGCGACCCGCAGCAGCCCGTCCGGCTCCTCCTGCGCGCCGCGCAGGTCGGCCTCGAAGGCGGCCCAGCCGGCCAGCAGCTCCTTTGCGCGCGTGAAGCAGCGTTCGCCGTCGACGGTCAGCCGCATCGCATGCGTCGTGCGCTGCAGCAGCCGCATGCCGAGCGAGCGCTCGAGCGCCTGCAGCCGCCGGCTGACGGTCGGCTGCGTCGTGTGCAACTGCGCGGCGGCCGCCGACAGGCTGCCGGCTTCGACTATGCGCACGAATGTTTCCATCAGCTCGAAACGGTAGCCTGCGCCGTCGACCGGAACCGTCTCGAGGCGCGGAGACCGGCCAGCAGCGGGCGAATCGGAGATTTCGTCTGTCATTCGCGAAGCGTATAACAAATGTGCGCCGCGCGGTACTACCCACGCCTGGCGGCGATCGGCACACTGCGTTCCATCCGTTACCCGAACCAGGATGCACGCGATGTCCACCCCCACCCATCTCGCCGCCGCGCCCCGCGCGGCTCACGCGCCGGCCCATGCGGCCGCTGCGTCTCTGCCCGACCGCCGTCTCGTGATGCTGCTAGCCGCGGCGGCCGGCCTCGGCGTTGCGCCGCTCTATTACGCTCAGCCGATGCTCGCCGCGCTCGGCGCCGACGTCGGCGCATCGGCCCGCGCGATCGGCTTCGTGCCGACGCTGACGCAGCTTGGCTATGCGCTCGGCATCCTGCTGCTCGCGCCGCTCGGCGACCGCTTCGACCGACGCCGCGTGATCGTGTCGAAGGCCGCCGCGCTGGTCGTCGCCCTGTTGCTCGCCGCGTTCGCGCCGTCGCTCGGGCTGCTGCTGGCCGCCAGCTTCGCGATCGGCCTGACCGCGACGATGGCGCAGGACGTCGTGCCGGCCGCCGCGACGCTCGCGCACGACGCCCATCGCGGCCGCATCGTCGGCACGGTGATGACGGGGCTGCTGCTCGGCATCCTGCTGTCGCGCGTCGTCGCCGGCTTCGTCGCCGAAACGATCGGCTGGCGCGCGATGTTCGCGCTCGCGGCCGCGAGCGTCGCCGCGATCGGCGTGATCGCCGCACGCGGGCTGCCGCGCTTCGAGCCGGCCACGCAGCTGTCCTACCGCGCGCTGATCGCGTCGCTCGGCGAACTGTGGCGCCGTCATCCCGCGCTGCGCCGTGCGGCGCTCGCGCAAGGGCTGCTGGCCGTCGGCTTCAGCGCGTTCTGGTCGACGCTCGCGGTGATGCTGCACGGCGCGCCGTTCCATCTCGGCAGCGCGGCCGCCGGCGCATTCGGCCTCGCCGGCGCGGCGGGCGCACTGGCCGCGCCGATCGCCGGACGCCTGGCCGATCATCATGGCCCCGAGCGCGTCACGCGGATCGGCATCGCGATCGCGACGGTGTCGTTCGCCGCGATGGGCGCCGCGCCGCTGATGACGCCGCATGCACAGCTCGCGCTGCTCGCCGCGGCGACGATCGGCTTCGACCTCGGCGTGCAGGCCACGCTGATCGCGCATCAGGCGATCGTCTACCGGATCGATCCCGCGTCGCGCAGCCGCCTGAACGCCGTGCTGTTCGTCGGCATGTTCATCGGGATGGCGGCCGGCGCCGCGGCGGGCAGCGCGTTGCTCGCACAGTTCGGCTGGAATGCGGTGATCGTGCTGGCCGTCGCGACGTCGGTCGCGGCGCTCGCCGTGCGGATGTGGCGCCGGTAATTCTTCCGCCCAGCGCGGATATGAAGCGGGCAGGCTCGACGGCCTGCCCGCTTTTTTTATTTTCTTTCGCGGGTCGCACGGGGCGCCGCCGCGCGACAGCCGGGCGCGGCCGGCGCCCCCGGTCCGCTCATCCGGTGCAAGGTCGACGGCACGTCGCCCGCTCGGCAGTCCGGCCAATTATTTTTCCGCACGCCCCGATGGTTGCTCCTGCAACCGTATGACGATTTCGCGGAGCCGCGCCGCACGGCGTCGAGCAATCCGGCCCCATCGAAAAACCGCATTTTCTCCGGGAATTCCCGGTATTTTTTCCCATTTTCTTCAACATTACCGATGACATACTTGCCCCCCGTCGTGCTCCGTTGCGAGCGCGCTTTCTGATTCCGCCGGTCGCAGCCGATGGGTTGCCGTGCCGTCGGGCCGCATGACATGAATGATTTCGACACCACGATCCAGGTCTTCCTCACGCACATCACGTTCGGGCCGCTGATGAATCACGCGATCCGCGTGATCGCCGGCCTCTATACGTTCAAGGGCTTCGTCCTGATCCCCGTGCTGTGCTGGCTATGGTTTCAGCCGGGGCCGCAGCGCGAACGGCAACGCGAGCTGGTCGTCGCGACGGTGGCGAGCGGGCTCGTCGCGCTCGCGGTCGGGCGGCTGCTCGCGAAAACGCTGCCGTTCCGCGTGCGGCCGATCTACAACCCCGAGCTGCATCTGCACTTCCCGTCCGACACGCTGCGCGCGGCCACGCTGCAAGCGTGGAGCTCGTTCCCGAGCGACCACGCGATGCTGTGGATGGCGATCGCGACGGGCATCTTCATCATCGCGCGGCGCGCCGGCGTGTTCGCGCTGCTGTATGCGGTCGTGTTCATCTGCGTGCCGCGCGCGTATCTCGGCTATCACTATCCGACCGACCTGATCGCCGGCGCCGCGATCGGCATCGCGATCGCGTGGCTGCTCACGCGCGATGCGGTCCGCTCGCGCTTCGCGCCGCACGCGCTCGCCGCGATCCGGCGCTTTCCCGCGCCGGCCTATACGCTCGCGTTCCTGCTGTGCTTCGAGCTGATCACGCAGTTCGACGAACTGCTCACGCTCGCGCAGTCGGTCACGCATACGACGTTGTAACGGCGTGGTCGGCGGATGCGTTCGGTGCGGTCGTCGCGACGCGCGCGCATACGCTGTGGGCCGCGGGCGATCGCATCGCGCAGCTCGCATGGAGGTGGATGCGATGCGGGTGCCGATGCCGAGCCGATGCCGATGCCGAACCGGTGCCGGCGTGAGTAAGGCTGCGTCCACGTGCGTCAGTCGCGATCGGACGCGCCGAGCGGAAAGGACGCACGATACGATCGCGCTTCATCAACCGCGCATGCAAACGACGGACGCGCAAGCAACCGCGTGCGCGTCCAGCCAATTCGACATCCGCTCGTGATGTTCTTACGCTCGCCCGTCCGCCACGATGCGCCCTTCGCTGCGCCAGCGCAGCATCCCGCCGCCGAGGTTCGCCACCGCGTCGAAGCCGGCCTTTCGCAGGATCACGGTCGCCTGCGCGGAGCGGCCGCCCGCGCGGCACACGGTCACGATCGGCCGCGTGTGCTCGAGCTCGCCGGTGCGCGCGGCGAGTTCGCCGAGCGGAATCGGCGTCGCGCCGGGCAGATGGCCGAGCGGGCCGGTGAATTCGTCCGGTTCGCGCACGTCGACGACCTGCACCGTGCGCAGATGATCTTCGAGCCACTGCGGATCGATTTCCCAGAACCCGGCGAACGTGTAGACGAGCGGCGCCCAATCCGGCGCGGCCTGCGCATCGGGCGCGTTCGCGGCGACGCCGCACTGCAGGTTCGCGGGCACCGCGACGTCGATCTGCCGCGGATGCGCGAGCCCGAGGTTGCGCATGTAGCCGGCGAAATCGTCTTCGCTGAGATCGCCGCCGAGGCGCGGGTTGAAGCGCCGCTCCTCGCCGACGCTCGTCACCGTCAGCCCGCGGTAGTCGTGCGCCGGATACAGCAGGCACGCGGCCGGCAGCGTGAACAGCCGGCCGTGCACCGCGCGATACAGCGCACGCGGGTCGCCCTGCTGGAAATCGGTGCGGCCGGTGCCGCGAATCAGCAGGCAATCGCCGGTGAAGGCCATCGATTCGTCGTCGAGCACGAGGCTGATGCAGCCGCTCGTATGGCCGGGCGTCGCTCGCACGGTCAGGTAGCGGCCGCCGAACCGGCAGCGCTCGCCGTCGTTCAGATAGCGGTCGGCGCCTTGCGCGCCGCTCGCGGCCGAGATCGCGATCGTGCTGCCGGCGCGCTGCTTGAGCAGCCACGCGCCCGTCACGTGATCGGCGTGCACGTGCGTATCGATCGTCGCGACGAGCCGCAGCCCGAGCTCGTCGACGAGCGCCGCGTCGCGACGCACCTGTTCGAACACGGGATCGATCAGCAGCGCTTCGCGCGATGCCGGGTCGGCGAGCAGATAGGTGTAGGTCGACGATTGCGGGTCGAACAGTTGGCGGAAGATCATGGCGATGTTGCTCCGTCGGCGGAGTGTGGCGGTCGCGCGGAAGGCGGCATGGATGCCGCCGATGCGGGGCGATATGCGCACGTGTACCCACAAGCGTAGTGCAAAACGCGGCGGCCATTGGCGGCTTCGTACGGGAGACGCGTGACGCTGCGGGCAGTCGCATGCGGCCTTACACTGGCGGGCCTCATCTCACGTCACCGGAGTTGCGTCGCATGTCTCTGACGATCGACCCCAAGCAGGCCGCCGCGCTGCTCGCCGTCGCCGACACCGGCAGCTTCGAGCAGGCCGCCGTCCGGCTGCACGTGACCGCATCGGCCGTCACGCAGCGCGTGCGCGCGCTCGAGGCGAGCCTCGGCACGCCGCTCGTGCTGCGCACGCGGCCATGCCGACCGACGATCGCGGGCCAGCGCGTGCTGCAGCATCTGCGCCGCGTGGCGCTGCTGCAAGCCGACCTGCAAAGCACGCTCGCGGCCGAGCGTGCATCGCCGATCTCGGTCACGATCGCGCTGAACTCCGACAGCCTCGGCACGTGGTTCCTGCCCGCGCTGACGTCGGTGCTGGCCGGCGAGCGCATCCTGTTCGAGCTGATCGTCGAGGATCAGGACCACACGTTCGCGCTGCTCGAAAGCGGCATGGCCGTCGGCTGCGTGACGACCGAGTCGAAGCCGATGCGCGGCTGCGTCGCGACGCCGCTCGGCACGATGCGCTATCGGCTGCTCGCGGCGGCCGCGTTCGCCGCGCGGTGGTTTCCGCGCGGGCTGAACCGCGCGAGCGCGCGCGCGGCGCCCGTCGTCGCGTATTCGCGCCGCGACACGCTGCAGTCCACGTTTTTGAGGGAGAAGCTCGGGCTGCCCGACGGCGCGTATCCGTGCCACTACGTGCCGGGCACGCATGCCCACTTCGCGGCAGTCAGGCACGCGCTCGGCTATGCGATGGTGCCCGAGCCGCTGCTCGGCGATGTGCCGCTCGACGCCCAGGGTCTCGTCGACCTCGCGCACGCGCATCCGACCGACATCACGCTGTACTGGCACGCGTGGACGGTGCAGTCGCCGACGATGGCGTCGCTGTCCGCGCGGGTCGTCGAAGCGGCGCGCCGTTTGCTCGCGCCGCTGGCGGATTGAGACCAGGTGGGGCCATGTGCGCATCGCACTCTGCACCGCGTGATCCGTGTAATCGGCCCAACCGACGCAACCAACGCAATCGGCCGAACTGCCCCACCCATCCGGTTACCCGCGACGCTTCGCGAAATACGCGCGCACTGCGTCAACGAAGGTACCGATATCCGCCCGCGACACGTCGCAGTGCGTGACGAAGCGCGACGCGTACAGCATCTGCGTCAGAATCCCGTGCTCCTTGAGCCACGCCTCGAGCGGCGCGCAGTCGGCTTCGGGGAATTGCGCGAACACCATGTTGGTCGCCTGCGACGTCACCTTCACCGGCTCGATGCGCGCGAGGCCCTCGGCGAGGTGCGCGGCATTCGCGTGATCGTCGGCGAGCCGCTCGACGTTGTGATCGAGCGCGTACAGGCACGCGGCCGCGAGGATGCCCGACTGCCGCATCCCGCCGCCCAGCACCTTGCGCCAGCGCTGCGCGCGCTCGAGCAGCGCGCGGCTGCCGACCAGCACCGACCCGACCGGCGCGCCGAGCCCTTTCGAGAAGCAGATCGACACGGTATCGAAGCCCTCGCACAGCTCGGCGAGCGAGCGCCCCGACGCGACGGCCGCATTGCACACGCGCGCGCCGTCGAGGTGGGTGGCGAGCCCGCGGCTGCGCGCGAGCGCGACGGCTTCGCGCACATAGCCTTCCGGCAGCACCTTGCCGCCGATCGTGTTCTCGAGCGCGAGCAGGCGCGTGCGCGCGAAGTGATTGTCGAGCGGCTTGATCGCCGCGGCGATCTTCTCGAGCGGCAGCGTGCCGTCGGGCGCGTTCTCGAGCGGTTGCGGCTGGATGCTGCCGAGCACCGCCGCGCCGCCGCCCTCGTACTTGTAGGTGTGCGCGAGCTGACCGACGATGTATTCGTCGCCGCGCTCGCAATGCGCCATCAAGGCAGCGAGGTTGCTCTGCGTGCCGCTCGGGAAGAACAGGCCGGCTTCCTTGCCCGCGCGCTCGGCCGTGACGGCCTGCAGGCGCAGCACGGTCGGGTCGTCGCCCCACACGTCGTCGCCGACTTCGGCGGCAGTCATGGCGGCCAGCATCGGCTGGCTCGGACGCGTCACGGTATCGCTGCGTAAATCGATCATCTTCGTGCCCTGTGTGAAAGCGGACCGGAACCGAGACGCCCGGCCCTGCCGAAACGAGACTCAGAGTGTACGCAATTCATGCGACGCACGCCGCAGCCGCGCACGCAGCGGCGTGTTGACGCACGACAGGCGATCCGCATGATGCGTCGCGCCATATTGCCGCACGTGCGGCAGACCGCCGCGCAGCCGTCGCATGCGCCGCGCATCGCGTTGTTGATACGAATCAACGATTTATCTCGAAAACGGGCGCGACGCGCTGGACATCTGCGACGAGTTGGCACATTTCGCAGCGCAGCATCGGGGCAGATACTCCAGCCAACCCCGCCGCCCTCGACGGTTCGGGGGCCGCCGGCACCCGCCGGCGGGTATCGTCAGCCTCGGTCAACTGGTATGAACACCGCATTTTCGGCCTTCGATCTGGCCCGCCTGCAATTCGCGTTCACCGTCTCCTTCCACATCGTGTTCCCGGCGCTGAGCATCGGCCTCGCCAGCTTCATCGCCGTGCTCGAATATCGCTGGCTGAAGACGGGCAAGTCTTACTACAAAACCCTGTGTCTGTTCTGGTCGAAGATCTTCGCGGTCGCGTTCGGGATGGGCGTCGTCTCCGGCGTCGTGATGAGCTACCAGTTCGGCACGAACTGGTCGGGCTTCTCGAGCTTCGCCGGCTCCGTCACCGGCCCGCTGCTGATGTACGAGGTCATGACCGCGTTCTTCCTCGAAGCGGGCTTCCTCGGCATCATGCTGTTCGGCTGGAATCGCGTCAGCCCGCGCGCGCACTTCGGCGCGACGCTGATGGTCGCGATCGGCACGCTGATCTCCACCTTCTGGATCCTCGCGTCGAACAGCTGGATGCAGACGCCGCAGGGCTTCGAGATCGTCGACGGCCGCATCGTGCCGACCGACTGGCTCGCGATCATCTTCAACCCGTCGTTCCCGTACCGCCTGCTGCACATGGCGATCGCCGCGTTCATCGTCGCGGCGCTGGTCGTGGCCGCGACGGGCGCATGGCATCTGCTGAAGGGCCGTCGCGACCGCGGCGTGAAGAAGATGTTCTCGATGGCGCTGTGGCTGCTGCTCGTGCTCGCGCCGCTGCAAGCCGTGATCGGCGACCAGCACGGGATCAACACGCTGAAGCACCAGCCCGCGAAGATCGCCGCGATCGAAGGGCTGTGGGACACCGAAAAGGGCGGCACGGCGCTCAACCTGTTCGGCATTCCGGACATGAAGGCCGAAACGACGCGCTACGCGGTTAAGGTTCCGCATCTCGGCAGCCTGATCCTCACGCATAGCTGGGACGGCGAAATCCGCGGGTTGAAGGACTTCCCGCCGCAAGACCGCCCGAATTCGACGATCGTGTTCTGGAGCTTCCGGATCATGGTCGGCATCGGCTTCGCGATGATCGGCCTCGCCGTGCTCGCGTGGCTGCTGCGCCGCCGCGGTAGCCTGTACGAATCGAAGTGGTTCCACCGCTTCGCGCTGGCGATGGGCCCGACCGGCTTCGTGTCGCTGCTCGCCGGCTGGGTGACGACCGAAGCCGGCCGCCAGCCCTGGGTCGTGTACGGCGTGATGCGCACCGCGCAGGCCGTGTCGCCGCTGACGCTGCAGCAGGTCAGCCTGTCGATGATGACCTTCGTGATCGTCTACTTCCTCGTGTTCGGCACCGGCATGTACTACATCCTGAAGCTGATGAAGGCCGGCCCCGCGCTGCCCGACGCGACGCACGACGCGAACCACGACGCGCCCGGCTCGCGCCGCGATCACACCGCGCGCCGCCCGATGTCGGCGGTCGACGAACTGATCGAGACCGTCTGAGCCCCCCTTCTGAGCAAACGAGAAAACCTATGGACGTCACCGTAATCTGGGCCGCGATCATCGCATTGGGGCTCTTCATGTACGTCGTGCTCGACGGCTTCGACCTCGGCATCGGCATCGTCTTCCCGTTCTTCCCGGACGAGAAGGAACGCGACCTGATGATGAACACCGTCGCGCCCGTGTGGGACGGCAACGAAACGTGGCTGGTGCTCGGCGGCGCCGGGCTGTTCGCGGTGTTCCCGGTCGTGTATGCGACGGTGCTGTCGGCGCTCTACCTGCCGCTGATCTTCATGCTGGTGTGCCTGATCTTCCGCGGCGTGTCGTTCGAGATCCGCGCGAAGGCGCGCCGCACGAAGCATCTGTGGGACCTCGCGTTCATCGGCGGCTCGGCCGGTGCGACGCTGTTCCAGGGGATCGCGCTCGGCGCGTTCCTGCAGGGCATCAACGTGAAGAACGGCGTATTCGCCGGCGACGCGTTCGACTGGCTCACGCCGTTCAGCCTGCTGACGGGCCTCGGCCTCGTCGTCACGTATGCGCTGCTCGGCTGCTGCTGGCTCGTCGCGAAGACGGAAGGCGACCTGCAACGCCGCCTGCATCGCGTCGTGTGGCCGCTGACGGTCGTGCTGCTCGGCTTCATCGCGGTCGTCAGCCTGTGGACGCCGCTGCAGGACCCGGCGATCGCGCAGCGCTGGTTCGACACGGGGCTGTTCTGGCGCCTGCTGCCGGTGCCGTTCCTGGTCGCCGGATGCGCGGTGTGGATGCGTCGCGCGGTGCGCGACCGGCACGACATGACGCCGTTCGTGCTGGCGCTGGCGCTGGTGCTGCTCGGCTACGTCGGGCTGCTCGTCACGATGTTCCCGTATGCGATCCCGCCGACGATGACGATCTGGGAAGCCGCCGCGCCGCGTTCGAGCCAGACCTTCACGCTGGTCGGCGCAGCGATCATCCTGCCGATCATCATCGCGTACACGACGATGGGCTACTGGGTATTCCGAGGCAAGGTGCGCCATGAAGACCAGCATTACTACCACCACTGATTGCCGCGCGCGCCCGGCCGGCGCGCCGCGGCCCCGGATGCGCGGCTGGATGTGGTTCGTCGTGCTGTGGGCGGGCGGCGTGCTCGGCGCGGTCACGCTCGGCTACGCGTTCAAGCTGTTCATGAACCTGACGCTGTTTGCGGTGAAGTAAGCGGCGCGGCCTGTATCGCCTCCACACGCCTCGCGCATCCGTCGATCAACCGGCGGATGCGCGCTCCCCCCGCAACGGTACGGACCGTGCGCACCCATCGCACGATGCCGGGCTTCGATCCCGCCATGCAGAACCTGCGGCGGATGGTCTGAACCGTTGGCCCGCTGCATCCCGGCCGTGCGGCGCTACGCCGAATCGGCCAGCCACTGCGCCACCCGCGCGACGAGCCGGTCGGCGTCGTCGAAGCACTCGACGCCCGCCACCTGCGGCGCGTCGCAAATCGTGAACACCGGCTTGCCCCACTGCAAGCCGAGCGCGATTTCGGACAGCGTGCCGAGACCGCCGCCGACCGCGATCAGGCACAGCGACGCGCGCGCCACCAGCGCGTTCCGCGTGATGCCGAGCCCGGTCGGCAGCGCGACGCTCAGATACGGATTCGCGAGCGTCGCGTCGTCTTCGGGCAGCAGCCCGATCGCACAGCCACCCGCCGCATGCGCGCCGCGCGCGGCGGCTTCCATCACGCCCTGCTTGCCGCCGCCGACGAGCGCGACACCCGCCGTCGCCAACGCATGGGCGAGCCGCTCCGCGACGCGCATCTGCTCGTCCGTCGCGTCGCGCGGGCCGATCACGCCCACCGGCATCCGATGCCGGCGCAAGCCGTTCTGCCGCTGCGCCAGCCGCGCGAGCTGATCCCGCGCCGCCCCCGACCATTCAATGCCGCCGTTGCCGAACAAGGCCTTCCCCCAGTGCAAGAACGCAGGTGCAGATGGCGGTCAGCACGATCGACAGCACGGCCGCCTGCGAAAAATCGGTTTGCCCGTCCGACAGCTTCAGATACATCAGCAGCGGCAGGATGTTGATCTGCGTGCCGGCCAGCGCGAGCGCCGTGCCGTACGTGCCGAGCGCGATCGCGGTCACGAGGCACCAGGCGGACATGATCGACGGCCACAGCTCGCGCCACGCGACGTCGAGCCACGCGCGCCACGGCCGCGCACCGAGCGTCAGCGCCGCTTCGAGCGGCCGCCGGTCGAAATTCGCGAGGGCCGGATAGATCATCAGCGCGACCCGCGGAATCAGGTAATACGCATAGGCGAAGGCGAGCCCCGGCATCGTGTAGATCGCGCCGCCGATCGCGTTCGGATCGGCGCCCAGCGCCGCCAGCAGCATGGTGACGAAGCCCGCGCGGCCGAACGCGAGGACGAAGCCGTACGCGATCACGAGGCCGGAGAACGCGAGCGGCACGCCGAGCAGCGCCAGCGACCAGTGGCGGCGCGCCGGCGACTGGCCCGCCAGCACGAAGGCGAGCGGCACGCCCACGCCGACCGACAGCGTCCCGGCGCCGACGCCCAGCGCGAGCGAGCGGGCGATCGCAGCGGCGACGAGCGGGTCGCGCAGCACCGCCGCGAACGCCCGCCCGCCGTCCGCACAGGCGGCGTCGACCAGCGCGGCGAGCGGCAGCACGAAGCACACCGCGAGCAGCGCGGCCGCGGGAAGCGCGCCGAAGCGGCGCAGCACGCCGCGTTCCGGTAACGAAGCCTGCATCGCGAGCCCCTTAGTTGCCGAGCGTGGCCTGCGACCACAGCTGGTCGACCTCGGCCTTGCGCGCGGCCGCCTTCGCGACATCGAGCGGGCGAACCTGCGGCGCATTCGGCAGCTTCGCCGCGACGTCCTGCGCCACCGGCGTGCCGGGCACGGCCGGACGCACGTAACCCTGCGCGAACAGCGCCTGGCCGACGTCGCTCATCACGAGGTTGAGCCACAGCTGCGCGGCGGACGGATTCGGCCCGCTCTTCACGAGACTCATCGCATACGGCGCCGACACGCTGCCGTCCTGCGGAATCACGACGTCGGCCGCGTCGCCCATCCCGTCCGCATACTTCGCCTTGAGGCCGTCGTTCTCGTAGCCGATCAGGATCGGGATCTCGCCCTTCACGAACTTCGCATACGGCGTCGTGCCTTCGACGCGCAGCACGTTGCCCGCGCGCTTGAGCTTGCCGAAGAATTCGGCGCCCGGTTTCGGATTGTCGACGCTGCCGCCGTTCGCATACGCGGCCGCGAACACCGCGACCTGGCCCTGCCCGGTCGAACGCGGGTCGAGATAGACCACGGCGTTGCGGTACTCGGGCTTCAGCAGGTCGGACCAGCGCTGCGGCACGTCCTTCACGAGCTTCCGGTTGACGAGGAACGCGATGTTCAGCGAATGCACGGCGAACCAGCGGCCGTCGGCCGCGCGGAACACGCCCGGCAGCTTGTCGAAGTTGATCGGCCGGAACGGCGCGACGACGTCCTTGCTCGCGGCGTCGAGCGCCGACGCCGCGAAGTAGTACGCGGTATCGGCCTGCGGACGGCGGCGCGACTTGTCCAGCGCGACGACGGTGGCCGCGGAGCCGATGTCGTTGTACGTGATTTCGACCTTCGGGTAGCGCTTGCGGAATTCGGCGAACAGCGCCTTCCAGTTCGCCCATTCGGGGCCGGTGTCGAACGACACGACGAGCCCTTCGTCGGCGGCCTTCGCGTACAGCGCGTCCTCGCCCGGATACAGCGGCGCCGCATGCGCAGCCGCGCAGGAAAGCGCCGCGAGCGCGCACAGTGCGAGCACGCGCGCGCGCATGCCTTTCACGAAAAGGGAACCTGCAGACATGGTGAATCTCCGTTGAACGAAAGGGGTCATGGCGCGTCCGGTGACGCCGGCAGCACGGGCAACACGAGCAGATGGCGCGGATCGATCGCGATGCTGCGGGCGGCGGGCTCGCGCCCCTCGCACAGCAACGGGTCGGACGCTCCGTGCGGATGAAAGTCGTAGCGCTGCGTCGCGCCGAGGTAGCGCACGTGGCCGGGACGGCCGTCGAGCCGGTTCACCGTGTGCGTCGGCGGATCCGCCTGCACGTGCTCGGGCCGCACCAGCACCGCGATTTCGGCGCCGGGCCGGTGCGCGCCCGTGTCCGCGTGCAGCGTCGCGAAGCGCACGTCGACGGCGCCGTGCGCGAGCACACGGCCGGGCAGCAGCGTCGAATGTCCGACGAAGCGCGCGACCTGCGCGCTCGCGGGACGCTCGTACAGGTCGCGCGGCGTGCCGGCCTGCAGCACGCGGCCGCCGTCGACGATCGCGACGCGATCCGCCATGCTCAGCGCCTCGTCCTGGTCGTGCGTGACGAACAGCGTCGTCGCGCCGCACGCGCGCTGCAGCATGCGGATCTCGTCGCGCAGCTGGTGGCGGATGCCGGCATCGAGCGCGGCGAGCGGCTCGTCGAGCAACAGCAGCTTCGGCTCGATCACGAGCGCGCGCGCCAGCGCGACGCGCTGCTGCTGCCCGCCCGACAGCATCGCCACGCCGCGCGTCGCATGCGCGGCCAGGCCGACCCGCTCGAGCATGTCGAGCGCGCGCTGGCGCCGTGCGCCGGCCGCGACGCCGCGCATCCGCAGCCCGTACGCGACGTTGTCGACGACCGACAGGTTCGGAAACAACGCGTAGTGCTGAAACACCATCCCGACTTCGCGCCGCCATACGGGCACGCCGGCCACGTCGGCGCCGCCGATCGCAATGCGGCCGCGCCAGCCGTCGAGCAGGCCGGCGGCGAGCCGCAGCAGCGTCGACTTGCCGGAGCCGCTGCGCCCCATCACCGCGAGCAGTTCGCCCTGGGCGGCGGACAGCGTGACGCCGTCGATGCCGTGACGCGCACCGGGATACTGGAAACTGACGTGTTCGAATTCGAGGCTCATGGCTGATTCACTTCAGGCGTTGCATGGTGCTGGTGGACACGAGCGTCGCGAGCACGGCGAGGACGAGCAGCACGACGGTCGCCGCACAGGCCATCCCCGTCGCGCCGTAGAACGCCTGCAGCAGCACGATGGGATAGTTCCGGTAGCGAAAACCGGCGATCAGGTTCGAGATCTGGAATTCGCCGATCGACAACGCGGCCACCATCACCAGACCGGAAAACAGGCTGTGCCGCAGGTTCGGCAGCACGATCGTGAAGAACTGGCGCAGCGGCGTCGCGCCGAGCGTCGCCGCGCAGGCCTCGAGACGCGCAAGCCCGAGATGCCGCAAATCGCTCAGCAGCGTCTGCAGCAGATACGGCAGCGTCAATACCGCATGCGCGACGATCATCAGCGGCAGCGTGCCGAGCCAGGGCAGCGTGTCGCCGCTGAAGATCGCGATGTAGCCGAAACCGAGCGTGAGCGCCGGCACGGCGATCGGCATCAGCATCACGATGCGCGTCGCAAGCCCGCCGCCGGCCTGCGCGCGATGATGCAGCGAATACGCGAGCGGCAGCCCGATCGTCGCGTTGAGCGCGCAGCAGGCCAGCGCGACCATCAGGCTGACGCCGAACGCTCGCGTGAAGCCCCGGTTCGCGGCCAGATCGGTGAACCAGTGCGCGGTGAAGCCGGCGGGCAGCAGCGTATTGGTCCACGACTGCCCGACCGAGCCGACCAGCAGCAGCGCGATCGGCAACAGCAGGTAGAGGCCGAACGCGGCGACGAGTGCCTGCAGCAACAGCCGGCCGATGCGGGGGCGCGCTGCTTTGCTACGACGAATCGGAACACCGTCGGCCAATGCCGGGACGGATGACGGATGCATGACACACTCGCTGACGATGGGGGGGACCGCGCGCAATGCCCGTCGGAACGGGCTCGTGGGCGTTGTCGGAACCCGCGCAGTGTGCGGATTCGACATGGCACCGTCATGAAAAAAACGTACAAAGACGGCATCGATCCATGCGAGAACGGAACAGCAGCCGATGAAACACCTGTATCCGAACGTCGCGGAACTGCACGCATTCGTCGCGTCGGCGAAATACCTGAACTTCTCGTACGCGGCACGCGAGCTGGGCCTGACGCCCAGCGCGGTCAGCCGGCAGATCGCCAGCCTCGAGGCGCTGTTCGGCGTGAAGCTGTTCGTGCGCGAAGGACGCGGCCTCACGCTCACCCGCGCGGGCGAGGTGTATCACGCACGCGTCGTCGCGCCGCTGCGCGAGATCGGCAATGCGTCGATCGAGCTGCTGAGCGCCCGCGAGAATCGCGACCTGCTGACGATCGCGAGCGTCCCGACGTTTACGACCAAGTGGCTGCTGCCGCGGCTCACACGCTTTCTCGCCGCCGCACCGAGCGTCACGCTCGGCTTTCGCCGCCATCTCGCGCCGGGCGACCCGTTTCCGTTCGGGCTCGACGCGGCGATCCGCTATGGCGACGGCGCATGGGAAGGCGTACGAAGCGACTATCTCGACGGCCGGACCTTCGTGCCGGTCTGCACGCGCGAATTCGCGGAGCGGCACGCGCTGCGCGGCCCCGCCGACGTCGCGTCGGCGCCGCGCCTGGTGCACGAACAGGCGGAGATCGCATGGTCCGAATGGGCGCAGCGCCACCACGCGACGCGGATGAATGCGCTGGCCGGCGCCCGCTTCGAACAGTATTCGGTGCTGATCCAGGCCGTCCAGGCCGGGCTCGGGATCGCCCTGGTGCCGCGCTTCCTGATTCTCGACAATCTCGCGGCCGGCACGCTGATCGAGCCGTTCGATGCCCCGGTCGACCTGGACGCGCAGGGGCACTATCTCTGCTACGCGCCCGAACGCCTCGCGACCAGCGACGCGCTGCGGCGTTTCCGCGAGTGGATGCTCGACGAAGCGACGCAGGGTTGATCGACGGCGAGCGCCGGAGCGGTCGCCATCGGCGTCCGGGCGACCGGACGCGGGCCGCCGCATCCGGTGCCGGACGCCGCGCGACGGCGGCATCCGGCCCGCGCAAGGTCAGCGATCGATACCGAGCCCCGGCAGCACGCGCGTATTCTCGGCGACAACCGCGTGCAGCAGCTTCGGATCGGCGCCGAGCAGCCCGAGGATCGTCGGCGCGACCTGCTTCGTGCCGACCAGATCGCTCACGCTGCGCGCGCGCTTCAGGCCCGGATACGACACCAGCAGCGCGAGATGGCTGTCGTCCGGCGCGTTGCCGCCATGCTCCTCGTCCTTCTTCGTGCTCGACGTGTAGATCACGCCCGGATTCGGCTGCACGATGAGGTCCGGCGTGCGGCCGTTGGCCGGGTCGCCGAACCGCTCGGCCAGCGCCGCGCCGTACAGGATGTACGCCTGCGGGCCGTCCGCGCAGATGCCCGGCGCGTTGCAGCCGAGGTTGGCCTGCAGCGTGCGCACCACGGCCGTGCGCTGGCCGCGGTCGCGCAGCCAGATCAGGCCGACGTCGTCGGTCTGCACGAAGCCCGTGCCGGCGAGGCCCGAACCGTCGTTCGGGTTGCCCGTCGTCGTGTTGTTCTGGCCGAAGTTGCCGTTCGGATCGAGGTAATCGTTCGCTTCGAGCAGCTTCGTCAGCGTGTCGCCGTTCTTCACGAGCTTGGTGCGATCGGTCGGCGACTGGCCGTGCTTCGCGGTGACGATCACGGCCGTCGACGTGTACAGGTTGCGCTGCTTCAGCTCGGCGACGATGTGGCCGATCGCGCCGTCGACGTAGGTGATCGCATTCGCGACCTGGCCGTTCGGCGTGAAGTTCGCATCGAGATAGCCGCCGCCCTTCGCGACCGGCGCCTTCTGCGCGACGCTGAGCGTCTGGAAGTTCGCGCCGAACAGCGTCGGCACCGGCGCCGTCCTGGCGCCGGTCGAATCGCGGCCGTCGATCTGGTTGATCAGCGCCTGCACGTGCAGGTTGTCGAAGCGCGCGGTGTGCGAATAGACGTCGGTGTACGCGGTGTTGGTGGCCGGGTCGATCGAGTTGATCTCGGTGCGCATCAGATCGTCGACGCCCGTGCCGGACGGGCCGTTCAGCCAGTCGTAACCCCACGCGTGCTTGTCGGCCCACGCGGTGTACGCGTTCGGCACGCCGGCCTTGACGGCCTCGAACACCGTGTTGGTCTTCAGGTAATCGTGCGGGTAGACCGGCACGCAGCGGCCGCCGACCTTCGCGTGCGGAATGGCCTGCGGGTTGAACGCGCCGCCGCCGTCGAGGTGCACGAGCGCGCCGCCGTTCATCGCGTCGATGCCGGTCGTCTCGTCGAACACCACGTTCCAGCCCTGCTTGCCCGAGCAGGTCGTGTCGCTCGGCGCGTACAGGTTGCGGTCGTAGGACACGTCGTAGAACAGGCCGGCCGTCTTCGGCGAGCCGCCCGTCACGAGCGCGGCGAGGCCCGGGAACGAGTCCGACAGGCCGGGCGTGTACGCATTCGTATACGTGACGCCGCTTTGCGCGAGCACCGCGAGGTTCGGACACGTGTTCGCGCCGATGCAGCGCGCGAGATCCTGCTCGTGCAGGCCGTCGACGCTGATCAGCAGCACGTGCTTCGCGACGCGCCGGCCATGGCTGCCGTCGTCCTGCTGCGCCGCCTGGGCGCTGGCGCTCGCGAGCGCCAGCGCGCCCGCCACCATCACCGCGACGTTTCGTTGCTTGGCGAATCTGGAAATCATCACCCCACCTCATCGATTGACGTTGAACCGCATGACTTGCCGGAAGGCGCGCAAAATATGGCCGGCTCGTGCGGCGGTCCGATGAAGCGGGGCTTTCTGTTGTCTGTCAAACGTAACCAATCGCAAGCGGCATCGGACGGTCGCGATGCGCCGCGTCGGCCGCCGCGCGTGCACGCGGCCGGATTTTTGTCGGACTTGGCGCGCGACTATTGGCGTGTAATAAAGGGTTTTCCCTGACCCGGAGCACGAGTATGTCGACCCTGGAAGCGCTCAGGTTCGTGCTGGACGATGCACGCACCCCCGAAATCATTCGCCATCACGTCGTCGACGCGCTGCAGTACGCGTTGCGCAATTACGGCCAGGTGTTCACGGCCAAGGAAGTCGAATGGCTGACGCAGTGGGACGATGCGCGCCTGCCGCTCGCCGCGAGGAAGGAACTGGACAAGCGCGAACCGGCGCTCGACGGGCGCTGACGCCGCACGGGCCGCGCCGCGCGATCGTGCGCGGCGCGGCCGCGTCGAACGACGCGCGGCCGCTTGCTTGCCGCGTTACTGCAGGCCGAAATCGACGCGCGTCGTCGCGCCCTTGTCCTCGATGCCCTTCGCATCGAGCTTCGGCGCGACGACGAACATCCGGCTCGAATCGATCTTGCCGTCGAGATACTGGCGCACCGCCTGCGCACGCTGCTGCGCGAGCGCGCGCAGCGCGTTGTCGTCGGCCGGCGCGTGATCGGCAAGCGCCTTCTTCATGTCCGCATCCGGCAACGTCTTCTGCAGGCCGACCAGGTTGCGCGGCTTCTTGAAATCGGCCGCCTTGTACGCGCGCGTCAGGTATTTGTCGTACTCGGCCGGCGCGACCTTCACCGTCATCGGGTCGACGCTCTCGCCCTGCCCGATCACGTCCTTGAGCTTCTGCTGACGAACCAGCCGGTCGACATACACGTCGCGCAGCCCCGGCGTGTCGACGGCCGGATCGACGCGGCCGATCAGGTCGAGCCGGATCGACGGCTTCTCGGTCAGCATCTTCGCGACGGTGTCGAGCTTCTTCTGCTGCGCGTCGCTGAGCGCGTACGAGCCCGGCGCGAACTCGACGTAGCCGAGATCCTCGCCGCCGCTGCCGCCGAACGCATGCGACAGCAGCGTGAACGGCGACGTCACCGCCTTCGCGATCAGGTTCAGCACCGCGCGCCAGATCAGCCCGCCGATGCTGAACTCCGGATTCGACAGCGAGCCCGACACCGGCAGGTTCACGTCGATCTCGCCGCGTGTGTTCTTCAGCAGCGAGATCGCGAGCTTCACCGGCAGCTTGGTCGCCGTGTCGTTCTCGACGTGATCGCCGAACGTCAGCTGGTCGATGAAGATATGGTTGTTCGCCTGCAGCTGGTCGTTCGCGAGCTGGTAATGCAGGTCGACGTTGAGCTTGCCCTTCGTGATCGGGTAGCCGGCGTACTTCGCCGAATACGGCGTCAGGTTCGTCAACTCGACGCCGTGCGCGGTGGCGGTGAGGTCCAGCGCCGGCTTGTCGATCAGCGGGTTCACCGAGCCCCTGATCGAGATCGGCCCGTTGCCGGCCAGGTTCGCGGCGACGTCGACCGGAGCCGACGTCGTCGAATCCGTGCCGAACGCGCCGACCGTGCCCTTGATCGCGACGAGGTTCGCCGTGTAGTTCGGCTTGATGAAGTTGTCGGTGTAGGTCACGCGGCCGTTTTGCAGCACCAGCTCGCCGAAATGCATGCGCACCGGATTCTGCGGCGGCGGCGCGGCCTTCACGATCACCGTCGCCGCTGCGGCGGACGGCGCCGACGCCTGCCGCGCGGCCGCGGCCGACGCCGCCTGCGCGGCGGCCGGCGGCGTCACGCCGGGCGACAGCGGCACCGGTTCGCTCTTGCTCGCGTCGCGCGTGAGCGACTGCGCGGGGCCGGTTTCCTTCGCGACGACGTCCTTCAGGTTCAGCCGCCCCTGCGCGTCGAGCAGCACGCGGCCATAGAAGTTCGAGAACGTCACACGCGCGGCGTCGACGTCGGTGCCCTTCTCGTCGTAGTTCACTTTCAGGCTCGACAGCGCGAGCGAGCGCCAGCCGGCGAACGGGTCGGACGTCGCCTTGTCGAGCATCCGCACGTCGACCAGCGCGGCGTCGCCGTGGTAGGTCGCGCGCGGCGCGCCCTTCACTTGCGCGAACGTCAGGTTGCCCTGCGCATTGAGCAGCGCGCTCGCGATGGTCGCGTTCAGCGCGCTGCCGAAGTACGGCTCGAACGCGGCTGCGTCGAGCCGGTTGCCGTCGATCTTCAGGCCGACTTTCAGCGGCATCGCGGTGACGTCGCCCGACGCGGCGAGCGAGCCCTTGCGGTTCAGCGTCGCCTTCAGGCGCACCGGCAGCGGCTTCGTCAGGTCGTCGCTGATCTGCTGCACCGACAGCTCGAGCGGCTTGATCGCGAGCTTCACCGGGCGCGGCGTCGTCAGGTCCGTGAAGTTCGCGGACGCGTCCTTCACGTTCAGCGCGTCGATCCGGTAATGCCACGCCGGCGCGCTCGCGGCGGCCTTGCGCGCGACCGTGCGCGCCGGCACAGGCGCCGCCGGCCGGGCCGGCTCGCCGAGCGCCGCGAGGTCGATGCTGCCGTCCTTCAGACGCTGCACGTCGAGCGCGAGGCCCGTCGTGTCGACGCTCGTGATGTCGGCCGTGCGCGCGCCGACGTCGATCTTCGCGATCTTCGCGCTGGCGTCGCCGAGCGCGATCGCGGGCGCCTTCGCATCGGGCGTCGCGAGCTTCAGCGCTGTCAGGCTGACCGTGCTGTCGACGACCTGCGCGTCGAGCGGCGTCTTGCCCCAGTCAGCCTTCGCGTTGAGGTTCGCGCCCAGCGTGCCGTCGAGCACGCGCGCGCGGGTCGCATCGGCGAGGTACGGCTGCAGCGCCGGCAGCGCGAGCGCAGCGACGCTCAGCTTCGTGTCGGCCTGCTTCGCCGCGACGCTCACCGCGCCTTCGGCCTTCAGGTCGCCGCCGCGCGACAGCGACGTCGACAGCGTGTATTTCGCCGGCGTCTTGCCCTGCAGCGTGAAGCCGTCGAGCGTCGCGGCGAGCTTCGTCAGCGAGATCGCGGCCGGGGTCGCTGGCGCGCGGTCGTCGAAGTTGAGCGTGCCGCCGTCGATCGCGAAATGGCGGATCGTCAGGTCGAGCGGCGGCGCTTGCTTCGCGGTGGTGTCGGCGTTGGGGGCGGTCGGCGTGCTGGCGGCGGTGACGTTCGCGGCGGCCACGCTCGCCGTGGCGACGCTCGCGGCACCCGATGCGGCCGCGCCCGAGGCTGCGGGCTTTTCTGCTGCGGTCTTGTCCGCTGCCGGCTTCGCCACGGCGGCCGGCTGGCCGCCGAGCTTCTCGACGTTCAGCACGCCCTGCCGGTCGCGCGACAGATCGACGACCGGCTGGTCGATGCGGATCTCGTCGAAATGCAGCACGTTGCGCAGCGGCTCGAGGCCCGCGGCCGCGACGTGCACGCCGCGCGCGGCGAACAGCGGCTCGGACGCGAGGCCGGTCACCTTCGCGTCGTTCAGATCGACGGTGCCCGCGACGCGCAGCGACGGCGTGTCGCCGCTCATCACGAACTTCAGCGTCAGATTGCTGCTCAGCAGGCCGCTCGTGACGACGACCGGCAGCTTCGTCGGCGCATACGAAATCAGCTTCGGCACGTCGAGCCGGTCGAACGTCAGCGTGACTTCGGATTCGCGCGACTGCGCGAACGGCTTCGTGCGGCCGTCGATCGCGATCGGGCTGCCGTCGAACCGCGCGCGCAGCTTCGGCTGCACGAAGATGTCGGTCTTCGACGGCAGCGTCGCGATGAACGGGATGCCGAGCGTCCAGTTGTCGACCACGTGCCGCTCGTTCAGCAGGCGGTCGTCGAAATCGATGCGGCCGTCGTTGACCTGGATGTTCGACACCGAGAACAGCGTCGGCTTGCTGGCCGGCTGCGACGGCGTCGAGAACTTCTCGATCAGGTCGGTGAAGTTCAGGCGCTGCGCGTCGTAGCGGACGATGTGAAAGCGCGGCGAGTCGACGCGCAGTTCGTTGACGATCGGCGCGCCGCGCAGCAGCGACGTCCACGACGGCCGCACCACCAGCTTGCCGATGTCGATGAAGTCGCCGCGGCCGCCGCGCTCGCCGATATGCACGCCATCGGCTTCGAGGTTCAGCGTGTACGGGTTCAGCGCGATGCGCCGAATCGTCGACGGCCGGTCGAGTTGCTTGCTCAGTTGCTGTTCGGCGAGATGGCGAATCAGCGGCGGCGCGGCGAAGAAACCCAGCAGCCCGAACACGATGACGAAGATCAGCACGCCGATGCCGATGCGCCGGGTCCGACGCGAGCGTGCAATGCCGCCGAGGGCATGGAGGGTCGAGGTTACGGTTTTCTTGTCTGCGCTTGCCATGCTTGAATGCCTCGGGAACACGAGCAAGGCCGCGCCGGTTTTCCGGCGCGGCCTTGCAAGCTATCCCGAAAGTATAGGCCGAGGTGGTGACGGAGCGTCGTTGGGGTGCGGCCGCCACGCCCGCGCATCGGACAGCGGCGGCGCGTGCCCGTTCATTTCCGGACGACGGCGGGCGGCAACCAGGAGCCGTCGGTCGCTTGCGGCTTCGGCGCGTACAGGCGCAGCGCGAGCGCGAAATCGGTGCGCGGCGCCGGCAGCCAGTTGGCCCCGCGCGCGCCGCCCGGCGTCGCCGACACGACCACGTCGATCGAGCCGTCGCGGTTGCGGCGCAGCCGCTCGCGATCGCCGAGCGAGCGGCGTGCCGCACCGACGTCGGGCAGCGCGCCGTTGGTCGCATACGGCGTGAGCGTCCAGAAGCCGCGCACCGGCGGCACCGCGCCCGGCGCGAAATGCAGCATGTAGCGGTTCGCGCCGTTCAGCGGCTGGCCGTCGCTGTCGACGCGCACGAGCGCGAGCGTTTCGTCGTCGCGCGTCGCGGTGCCGAACTGCGTGTAGGCCGCGTACGCGCGCAGCGCGTAGTCCTGCCCGTACTTGCCGGCCGTGTCGCCGATCCAGCTCCAGCCGTTCGCGCCCAGCAGGTTCGACGGCGGCGTCGCGAGGCGAGCGCGCGCTTCGGCGACGCCGGCCGTCGCCGCGCTCAGGCGGTCGCCCGTCCACTGCACCGGGTAGCCGGCCGACACGCCGATGTCGCTGAGCAGTTCCTGCGCGTGCGCGTCGTCGGCGGGCGGCGGGTTGTCCTGCAGCGCCTGGGCGAAGCGCGTGAAGAACGCCTTCGGATCGAGCGCCGCGACCTGTTCGGCCGGCGTGCCGCCGCTCGCGGCTTCCGACGGCGCGCTGCCCGCATGGACGGCCACCGACGCGCCGCGCGCGGCGCCCGTATACACCGACAGCGGCACCACGCGGATCGCCCGCTGCAATTTCCTCACGTTCGTCAGGTCGCGGCCGCCGCTCGTCTGCAGCCGCACTTCGAGCCATGCGTTGGCCGACGGCACGTCGACGCGCACCGCGCCCTTCGGCAGCGTGCCCTGCCAGTCTTTCGCGACGAAGGCGATCGTTTGCGAGCGCATGGCGCCGCGCGCACCGTGCAAGGCCACGCTCGACGACGACCACAGCACGTTCGTCCACATGTCGAGTGCTCGCGCGTCCCAGTAGCGGCCGCGCGTGTCGGGCAGCGTGACGATCACCGGCTCGGCGCCGACGTCGAGCCAGCCGGTCGAGTCGAGCGTATCGACGCCCGGCAGCGGCGGATTCAGCGCGCCGACCGGCGGCAGCGCCTGCGCGTGGCGCAGCGTGTTGAGCGGCGCCTGGCCCGGCTGCGCGCCGTCCCCGCCGGTCGCGGCTTCCTTCGCGACGTCCATCAGCACGAGCGGATACGCATATATATAGGAGTCGGCGACTTCGGCGCGCATCCAGCCGGTTTTGCGCTGGATCGCATCGGGTTGCGACGCGCATCCCGCCAACAGCGCCGCGATGGCGAGCGACGCGGCGGCGGCGCGTCGCAGAGAAACGGTTTCTCGTCGATTTTCAATCATTGATCACTGGCCGAATATCTTTTTTGTCAGTCAACGCCTTGTTCGACGCATGCTCGGCGCAAGCAAGGCACTTCAGCGGCCCTGATTGCCGTCTCGTCGCGGCGGGCGCTGATGTCAGGCCGGTATCATAGCGCCTAAGGGCATCCCCCAATATGCCGAATAGCAGGCTAGGGTCATTGCGGGGCCGAGGGTCGATCGCGAACCATTATTTTGATATCTCGCTCCGGATCGACATCGCCGCTTGACCTTCCCATCATGGGAATGTCGATACTGATGTCATTCGCGGCACGAACCGTGCCTTTGGGGAATCCGACATGACTGAATCACTCGCGTCCACGGCAACGCACACGATCGAACTCGACATCGACGGAATGACCCGCGCATCGTGCGCCGGCCGCGTCGAGAAGGCGCTCGCCAAGGTGCCGGGCGTCGCACGGGCATCCGTCAATCTGGCCACCGAACGTGCGAGCGTCGACGCCGCGCCGGACGTTTCCGCGTCGCGGCTCGTCGACGCGGTCCGGCAGGCCGGTTACGGCGCGACACCGGTTGCGGCAAAGCCAGCCGCCAGCGCGCAGCCCGTCCCAGCTCCGGCTCCGGCACCGGCACCGGCACCGGCACCGGCCAACATCGAGCTCGACATCGACGGAATGACCTGCGCATCATGCGCCGGCCGCGTCGAGAAGGCGCTCGCCAAGGTGCCGGGCGTCACACGGGCATCCGTCAATCTGGCCACCGAACGTGCGAGCGTCGACACCGCACCGGACGTGTCCGCGTCGCGGCTCGTCGACGCGGTCCGGCAGGCCGGTTACGGCGCGACACCGGTCGCCGCCACACCCACGGCCGACCGCGCCGGACCGGCCAGTTTCGAGCTGGACATCGGCGGCATGACCTGCGCGTCCTGCGCGGGCCGCGTCGAGAAGGCGCTGGCCGCGGTGCCGGGCGTCGCGCGCGCGTCGGTCAATCTCGCGACCGAGCGCGCGTCGGTGCAGGCGGCCGGCACGCTCGACGCCGCCGCGCTGATCGCGGCGGTCACGTCGGCCGGTTATCAGGCGTCGCTCGCCGCCGAGGCGCAGGCCGCGGCAGCCGGTCCCGCCGCGGCCGACCCAGCGCAGACCACCGACGCGCGCAAGCGCCGCGACGCGATCCGCGAACGCAATCTCGTGATCGGCGCGGCCGTGCTGAGCACACCGCTCATCGTGCCGATGCTCGTCGCGCCGCTCGGCATCGACGCGATGCTGCCCGGCTGGCTGCAGCTGGTGCTCGCGTCGATCGTCCAGTTCGGTTTCGGCGCGCGCTTCTATCGGGCCGCGTGGCACGCGGTAAAGGCGCGCACCGGCAACATGGACCTGCTCGTCGCGCTCGGCACGTCGGCCGCCTTCGGCCTGAGCCTGTGGATGCTGCTGCGCGAGCCCGCGCATCCGGGCCACCTGTATTTCGAGGCATCGGCCGTGATCGTCACGCTGGTGCGGTTCGGCAAATGGCTCGAAGCCCGTGCGAAGCGCCAGACCACCGACGCGATCCGCGCGCTGAACGCGCTGCGCCCCGATCGCGCGCGCATCGTCGAGCACGGCGTCGAGCGCGACGTGCCGCTCGCGCAGGTGCGCGTCGGCACGACCGTGGCGATCCGTCCGGGCGAGCGCGTGCCGGTCGACGGGCGCATCGTGTCGGGCCGCTCGCACGTCGACGAATCGCTGATCACCGGCGAAAGCCTGCCGGTGCCGAAGGACGACGGCGATCCCGTCACGGCCGGCTCGATCAACGGCGAAGGCGCGCTCGTCGTCGCCACCACCGCGATCGGCGCGGAGACGACGCTCGCGCGCATCATCCGCCTCGTCGAATCCGCGCAGGCCGAGAAGGCGCCGATCCAGCGGCTCGTCGACCGCGTCAGCGAAGTGTTCGTGCCGTCGATTCTCGGCATCGCCGTGCTGACGCTGATCGGCTGGCTGATCGCCGGCGCCGGCGCCGAAACGGCGATCCTGAACGCCGTCGCGGTGCTCGTCATCGCATGCCCGTGCGCGCTCGGTCTCGCGACGCCCGCCGCGATCATGGCCGGCACCGGCGTCGCGGCGCGCCGCGGCGTGCTGATCAAGGACGCGCAGGCGCTCGAGCTCGCCCAGCGCGCGACCGTCATCGCGTTCGACAAGACCGGCACGTTGACCGAAGGCAAGCCGTCCGTGACGGCCTTCGACGCCGTCGACATCCCGCGTGAGCAAGCGCTTGCTGTGGCAGCAGCCGTGCAGCGCCACAGCAATCATCCGCTCGCGCGCGCGGTGGTCGCCGCGTACGACGCGGACGTCGCCGCGCGCGGCGGCGCAGCCGTGGCGGCCGATGCTGCGGCGGCAACCGACGCGCGGGCGGTCGCCGGACGCGGTGTCGAAGCGCGTGTGAACGGCCGGCTGGTCGCGCTCGGCAGCAGCCGCTGGCGCGACGAGCTGGGCATCGCGGTTCCGCCCGAACTCGGGGCGCGCGCGGCCGAGCTCGAACGCGCGGGCAACACGATTTCGTGGCTGATGCGCGCCGACGCGCCGCGCGCGCTGCTCGCGCTGATCGCCTTCGGCGACACGGTGAAGCCGGGCGCGCGCGACGCGATCGCGGCGCTGTCGGCGCGCGGCGTCGCGAGCGTGCTGGTGACGGGCGACAACCGCGGCAGCGCGGCGGCCGTCGCGGCGGCGCTCGGGATCGATGAAGTGCATGCGCAGGTGCTGCCCGACGACAAGGCGCGCGTGGTCGCCGAGCTGAAGCGCACGCATGGCGGCGTGGTGGCGATGGTCGGCGACGGGATCAACGACGCGCCGGCGCTCGCCGCGGCCGACGTCGGCATCGCGATGGCGACCGGCACCGACGTCGCGATGCATACGGCCGGCATCACGCTGATGCGCGGCGATCCGACGCTCGTCGCCGACGCGATCGACATCTCGAAGCGCACCTACCGGAAGATCCAGCAGAACCTGTTCTGGGCGTTCGTGTACAACCTCATCGGCGTGCCGCTGGCGGCGCTCGGTTGGCTGAATCCGGTGATCGCGGGCGCGGCGATGGCGTTTTCGAGCGTCAGCGTCGTGACCAACGCGTTGCTGTTGAGGAGATGGAAAGGCAAGGCGCGGTGATGTGGCGCGGGGCGAACACGGGGGCCATCATCCGCCCGCTTCGCACCGCGCAGGGTTCAACGGCTTCGACGAAGCCACGAACGAAACGCGGCCATCGCGACCAACATCGCGCCGTCGACCATACCCGGCAACGGAAGCGGGTTCGTCCACTTGTCCATGTTGGTGCTGCGCGCGTAGTACGGCGGACCGTCGCCGTGCGCCGCATTGAGACTGATTGCGTTGAACGCACAAGTCAGCAGGATGGCAATCAGCAGCGCCATACCGATCGAGATGCGCAACGGGCGTTTTCGCATATCAGTATTGAACCGTCCGTGGGACGTGGCATTCCGGGGCGTCTTTCGTTGCGGCCACGATTTCTCGAACGCATGGCCGATGCATCACTCTTCCTTCCGGAATGGAATGGAATGCGAACGCCGAGCCGTCGGCGTGGGAATCCCCGCCGCTAGTCCTGAACGACCGGCTTGAGCAATGTGGTCGTGATCGGTACGAAGCCGCACGCCCGATAAAGCGCACGTGCAGCCGTGTTGTGATTGAACACCGACAGTCCGATCTCCGTGACGCCATGACGGCGCGCCTCGGCCTCGAGCGCATCGAGCGCGCGCGTCGCCCAGCGCTGACGGCGCCGGGACGGGACGATGTCGAGGTCGTAGATGAACAGCGTGCGGTTCGGCCCTTCGGCGACGATCGCGTACCAGAGATCGCCGACCGTATTACCGGTCTCGGTGTCGATCAGTTGGACGAGCGTCTGGCCGGGGGTGAGCAGGCCGTCGGGCAGCAGCGTATCGAAGCAGGCGCGGGCGCGGCTGGCCGCATCGTCGATCGCGTTCTGGCCGGAGGACACGAGGTCGCGCGCGTAGCCGTCGACGGCGCGCGTGCGGTATGCATGGAATTCGCCGGCCGTCATCGGCCGCATCAGCAGCATGGCTCGGAGGTCGCGAGGAGAGTCGGACTTCCAGTGTAGCGGGACGGTCGCACCGGCGCGCGATGCGGCGGCGGAAAACGGACAGGCAGGTGCGGCGAGCGCCGCGCCGAATCAGCGAATCAGCGAATCAGCGAATCAGCGAATCAGCGAATCAGCGACGGTACAGGACGATCGGCGCGAGGTTCGCACGGCGCATACGCTCGACTTCGGCGTGACGCGCGGCGTACGAATAATCGGTGTCGAGCGGGAGGTGCGGGGAGACGAACAGGTCGTCGATCTTTTGCAGCAGGGCGAGAATGAAGCTCATTTGAGACTCCTGACAAAGTGCGCTAGGGTTTTCCCTTAGACGGCTTCCATTCTAAGGGTTTTCCCTGAACTCCGCCAGCGTTACGCATCAATTCGTCGCACCGCTGTAGTCGTCTCACGACGCGGTAATACGGCGATCGTTGCCCGGCGTGGCGTTGCAGGTAGGGTCGGACTGCTTAGCGGGTTCGACGCACGCGCTTCGCGGCCGCGGCCTCGCGATTCGCATTGCGCTGGAGCCGGTCGACTTGCGACAGCAGCGCCTCGTGGCGGTCCGCGAGGGTCATCAACGTCGCCTGCTGCGCCGACAGATCGGCCGCCAGCCGATCGATTCGCTGTTGCCGGACATCGAGGTCCTGTTTCAGCTGCGCGATTTGCCGGGTTTGCAACACCAGCGCGACGAGCCCCGCGCACACGACGACCGCCAGCGTCAGCAGCAGCCGGTTGACACGGCGCATCTCGCGATCGGCAACCTGCTTGATGCCGGCCGTGTCGGACTGCAACGCGGCGAGCCGCTCGGACAGCGGACGCAGATGAACGTCGGGATCGAAGGCCGACGACTTCTGCCCGGCCGGTTGCGCGCGATCGGCCGACGGCTTCGTCACGAACGACGCCGCGGACGCCACCGGCGGCACGGCCGGCTGCGTCGGCGCGGCGGTGCGCGGCGCATTTCCGGCGCTCGTCGCAATCGCGGCAGCGGCGGGAGCGGCCGGTTTGGCTGGCTCGACCGACGCCTGCCGTTCAGCGGATGGCGCAACGTACTCGGGCATCGTTGAAGACGGGACCGAAGCCGAAACCGGCTCCGCGGTCGCAACAGACGCCTGCGCTTCCGGCGTGCCGCCCGCTGCCGTCGTTTCGCGCGCACCGCTCGCTGCGCGCCGCTTGCGGCCCGACGACGCGCGGCCCGACGACGCGCGGCCCGCCCTGCTGCTCTGGCCGCGCGTCCGCTCTGCTTCGTCGCGTTGGTCCGGCGTGCCCGCAAGTTCCGCATCGTTAGCGGATTTCACGGGCGGTTCAGCGGCGGCCGCATCGGCAACTGCGCTGGCAGTCTCGGTCGCAAGCCCCGCAGCCGTTACGGCCTCGGCGGCGGTTTCCGGCACGCCGCCGGCCGGAGCTTGCGCGCCGTCGATCGCCGGCTCGCTAATCGCAATCGCACCGACGTCAGCGGGTTGCCGTATGTCGGCTGCCTGCGTTGCGTGGGGATCGACCGTGTGCACGACATCCGCGTCGCGCGTATCGCCATGTCCCGCCGCAGGCGACGATCCCGGTTCCGATTCCGCCGACGCGGCAACGTCTCCATCACGCATCGCGGTCGCACCGATCGCGCTGGTGGCACCAAACCCGTCCAGCGTCGCCTGCCGCCCGGCGTCCTCGCTGTCCGCCGTGGTCGCTGCCGCTCGTGCGTCCGCCGACGTATCGTCACGCGCAGCGCCCGCCCCACGCGCAGCCGGCTCGAGCACCGGATCGCCGAACAGGTCGAGCGTAACTTCGTCCCGCGACGCATCGCCAGCCGGCGCGTTGGCCGGCCGCGCGGATGCCTTGGCGGCGCTATCCGCAGCAGCCGCGGCCGAGCGCGAACGAGTCGAAGAACGGTTGGAGTCTGACGCATCGCCGGCCGGCGCGTTGGCCGGCCGCGCAGAGGCATTAGCGGCGATATCCGCGGCAGCGGCGGCCGCGGCCGAACGCGAACGAGTCGAAGAACGGCTGGAACGGGAACGGGAACGCGGCACGGAAACGGATTCGGTCATGGAGTCGGATGACGGGTCGCGCCAGCGGCGCCGGATGTCGAACGGAATCGGTGACGGCCATTGTCGCATGACCAAATGTCGATCCGGCCGCTGCGCCGACGCGCTCGACCGACGTTCATTCGTCGCCCGCCAACCCGTTGCCTTCGTCGAATCGCGTCACGCACGGCAACCCGCGCAGCTTGTCGCAGATCGCGCGGAATTCGAGGTCCGACACGCGCGCGAGCGCGATGCGGACTTCGTCGTGCTCGCCCGTTTCGTCGGCGCGCTGCACGATGAACTGCTTCACGCGCGCGCTGTCGGGGCCGAGCGCCGCGTGCAGCGAATCGAACGTCAGCGCGCCGCTCACCACCGTCAGCGCGAGCTGCCGGCGCTGCCGCACCGTGAAGTAGCGCCGCTCCAGCGGCTTGATGCCGGCGAGGATGATCAGAATGATGATCGTCGCGGAAATCGACGCGACGTACAGGCCGCCGCCGACCGCGAGCCCGATCGCCGCGACCGACCACAGGCTCGCGGCCGTGGTCAGCCCGCGCACGATCTCGCCGCGCAGCAGGATCGAGCCGGCGCCGAGAAAGCCGATGCCCGACACGACCTGCGCGGCGATCCGCGACGGGTCGAGCACGACGTGCTCGCGGCCGAGCACATCCGCAAACCCGAACGCCGACACGATCATGATCAGCGTCGAGCCCACGCACACCAGCATGTGCGTGCGCAGGCCGGCCGCCCACGACAGCCGCTCGCGTTCGAAGCCGATCACACTGCCGAGCGCGGCCGCGAGCACCAGCCGCATCACGAGTTCCAGATTGCCGAGCATCGGATTTATCTCCTTTTTTTGCTGCCGGCGCCGCGGAATGTTTTATCCTTGGCCTCGGTCGCGCCGGTCCACCGGGCCGCGCCGACACGTTTCGATCCCAGCGCACAACCCCGTCATGTCCGTTTCCGACTCCGCTTCCGCCCAGGCCGCCCAGTTGCGCGACCATTTTGCGCACGTCATCTTGCCGATCTGGCAGGGTCCAGGGTTCGACCGCACGTTGCGGCTGCCGTTCGAGGCCGTCGATCCGGTCACCCATGCGCCGCTGCCCGTCACGCGGTATCGCGCGATGGCCTGTGCGCGGCAACTGTTCGTGTTCGCGCAAGCCGGTCACACCGCGCACGCGGCCACGCTGTTCGATTCGCTCTGCAGCCGCTTTCGCGACCCGCAGCACGGCGGCTGGTTCTACAGCATCGACGCGCAGGGCGCGCCGCTCGACACGACGAAGGATCTCTACACCCATGCGTTCGTCGTGTTCGCATGCGCGGCATGGCATGCGGCGTCGGGCGACGCCGCGGCACGCACGGTCGCCCAGCAGACCGCCGCGCTGATCCAGGACCGCTTCGCGCCGCAGCCGCGCGCCGCGCTGCTCGATGCCGCGCGCCACGCCGATTTCTCGTCGTCGGGCAGCGGCGCGCTGCAGAATCCGCTGATGCATCTGACCGAAGCATGGCTCGCGGCCGCCGATGCGTTCGGCGACGCGGCGTTCGACGATGCGCTGGCGCGCACCGCGCAGGCGGTCGAGCGCACGTTCGTCGATCCCGCGACCGGCTGCGTCGCCGAGCTGCCGCTCGGTGCGTCCGGCAACCGTTTCGAGCCCGGCCATCAGTTCGAATGGTTCTATCTGGTCGATGCGGCCGGCGCGCGGCTCGCGCATACGGGGCTGCGCGACGCGCTCGGGCGCGCGTTCGCGTTCGCGCAACGGCACGGCGTCGATACGCAGACGGGCGCCGTGTGCGCGGCGCTCGACGTGCACGGCGCATGCATCGACGGCACCCAGCGGATCTGGGCGCAGACCGAATACCTGCGCGCGCTCGCGACGCACGGCGACACGCCGGCGGGCGCGCCGCTCGCGCAGCAGATCGCGCGCTTCGCCGCGCGCTTCCTGCTGCCGCGCGGCTGGATCGAATGCAAGTCGGCCGACGGGCAGGTGTCGCGCGCCGACATGCCGTCGACCACGCCCTACCACCTCGCGACCGCCTACGCGGCGCTGCCGGCCGCTTCGTAAGCGGCGTCGGCCGGCGACGGCGACACCGCGGCGCGCTCGTCGCGCACCGCACGCTGCGCACGCGCGTCGCCCAGTTCGAACACCGACACCGCGCGCATCAGCTGCGCGGTCTGGTCGTTCAGCGACGACGCCGCCGCCGCGACCTGCTCGACCAGCGCCGCGTTCTGCTGCGTCAGCTGATCCATCTGCGTGACGGCCTGGTTCACCTGCTCGATGCCGACGCTCTGCTCGACCGATGCGGACGTGATTTCCGTCATCGTCTGCGCGACGCGCGTGATCGACGTCGATACCGTGCGCATCGCCGCGCCCGCGCGCTCGACGAGCTCCGAGCCGCCGTCGATCTGCGCGACCGATTCCTCGATCAGCGCCTTGATCTCCTTCGCCGATTGCGCGCTGCGCTGCGCGAGCGAGCGCACTTCGCCCGCGACCACCGCGAAGCCGCGGCCCTGCTCGCCCGCGCGCGCCGCTTCGACCGCCGCGTTCAGCGCGAGGATGTTGGTCTGGAATGCGATGCCGTCGATCACCGAGATGATTTCCGCGATGCGCCCCGAACTGTGCGCGATCCCGCGCATCCGGTCGATCACGCTGTCGACCACGCTGCCGCCCTGGCGCGTCGCGTCGAGCGCCGCGTCGGCCAGCGCGCTGGCCGCGCGTGCGCTGTCCGTGTTCTGACGGACGGTCGCGGTCAACTCCTCCATGCTCGCCGCGGTTTCCTCGAGCGACGCGGCCTGCGTGCCGGTGCGCGCGGACAGGTCCGCGTTGCCGCCGGCGATCTCGCCCGCGCCGACGTGGATCGCATCCGACGCGTGGCGCACGGTGCGCACGGTGTCGGCGATGCTCGCCTGCATCGCGGCGAGGCCGCGCAGCATCCGGTCGATCTCGAACACGCCGCCCGCGCGCACGGCTTCGTCGAGTCGCCCTTGCGCAATCCGCTCGAAATGGCGGCCGGCTTCGTCGAGCGGCGCGACCACCGCGCGCCGCGCGCCCCCGTAGATGGCGGCACTCGCCGCGAGCATCGCGACCAGCAACACGATGCCGACCCACTTGAACCATTGCATCCCGCCATCGATCGTGGCGAGCGCCGTGCGGCTCGACGCGCCGCCGTAGTCCGCGAAACGATGTAGTTCCGCGATGTAGGCGTCCTGGAAGCCTTGCGTCGGCTGGTCGAGAAACGCCTGGATGTTGCCGGCGTCGAGGAACTGCACGAGTTCGCCGAGCGCGCCGCGCAGCGCGCGATAGCGCTCGGTGAGCGCCGCGACGCGCGCGCGGTTGGTGTCGTCGACCGGCGGCGCGGCCGCCAGACGCGCGAATGCGCTGTCCGCTTCGGCGAGCGACGCGCTGGCATGACCGATGATGTCGTCGGGCTTGGGGCCGCCGCGCACCATCCGCGTGCCCGCACGCGACAGGTTCACGCGCGCGTCGAGCAGCCGCTCGGTCGCCTGGCTCGCCGCGTCGACCTGTGCGATCGCGACGTTCGACAGATCGTCGACGCCGCTGCGCGTCGACGTGAGCGCCCAGAACCCGAGCGCCTCGATCGCGAATAGAAAGAGGCAAAACACGGTCAGCACGCCGAGCAGACCCGACGCGAGCTTGATTTTTCCGAACATGGGGGAAGATTCCTGGAAGCGGAGGATGGAGCAATGCCCCGGCATTAGCGGCATTTCCGCGTCGGACTTTAGGCCGCCGCGCAGCGCCGCGCACGATTTCCGTCGAATCGGCCGCCGCCGACGGCTTCGCATGCATTCGACGCAATAATCGCGTCGCATCGCACCGGTATTTGCGCGCAATGCGGACGAATTTCCTTGCTTATCGGCAGCCCCCTTCCTAGAGTTCAGCGCAAGCGGACACGCATTGCGAGGCAAGTCGATGACGGACATCACGGACCACGCGCGCGGCGCATTGCGCGCGCAACCGTTCAGCATGCTGCTGGGCACGGAGCTGATGCATATCGGCGACAACGAGGTGTCGCTGTGCCTGCCCGTGCGCGACGAGCTGCGGCAGCAGCACGGTTTCGTGCACGGCGGCGTGATGGGCTATCTGGCCGACAATGCGCTGACGTTCGCCGGCGCACTCGTGCTCGGGCCCCGCGTGATCACCGCCGAGTACAAGATCAATTACCTGCGGCCGGCCGTGAACGGCACGCTCGTCGCGCGCGCGCAGGTCGTCTACGCGGGCCGGCATCAGGCGACCTGCCAGTGTCACGTGTACGTCATCGACGGCGATCACGAGCGGCTCGTCGCGATCGCGCAAGGCACGATCAATCGTGTCGGCGACGGGAAGATGCCCGAGGCGGTGGCGGAAACGGCTTGAATTGGTTCGGGGTGCGGTTGCTTGCGTGGTCGGCCGCCGGAGACGTGCGCAGTCAACGTTTATCGCTTCGTCGCGGCAAGGTCGACGGCATCGCGCATTTCGCAGATCAGTCGATCGCCCACGCTGCGCAACGTGATGTTGTAGCGGTGCGGATAGACATGCAGCGTAGCCGGAGGAATACGGCGAGGCTCGCCGAACCGCTCGACGAATCGAGTTCAAAGCTCAACCAGCTCGGCCTTGACGCCCCGCGTTGCCTGCCGCGCATCGGTGCTTATACGGGCCCGTTCGCTTGATCGTCCGTCAACGGCAGAAACCGCGGCGCGACGCGTGCGCGAATGTCGCCGTTCGAATCGGTGCGATAGATCGCCCGCGCCACGTTGTGCGGATGCGTCGCGGCTTCGGCCACGCTGAGCACCGGCGCGAAGCACGCGTCCGTCCCTTCGAGCAGCGCGCGCCAGTGCGCGGACGGCTCGCGTGCGAACACCTCCGCGAAACGCGCCTTCAGCGCAGGCCAGCGCGCGCGATCGTATTGCGACGCCGGATCGACGTCCGTCAGCCCCAGGCGCTCCACGAGCAATGCGTAGAACGGCGGCTCGAGCGCGCCGATCGTCACGCATGCGCCGTCCGCGCAGCGATAGACGTCGTAGAACGGCGCATCGTGGAACAGGCTCGGCTGCGCGCCGTCGAGCTGCCCGTTCGCCCGCGCCCACAGCGCGAGCGAGCCGAGCATCGAGACGATGTCGACGATCGCACCGTCGACCACGCGCCCCGCGCCGCCGGCGCGCACGTCGAGCAGCGCGCAGACGATGCCGAACGCAAGGCCGAGCGCACCGCCCGCGTCGCCGACCACCGTCGGCGGCACGCCCGGCCGGCCTTCGCGCGGCGCGGACAACGACAGCAGACCCGTCAGCGCCACGTAGTTCAGATCGTGTCCGGCCGCGGTCGCGAGCGGCCCGTCCTGGCCCCAGCCGGTCATGCGTCCATACACGAGCGCGGGGTTGCGGTGCGCGCAGTCGTCGGGCCCGAGGCCGAGGCGCTCCATCACGCCCGGCCGCAGCCCTTCGATGAGCGCGTCGGCCTGCGCAATCAGTGCGAGCGCCGCGTCGCGGCCCGCCGCGCTCTTCAGATCGAGTTCGACGATCGTCTTGCCTTCGCGCAGCAAGTCGCCGTCGCGCGCCCGCAGTGCATCGGGCGCGCTGCTGCGTCCGGCCGGGCGCGCGATCAGCGTGATGCGCGCGCCCATCCCCGCGAGCATCCAGCCGGCGAGCGGGCCGGGGCCGAGACCTTCGAATTCGACGATATGGATGCCGGCAAGCGGCGCGTTCAATGGCATGGCGACCTCGTGGGGATGGGCTCGAAGCAAATGGAGGCGCGCACGGCAGGCAGACGTGTGCGCCGGGTATGCGTATTCTGACGCGCTTTCGTGCGTGGAAGGCGTCCGATGCGAACGCGCGGCGCGATACGGCGCAGCGAACCACAAACGAAAAGGCCGGCGCCACGACGCCGGCCTGTGCCGTCAGGGAACGATCCAGCACTGCCCCTGGTAGATGCGTGCCGCCGTCGACACGTCGGACATATCGATCTCGACGTAACGGCTGACGACGCGTCCGCTCACGGCAGCATCACGGCGTTTTCCATTGCCCGCCTTCGTAGACTCGCCCCGTCGAATTGGTATTCGTGAGGTCGATCTCGATGCTGCGCGACCGCGCCCGCGAGAAGATCGTCGACGTCTCGATGTTCTGCTCGAACCACACGAGCACCTTCTCGATCGGGGTGAACGACGCTTCGCCGGAGACCATCACTTCGGGCGCGGCGTAGATCGGCGTGCTGACGGCCTCGCCGTCGATACCCGTACTCAGCTGGCAAATGCCCGGATGGATCTCGCCGTAGTCGTTCTCCATGTTGATCGCGGTCGGGTCGCCGCCGGTCGACGGCGAGCCGAACTGGCCGTACTTGTCGAGCGTGACGATCTCGCCGAGGCCGATGGAGACCTTCTTGGTCGACGCCTTGACGGTAATGCCGTCCTGATAGCGGTTCGTGCCGAAGATCTGGTAGATCGGCGTCCAGGAGAACTCGTTGTCCTCGAGGTACTCGAACGATGCGCGCCACACGACGTTGTACGCCGCGTCGCCGACCTTCTTCGCGAAGCACAGGTTGTAGCCAGCCTGCTTGAGCGTCGCGAAGTCCTTCGGACCGATGCCGATCGCGACGGTCTTGGTCACGGCAGCCAGCACGTTCTGGAACGACTGGGCCAGCACGGCGTACTCCTCCGCCTGGAACAGCTGCGCCTGCACCTGGAACTCCGCCACGTTGCCGGTCGAGCTGAGGCTCTTGCACACGACCTTCTGCCCCTGGTCGACATGGCTGCCCTGGTACACGTAGTACGTGTTTTCGGTTCTCAGGCTTTCCTTTTTCACGCCGGTCACGGAGAACGTATCCCCGACCTTCTTCTTCAGCTCCCCGGTCCCCTCGGTAATGACGTCCCAGGTGCTACCCACTTTCGGCCAACGGCAAACTTTCAGGATGCTCATTTTGTAATTCCCTCGGATAAGCTCGCTAAAAATGAATCTTCCGCACGCGGCGAGCGTCACGCACAAAAACAAACGCCTTATTTATTGACGAATCGAACAATTTCCAATTTAAAAATTATTAACCGATCAATTCATCTATTTGTATCTGCAGCGCATGGATGCAGATTAGGATTCTCCCGAGGAATTCGCCATGCCACATTTCGCGTATTGACCGGCGATCCACGCGACCAGTTGACGCGTCGATTTGCACGAAAATTTATCGAGTAAATGCTCGCGATGCTTGTCGACGGTACGGGGGCTGATTTGCAGCAAGCGCGCGATGTCCTTGCTGCCGCGTCCATGACACAGCAGTCGCAGCACGCGGGATTCGGCGGGGCTCAGATGGACGCCGCCCAGATCCAGGCGCTCGAGCCATCCGGGGTGGTCGGGCAAATCGCCGCCCGGCAACGCGATGACGGATCGGACGCCGGTCTTCTGCTTGACGCGGCTCACGTGGCGCCGCGCGGTATCGAGTCCGACGCCGAGATGAGCGGCAATGGCCTTGTTGCTGAATCCGCGACGCAGCAGATCCACGACTTCTTTCTCTCGCGGCGTGAGAGCAGAATTCGATTCCATCGCCCCGGTCGGCTGGTTTTCGCCGCCGGGTAGGTGTGGTCAATCGAATGCGAAGGCGTCGGCCGCGGTATTTGTGATCGAAATTTCCGGCAGAGCGTCGCATATAACGCGGTTCACGGCCCACAACTTCAATACACATTGATCCGAATCATTCGATATCCGGAAAACCGAAATTGCAGCACATATCCGGCGCATGAATTCGAATCGTTTCCACGATCTGGATATTTTTATTATCCAGCCATCGACGACCGGAATTTTCTTTCGAATCGAAACATCGTGGAATATCGCGATTGCGCGCCGCGCCGCATCGCGCAATGGCCTGCCCATGACGGGCAGGCGGCCCGCTTCGCCCGGCATACCGCCGGGCAAAGCGGGCAAGTCGCAGTTCGCCCGCCCCTCACGGGGCGCAGCGACGACGCTTAAAACGCGTCGCCCGGCACGCGCACCCAGCCTTCCATCAGCACGCGCGCGCTGCGGCTCATGATCGCCTTGGTGACGGTCCATTCGCCGTTCTCGAAGCGCGCCTCCGCGCCGACGCGCAGCGTGCCCGACGGATGCCCGAAGCGCACCGCGGTGCGTTCGCCGCCGCCCGCGGCGAGGTTCACGAGCGTGCCCGGAATCGCCGCGGCCGTGCCGATCGCGACCGCCGCCGTGCCCATCATCGCGTGATGCAGCTTGCCCATCGACATCGCGCGCACCAGCAGGTCGACATCGCCCGCGTTCACGCGCTTGCCGCTCGATGCGACGTAGTCGGCCGGCTTCGCGACGAAGGCGATCTTCGGCGTGTGCTGGCGCGTCGCGATCTCGTCGAGTGTGTCGATCAGGCCCATGCGCAACGCGCCGTGCGCACGGATCGTCTCGAACTTCTCGAGCGCCTTCGGATCGCCGTTGATCGCGTCCTGCAGCTCGGTGCCCGTATAGCCGATCGCTGCGGCGTCGACGAAGATCGTCGGAATGCCCGCGTTGATCATCGTCGCCTTCAGCGTGCCGATGCCCGGCACGACCAGATCGTCGACGAGATTGCCGGTCGGGAACATCGACCCGCCCGCGCCGTCTTCCTCGGCGGCCGGGTCCATGAACTCCAGCTGCACCTCGGCGGCCGGGAACGTGACGCCGTCCAGCTCGAAGTCGCCGGTCTCCTGCACCGCGCCGTTCGTGATCGGCACATGCGCGACGATCGTCTTGCCGATGTTCGCCTGCCAAATCCGCACGGTCGCGATGCCGTCGCGCGGCACGCGCGCCGCATCGACGAGCCCGCCGCTGATCGCGAACGGGCCGACGGCCGCGGACAGGTTGCCGCAGTTGCCGGTCCAGTCGACGAACGCCTTGTCGATCGAGACCTGCCCGAACAGATAGTCGACGTCGTGGCCGGGCCGCGTGCTCTTCGACACGATCACCGTCTTGCTGGTGGACGACGTCGCGCCGCCCATCCCGTCGATCTGCTTGCCGTACGGATCGGGGCTGCCGATCACGCGCAGCAGCAGCGCGTCGCGCGCGGCGCCGGGCGCCTGCGCGGCCTCCGGCAGATCCTGCAGCCGGAAGAACACGCCCTTGCTCGTGCCGCCGCGAAGATAGGTCGCGGGAATCCTGATTTGAGGAATGTGAGCCATGTCTCGGTTATCCCTGTGTGTCCGGCTCAAGCCGCTTGCGACGATTCGAGGAAGTCCTGCGCGAAACGCTGCAGCACGCCGCCCGCGTCGTAGATCGACACTTCTTCCGCCGTGTCGAGCCGGCACGTGACGGGCACCTCGACGCGCTCGCCGTCGCGACGATGAATCACGAGCGTCAGGTCGGCGCGCGGCGTGCGTGCGCCGATCACGTCGAACGTTTCGGTGCCGTCGATGCCGAGCGTCTTGCGGTTCGTGCCGGGCTTGAACTCCAGCGGCAGCACGCCCATCCCGATCAGGTTCGTGCGGTGAATCCGCTCGAACCCTTCGGCGACGATCGCCTCGACGCCCGCGAGCCGCACGCCCTTGGCCGCCCAGTCGCGCGACGAGCCCTGGCCGTAGTCGGCGCCCGCGATCACGATCAGCGGCTGCTTGCGATTCATGTACGTCTCGATCGCTTCCCACATCCGCATGACCTTGCCGTCGGGTTCAACGCGGGCGAGCGAGCCCTTCTTCACCGCGCCGTCGACGACCGCCATCTCGTTGACGAGCGTCGGGTTCGCGAAGGTCGCGCGCTGCGCGGTCAGGTGGTCTCCCCGGTGCGTCGCGTAGGAATTGAAGTCTTCTTCCGGCAGGCCCATCTTGGTGAGGTACTCGCCGGCCGCGCTGGTCGCGAGAATCGCGTTCGACGGCGACAGGTGGTCGGTCGTGATGTTGTCGCCGAGCACCGCGAGCGGCCGCATGCCCTTGAGCGTACGCTCGCCGGCCAGCGCCCCTTCCCAGTACGGCGGACGGCGAATGTAGGTGCTCTGCGGCCGCCACTCGTACAGCGGCGCGGCACGCTCGCCCGCATCGGCCGTGCGCGCGAACATCGGCTCGTAGACCTTGCGGAACTGCTCGGGCTTCACGCTCGATGCGACGATCGCGTCGATCTCCTCGTCGGTCGGCCAGATGTCCTTCAGCGTGACGGGCTTGCCGTGCGCGTCGTGGCCGAGCGCGTCCTTCTCGATGTCGAAGCGGATCGTGCCGGCGATCGCATACGCGACGACGAGCGGCGGCGACGCGAGGAACGCCTGCTTCGCATACGGATGGATGCGGCCGTCGAAATTGCGGTTGCCGGACAGCACGGCGGTCGCGTACAGGTCGCGATCGACGATCTCCTGCTGGATCTTCGGATCGAGCGCGCCCGACATCCCGTTGCAGGTCGTGCATGCGAACGCGACGATGCCGAACCCGAGCTTCTCGAGTTCCGGCAGCAGGTTCGCTTCCTTCAGATACAGCTCGACCGCCTTCGAGCCGGGCGCGAGCGAGCTCTTCACCCACGGCTTGCGCGTGAGGCCGCGCGCGTTCGCATTGCGCGCGAGCAGCGCGGCCGCGATCACGTTGCGCGGGTTGCTGGTGTTCGTGCAGCTCGTGATGGCCGCGATGATGACCGCGCCGTCCGGCATCTCGCCCGGCTTCTCTTCCCACTGGCCGGCGATGCCGCGCGCGGCGAGGTCGGAGGTCGGCAGACGCTTGTGCGGGTTCGACGGGCCGGCCATGTTGCGCACGACGCTCGACAGATCGAACGTCAGCGTGCGCTCGTACTGCGCATGCGCGAGCGTGTCGGCCCACAGCCCGGCCGCCTTCGCGTACGTCTCGACCAGCTTGACCTGTTCGTCGCTGCGGCCGGTGAGGCGCAGATAGTCGGTGGTCTGACCGTCGATGAAGAACATCGCGGCCGTCGCGCCGTATTCCGGCGCCATGTTCGAGATCGTCGCGCGATCGCCGAGCGTGAGGCTCGCCGCGCCAGCGCCACGGAATTCCAGATAGGCGCCCACCACCTTTTCCTTGCGCAGGAACTCGGTCAGCGCGAGCACGACGTCGGTCGCGGTGATGCCGGGCTGACGCTTGCCGGTCAGCTCGACGCCGACGATGTCGGGCAGGCGCATCCACGACGCGCGGCCCAGCATCACGTTCTCCGCCTCGAGGCCGCCCACGCCGATCGCGATCACGCCGAGCGCGTCGACGTGCGGCGTGTGGCTGTCGGTGCCGACGCAGGTGTCCGGATAGGCGATGCCGTCCTGCACCTGGATCACCGGCGACATCTTCTCCAGGTTGATCTGGTGCATGATGCCGTTGCCCGGCGGGATCACGTCGACGTTCTCGAACGACTTCTTGGTCCACTCGATGAAGTGGAAGCGGTCCTCGTTGCGACGATCCTCGATCGCGCGGTTCTTCGCGAACGCGTCGGGATCGAAGCCGCCGCATTCGACGGCGAGCGAGTGGTCGACGATCAGTTGCACGGGCACGACCGGGTTCACCTTCGCCGGGTCGCCGCCGCGCTCGGCGATCGCGTCGCGCAGGCCCGCGAGGTCGACGAGCGCCGTCTGGCCGAGGATGTCATGGCACACCACGCGCGCCGGGAACCACGGGAAGTCGCGCTCGCGCTTGCGCTCGATGATCTGCTTCAGCGAATCGGCGAGGATCGCCGGGTCGCAGCGGCGCACGAGGTTTTCGGCGAGCACGCGCGACGTGTACGGCAGCGTGTCGTAGGCGCCGGGGGCGATCGCGTCGATCGCGGCGCGCGCGTCGAAGTAGTCGAGCGACGTGCCGGGCAGAGGTTTGCGGTAGGCGGTATTCATGATGTGGGGCGGAATTCGGGATGAAACGTTGCGCGCGCGCCGGACGCCCGCATCGCGGACGCCGGCGCGCGCGGCGGCATGTCAGCGCTTGTCGATCGGCACGAACTGCAGATCTTCCGGACCGGTGTAGTTCGCGCTCGGGCGGATGATCTTGTTGTCGATGCGCTGCTCGATGATGTGCGCGCTCCAGCCGGACGTGCGCGAGATCACGAACAGCGGCGTGAACATCGCGGTCGGCACACCCATCAGGTGATACGACACGGCGCTGAACCAGTCCAGGTTCGGGAACATCTTCTTCGCGTCCCACATCACGGACTCGAGGCGCTCGGCGATGTTGTACAGCTTCAGGTCGCCCGCTTCCTTCGACAGCTTGTGCGCGACGCCCTTGATCACCTTGTTGCGCGGATCGGAGATCGTGTAGACCGGATGGCCGAAGCCGATCACGACTTCCTTGTTCTCGACGCGGCGGCGGATGTCCAGTTCGGCTTCGTCAGGCGAGTCGTAGCGGCTCTGGATGTCGTATGCGACCTCGTTCGCGCCGCCGTGCTTCGGGCCGCGCAGCGCGCCGATCGCGCCGGTGATCGCCGAGTAGATGTCCGAGCCGGTGCCCGCGATCACGCGGCCGGTGAACGTCGATGCGTTGAACTCGTGCTCCGCGTACAGGATCAGCGACGTGTGCATCGCTTCGACCCACGACTTCGACGGCGCCTTGCCGTGCAGCAGGTGCAGGAAGTGGCCGCCGATCGAGTCGTCGTCGGTTTCCGTCTCGATGCGCTTGCCGTTGTGCGAGAAGTGATACCAGTACAGCAGCATCGAGCCGAGCGACGCCATCAGGCGATCGGCGATGTCGCGCGCGCCCGGCAGGTTGTGATCGTCCTTCTCCGGCAGCACGGTGCCGAGCACCGATACGCCGGTGCGCATCACGTCCATCGGGTGCGCCGACGCCGGAATCTGCTCGAGCGCGGCCTTCAGCGCGTTCGGCAGCCCGCGCAGCGCGCGCAGCTTGGTCTTGTACGCAGCCAGCTCGGTCAGGTTCGGCAGCGTGCCGTGTACCAGCAGGTGCGCGATTTCCTCGAAGTCGCACGATTCGGCGACGTCGAGAATGTCGTAGCCGCGGTAGTGCAGGTCGTTGCCGGTCCGGCCGACCGTGCACAGCGCGGTGTTGCCGGCCGTCACGCCGGACAGCGCCACCGACTTCTTCGGCTTGAATCCGCCTGCTGCGGCCGGTGCTGCTGCGTCTTTCGTCTCACTCATGTTTACATTCTCCAATGGGGATGCGTGTGTCGGGTCGCGCGGGCCGCGTTACTTCTTGCCCTGCGCGAACAATTGGTCGAGCTTCTGCTCGTATTCGTGATAGCCGAGGAAGTCGTACAGCTCGGCGCGCGTCTGCATCGTCGGCACGGCAGCCTTCTGCGTGCCGTCGCGGCGCAGCGTCTCGTAGAAGTTCAGCGCCGCCTTGTTCATCGCGCGATACGCGCCGCAGCAGTACAGCGCGATGTCGACGTTCGCTTCGCGCAGCTCGTCGAGCGTGAACAGCGGCGTCGAGCCGAATTCGGTCAGGTTCGCGAGGATCGGCACCTTCACGGCGGCCTTGAAGCGGCGATAGTCGTCGAGCGTCTTCATCGCTTCCGGGAAGATCATGTCGGCGCCGGCTTCGACGTACGCAACCGCACGCTCGATCGCCGCGTCGATCCCTTCCGCCGCGGCAGCGTCGGTGCGCGCCATGATCACGAACTGGTCGTCGGTGCGCGCGTCGACTGCGGCCTTCACGCGATCGACCATTTCCTCGACCGGCACGACTTCCTTGCCCGGACGGTGGCCGCAGCGCTTCTGGCCGACCTGGTCCTCGAGATGCACGGCTGCGACGCCGGCCTTGATGAACGAGCGCACCGTGCGCGCGATGTTGAACGCGCCGCCCCAGCCCGTGTCGATGTCGACGAGCAGCGGCAGGTCGGTCGCGTTGGTGATCCGGTTGGCGTCGATCAGCACGTCTTCCATCGTGCTGATGCCCAGGTCGGGGATCCCGAGCGAATTCGCCGCGACGCCGCCGCCCGACAGGTAGACGGCCTTGAAGCCGACGGCCTGCGCCATCTTGGCCGCGTATGCGGTGATCGCGCCGACCACCTGCAGCGGCTGCTCGGCCGCGACTGCCGCGCGAAACTTCGCGCCGGCGCTTTGAAGATGCGTGTTGCTCATGAACGGCCTCCTGAAGGAATGCCCATTACCAGCAAGGACCGGGCCAGCGCACCATTCCACCGCTAACCCACTGATTCTTAAGCAAGCGGCGCGCGGCACGATTCGTCGGCCGATTTCATTTCGGCGCTTTTGTGTTTCAAAAATGAAATGCCACGCGCATAATCGATCGTCATGGACCTCTCCTCGACCACGCCCGCCGGCCCGACCGACCGCGCGGTGCGCCCACGCATCTGGGCGATGGGCATCAGCCGGCTGCGCGACCTGTTCCGCGAGATCGCCGGCGAATTCGACGAACGCGCCGACGTGCGCATCGTCACGCGCGCGTACGAAGACGCGCTGAGCGCGATCGCCGAAGCCGGCACCGCGCGGCCCGACGTGATCGTCGCGGCCGGCTCGAACGGCGGCTTCCTGAAAACGCGCGCGCAGGTGCCGGTGGTGGTCGTGTCGCCGACCGGCTTCGACGTGATGCAGGCGCTCGCGCGCGCGCGTCGGGACGCGACCCGCATTGCGCTCGTCAGCGCCGGCGAGACGCCGCCCGAAGTGCGCCGCTTCGTCGCCGCGTACGGGCTCGACGTGCAGTTTGCGTCATATCAGTCCGCGCAGGAAGCGGAGGCGTGCGTGCACGACCTGCACGACCGCGGCATCGAGACGATCGTCGGCCCCGGCCTCGTCACCGATCTGGCGGCGAGCGCGGGCATGGGCGCGGTATTCCTGTATTCGCACGCGTCGGTGCGCCAGGCGGTCGAGACCGCGCTCGAAGTCGCGTATGCAACCCACGCCGAGGCGTTTCGCCGGCAGCGGCTCGACAACCTGCTGCAGCATCTGCGCGACGGCGTCGTCGCGCTCGATGCGCGCGGGCGGGTGGAGGCGATCAACGAGCGGCTCGCGTCGGCGCTCGGAGTCGAACCCGCGGCGGCCGTCGGCCGCGCGCTCGTCGATCTCAGGCCGGAGCTGCGCACGCTACGCGGCGAAGACGGCGATGCGCTCGCGACCGTGCGCGGCGTGAGATACGTCGTGCATCGCGGGCCGCTCGTCGATCGCGGCGTGACGTCCGGCAGCGTGCTGACGTTCCAGGAGTCGCGCGCGGTGGAGCGGCTCGACCGCGCGCTGCGTTCGCAGCCGAACACGCAGCAGTTCGCGGCGCGCTACACGCTCGACGACGTGATCGGCGCGTCCGCGCCGATGGCGCGCGTGCGCGACCTCGTGCGCCGCTACGCGAAATCCGACGCGACCGTGCTGGTGCTCGGCGAAAGCGGCACCGGCAAGGAGATGATCGCGCAGAGCCTGCATGCGCTGTCGGCGCGGCGCAATTACCCATTCGTCGCGGTCAACTGCGGCGCGTTTCCGGAGGCGCTGCTCGAAAGCGAGCTGTTCGGTTACGAGGAAGGCGCGTTCACCGGCGCGCGGCGCGGCGGCAAGACGGGGCTGTTCGAGGCCGCGCACCGCGGCACGCTGTTTCTGGACGAAATCGGCGAGATGCCGCCGTCGCTGCAAAGCCGGCTGCTGCGGGTGCTGCAGGAGCGCGAGGTGATCCGCCTCGGCTCGACCGAGCCGATCCGGATCGACGTGCGCGTGATCGCCGCGACGCACCGGCCGTTGCTGGCGGCCGTCGAAGCCGGCACGTTCCGCGCGGATCTGTATTACCGGCTCAACATCCTGAACGTGGGCCTGCCGCCGCTGCGCGAGCGCGCGGCCGACATCCCGGCGCTTGCGGCGACGCTGCTCGTACAGGCCGCGCAGCGCGAGCCGCGGCTCGCCGAGCGCATGCGCGAGCCCGGCGACGCGCTGCGCGTGCTCGGCGCGACGCAATCGACGCTCGCGCGCTATCGATGGCCCGGCAACGTGCGCGAGCTGCAGAACGTGATCGAGCGGATCGCGGTGGAACTAGCCGAGGAAGCCGACGAGAACGATCTGACCGCCGCGTGCCCGGCGCTCGCGCCGGACGCGCTGCGGGCGATCGCGCCCGAGCTGTTCGCGGCGCCGGTCGAGGCCGCGGACGACGACGATGCGCGCACCCTGCACGCGCGCCGCCGTCGCGCGGAAGCCGACGAGATTCGCGCGGTGCTGGATGCGTGCGGCGGCGATCGCGATCGCGCGTGCGCGATGCTCGGGATCAGCAAGACGACGCTGTGGCGCAAGCTCTCGGGTAAGTGAGGCGGGGATGTGGGGGATCGCGGTGCTGTAGCGGCCGGATGCGGGCGCGGGTTGTGGGGTCGGGGCGTTGAAGCGCGATGAAGCGCGTTGAATTCCGGCCGGGGCGGCTGTTCTGTTCTTCAGGGCGCCGATGAATTGATGTCGGCGGGCGGCGTTCTGCAACCGTGTTCTGCAGTCGGTGGCCAGCGGTCGACGTTGAGCGGCAACCGTCAGCGGCCGGCATTCGACGATCGACGTTCAGTCCTCGATATTCGACGCTTCGCGGACGGCACGCGGCGGTAGACGTTCAGCGGGCAATGGGCGCTGGGCACTGCGAATTCGGCATTCGCCGTTCACGCAGCGCCCCACGCGCCGACCGCTACCGTGCGTTGCGCGTGTGCTGCAGTTGCTCGCCGAGCCCTTCGATGCCGAGACGCAGCGTCTGGCCGGCCTTCAGGAACACCGGCGACGGCTTGATGCCCATTCCGACGCCCGGCGGCGTGCCGGTCGTGATCACGTCGCCCGGCTGCAGCGTCATGCAGGTCGACAGATACGCGACCAGTTGCGCGACGGTGAACACCATCGTGCGCGTGTTGCCGTTCTGATAGCGGTGTCCGTCGACCTCCAGCCACAGGTCGAGGCGTTGCGGATCGGGCACTTCGTCGCGCGTGACGAGCCACGGCCCGATCGGCCCGAACGTGTCGAAGCCTTTGCCCTTGTCCCACTGACCGCCGCGCTCGAGTTGCCACTCGCGCTCGGACACGTCGTTGACCACGCAATAGCCGGCGACGTAGTCGAGCGCGCGCGCTTCGTCGACGTCCTTGCAGGTTGCGCCGATGACGACGCCCAGTTCGACTTCCCAGTCGGTCTTGACCGAACCCTTCGGGATTTCGATGTCGTCGTTCGGGCCGCAGATCGAACTCGTCCACTTGCCGAACACCACCGGCTCCTTCGGGACGGCCATGCCGGCTTCGGCCGCATGATCCGCATAGTTCAGCCCGATCGCGATGAACTTGCCGACGCGCGCGACGCACGCCCCGATGCGCGGCTCGCCCGCGACGAGCGGCAGCGCGGCCGGGTCCAGCGCACGCAGGCGCGCGAGCGCGGCGTCGGACAGCGCGTCGCCGGCCAGATCCGGCACATGCGCGGACAGGTCGCGAATCCGGCCTTGCGCGTCGAGAATACCGGGCTTTTCCTGGCCGGGCGGGCCGTAGCGAAGCAGTTTCATCGTGCTGAACCTCTTGGTGGCGAATGTGACAGGATACCGGCCGACGACGACGCGCGTGCGCACCATCGATGACCCGCCGCTCTTTGTACCATCGGCGGCTGGCGGTGGAATGGCGCGCGACGGATACCGACTATTGGTGCGACCGCAGAGATTACGTTGCAGCGGCGGATACGCCGACGCGGTCGGCATGGCGGCCGCCTCTCGCGTCCTTCGACGCTGAAAGATGAATATCCAGTATTTCTTATGACCCTGTCATCGCGAACGGCACCTGAGCCGTTCATGCCCGATAACGATCGGTAAAAAACACGCTGCATCGCACACTGAATGTTGTCGGGCTCGCGCGGATGGCAGTCATATCCGCGCGCGGCTTCGCGACGCCGCGTGCACGTCCGCCAGCGTGCGTCGCCCACCGATCGGCAACTCCCTGACTTCCTACACATGACGCTAACTACTGACAACCCGCTCTCCAACAGCGACGCACTGGAGTCGACGGGCGCAGCCGACCGCTATCGCGCGCCTGCGCTCGACAAGGGCCTCGACATTCTCGAGCTCCTGTCGGAACAAAAGGAAGGATTGACCCGCACCGAAATCACGAGAGAACTTGGCCGCAACGCGAGCGAGATCTACCGGATGCTCGAGCGACTCGTCGCGCGCCGCTACGTGATGCGCTCGAGCGGCGGCGACCGCTACACGCTGAGTCTGAAGCTGTTCGCACTTGCACACCGGCATCCACCTATGAGTCGGCTGATCGCGGAGGCGTTGCCGCTGATGCATCGATTCGCTGACGCAGCCGAACAGTCGTGCCATCTGACCGTCTACGATCACGGCAACCTGCTCGTGATCGCGCAGGTCGACGGCCCCGGGCCGTGGGGCGTGTCGGTGCGGCTCGGCTCGCGCATCGCGCTGGCCGATACGGCGTCGGGACGCGTGATGCTGTCGTTCCAGAACACCGAGCAGCGCGCGCACATGCTGGCCGAGCATCGCAAGGTCAAGGGCGAAGCGCCGATCGACGAACAGGAGCTCGCGCAGGTATGTCACGCCATTCGGCAGTCCGGCTACTTGCGGCAGGACAGCCGCCAGGCGTATGGCGTCACCGATCTGAGCGCACCGATCGTCGGCCCGTCGGGTCATTCGATCGCCGTGCTGACCTGTCCGTACATGCGCCGGATCGATGCGCACACGGCGCCGTCGGCTGACGCGGTCGCGGCAAGGCTGCGGGAGACGGCCGGTCAGTTGTCGATGTGGCGGGCGGGGAGTCGGTGAATGGGGGGGACGGCGTAAAGGGCGGTGGGTGGGGTGAGCGGTTGAGCGGTTGAGCGGTTGAGCGGTTGAGCGGTTGAGCGGTTGAGCGGTTGAGCGGTCGTTCGGGCGTTCGCCGGTTCGACCGGGCGAGCCGCGCCGATACGATGCACGGCGATACGGCGCCTGTTCCCGCCAGCATTCGGACGATCGTTCCCGGACGCGCAAGTACTGCGCGTCCGGCGCTACGCTAGAATAACGGCCCTCTCAAAAACGACGGCGGCCGGCAGTTGCGGCCTCCGTATCCGATGAATGTCATGGCCAAACTTCTGAACGATCAAGAATTCCAGCGTTTCTCCGAACTTCAGCAGAAGCAGGCAAGCTTCACGATCACGCCCGACGAAGCGGACGAACTGCGCGACATCGTCGCGCGCGCGCAGAAGAAGCGCGACGATCGCGCCGCGGCGATGCTGGCGATCGAAAGCTATATCGAGCAGTTCGACATCACGCCCGACGAACTCTTCTCGCCCGAGCAGATCGGCGAGGCCGCGCGCACCTACGGCCTCATCACGGCCACCAAGAAGGAACGGACGCTGCCGCCGTCGATCACGTTCAACGGCAAGCCGTACCAATGGACCAAGACGCTCCCCGACGACGTGCGAGCCGCGCTGTTCGACGCGTTCACGTCCGGCGAGTCGGTCAAGCGCTTCATCGCGATGCCGAAGGACACTGCGCGCTGCGCGCTGACGATTGCTCGCCTCGAGCGCGAAACCGGCGGCGTCTATGCGGACGCCCACCTCGACGAACTCGCGATCACGCGCGACCAGGTGAGCGACGCGGCGACCAAACTCGCCGTGTAAGGGCAGTCGCCCGCCCGCTGCGTGCAATCGCGAAAGCGCGCAGCGCATTGGCACGCTTCGCGGCGCATGCGACGCACGCATCGCACGCGGCCGCATCGGCGCGGCACCGGCTCCAGCCGGCGCCGCGTCAGCCCGAGCGCTGTTCGCTCGAGGTCCCGAAAAGACTCACTTCAGCCTCCCGAAAACGCTCACCTCAAGCCGCTGGCGGCATCAATCCGGCTGTCCGAACGTCCTCTCCGGCACCTCACACAGACGCTCTCCATTCACTCCCGAAAAGCCTCACCAGGCCTTCCTGAAAGGGCTCACCGACAGTTCCCGGGAAGGCTCACCGACAGCTCCCGTATCGACTCACCAAGCGTCTCCCGGAAAAGCTCACGTGAAGGCTCCCGTAAAGCCTCACCTTTGAGTTTTTTCAGGCTGGCGATGCATGCGACATACAGCACGTGCACACCGATACGCCGCGAAATTGACCGGGATACGGCACGCGCCTATAGATTCGGCACACACCATCGTGGAAACGAAAACCCCGCTGCGTTCTGCCTTGTTTTGGAGGCGAGCCGCCGAAACGGCTCCCATGCTCGTTCCGATCGCCACAGCCGAGAACATTCGCCCAGACGAACCGCCGCACCGACGACGCACGCATGGCCGACATCGCACGCGCCGGTGCCAACTGCACGCGATACCCACATACTTTTCGACACTCGACGCCTCGCGACTACGGTTGCAGCTTCATCTTGAATCCGACCACGCCAGGCTCCTCCGTCGGCGACACCGCGAACCCGCACGACTTCGCGAGCGAGATCATCGCCGTGTTCTCGCGCAGCGCCTCGCCCACCATCCACGCGGTGCCGCGCGACCGTGCGTATTCGATGATGCGCATCATCATCAGCCGCCCGAGCCCCTTGCCCTTCTGATCGGGCCGCACCGCGATCGCGAACTCGGCCGTCTCGTTGTCGGGATCGGCAACCGCGCGCGCCACCGCGAGCGTATGCGACCGGCCTGATGCGTCGGTGAGCGCCACGATGAAGGCCATCTCACGGTCGTAGTCGATCTGTGTCATGCGCGCGACCTGCGAATGGTCGAAGCTGCGTACCGCGCCGAAGAAGCGCATCCGCAGATCGTCCGGCGTCATCGCGCCGAGGAGCTCCTTGTGCGCATCCTCGTCTTCAGGACGAATCGGACGGATGGTCACCGTTTCGCCGCGCCATTCGAGCGTCTGCTCAAGGTGACGCGGATACGGCATGATCGCGAGCCTGCTGCGCCCGGCCGCGAGCGTGATGCGCGGCGCAACCACATACGTGCGGTCGGACAGCACGCGCAGCGTGACCGACATCGCGACGACCTCGCGCACGTCGCACACGGCCTGCGACAGCGCCGTCAGCGCGCCCAGCGTGGGCTCGACCGGAGCGCGGCGGGCATACGGCGAACGCTCCATCACCGCGCGCGCAAGCACCGTATTCAGCGGCGGCAACCCGTACACAACGAGCGGCGCCGATACGCCGTCGGCCGGCGGCACCGCATAGCGGAACACCGGGCCGAAATTCGAATCGTCGTACATCTCGATCGTCACGTCGACGACCTTCGCGCCGGCCGACGGCTCGTCCGGCTCGCCATGCAAGCCGAAGCGTGACAGCCAGTGCAGCGCCGCTTCGCCGGCCAGCTCGTGTTCGCCGGCTTCGACCATGCGGCGTGCGTCAGCCTGCGCGGACGCGACACGCTCGGCCGGTTGCAGTGGCGTACCTTCGGGCGTCTGCATCAGCAGTTCACGGCCGAGGTTGTAGTCGACCAGCCGCGCATAGGCGCGCGCGAGCCGCTGCGGCGTCGTGTGCACCGGAATGCCGTTCGCGTGCAGCGCATCGCGCGTCGCCGCATCGACCGCGCCGAAGAAGCACGCGAGGATGCCGCGATGCGCATGCTGCCGCGCTTCGATCAACGTGCGCGCAACGGCCTCGGCCGGCGCGCTGTGAGACGTCGAATGGACGACGAACAGCGTGCCCGTTTGCGAGTAGGGTGCGAGCGCCTTGACGGCCGCGCCGAAATGCTCGGGACGCGCGTCGTCGCCCAGCGTGAGCGGGTTGCCGGGCACCGCAACGTGCGGCAGCGCGGCCGACACCGCCGACGTCACCGCTTCCGGCCAGTTGGCCAGCACGTCGCGCACCTGCGCGACCGCATCGACCGCGAGTTTCGCGACGCCCGCATCGCTAGTCACGAGGGTTGCCGCGCCGCGCGCGGTGACGCGCCCGACGCCGAGCGTCTCGATCTCGTCGAGCAGATCGTCGAGCGCATCGACGCGGACCATCCCGGCGCGCTGGAAAGCCGCCGTATACAGTGCGTCGCCCGGATCGCCGCGCCCGGTACGCAGCGCGAGCACCGGCTTGTTGCGCGCGGCCGCGCGCGCCGCCGACATGAACTTGCGCGCGGCGCACACGGTATCGAGTTCGAGCAGGATGGCGCGCGTGCCGGGATCGCTGGCGAGGTAGTCGAGCACGTCGCCGGCATCGACGTCGGCCTCGCTGCCGAGCGCGACGACATGCGAGAAGCCGAGCCCGCGCGCGTTGGCCCAACCGAGCACCGCATTGGTCAGCGCGTTCGATTGCGACACCCACGCGACGCCGCCCGAGCGCGCCGTATAGGCCGGTGCGCCGAAATGTGCATGCCGCGCGGGCGACAGCACGCCGAGACTGCCGGGCCCGACGATACGGAGCACGAACGGCTTCGCGGCCTTGAGCGCCCGGTCGAGTGCGGCGCGATCGGCGTCGGTTCGTGCATCGCCGACGATCACCGCCGCACGTGTACCCAGTTCGCCGAGCTTATGCACGATGCCGGCCCACGTGGCGGGCGGCGTGCAGATCACGGCGACCGACGGCGGCGCGGGGAGCCGCTCGACATCGCCGATCACAGTGTGCCCGCCGAGCTCTCGGTACTTCGGATTGACGGGCCACACGGGCCCTTCGAACCCGCCGTCGAGCACGCGCGCCCATACCATCGCGCCGACACTGCCCGCGCGCGACGATGCGCCGACGACCGCAACGGACTTGGGCTGAAACAACGCATCGAGATGGCGAACGGTCACATCGACTCCATACGGTAACGAAAGACGGCCCGGCCTGTGCACGGCTCGAATGGCCACGCGCCGGGCGACGCGAACTCCAAGCATAGGCGAACCGGATGCGGCTGCCTATATGCCGATCGGCCGACTGTGCGATGCGCATCAAGGCCGGCAACATGCGCTTGCACTCGATGCATTCGCACATCGCAACGAGCGCAGTGGCGACACGCGGCGGCGCCGCGCATCCGTCAAAGGTGAGGATCTACAGGAGCCATGGTGAGCAGATTCGGGAACCCTATCGCACGGCGGCGCAATGCGCGAGCGGTGATGCGTGCGCGCTGCACATCAGCACCGCGAAGATCGCAAATGGCAGTGCGCCTTGCGATGCGAATTACGCGCTCGTTTACCGAAATTCGCCGCCAAATCCGCGGCAATCGCGACGAATGTGTGAAACGCGCTCTTTTAATCGCGGTGAGTTGCCGTTCGATACGCGATGCCGAATCGCGCGTCGGCGGCCCAAAAACAAAACGGTGCGAGGGCCATGGGGCCGCTCGCACCGTCAGTGACCGCACGAAAGGTGAGGATTTACGGGAATCAGTCCTTGATCAGGAAACGCGCGCGGTTCTTGCCGAGCCAAGCCGGCGCACGGCCGCGGCCGCTCCACGTTTCGCCCGTCTTCGGATTCAGGTACTTCGGCGGCAACGCGCGCTTCGGCTTCGCGGCGGCGCGCTTGCCGGCCGGGAGGAAACCGAGCTCTTCCGGCGTAATGTCGAATTCCTCGATTTTCGCCCGAATGGCGGCAATTGCATCGGCAATCGCCTTTTCGCGTTCCTTGTCGATCTTTTGCTGAAGTCTTTCGAGTTGCGCAGTCAGTTGCCTGTAGGTCGCCATATGGATGGGACTCCGTGAGTGTTATTCATGAAAAATAGCCGACTCCAAGCGAATAGAAAAGCGCTTTACCCGATTACGTCCCATCGTGCGATCGTATCGGGCTCAATAATCGCCTTTCTTCTTGCATGCGAAGAGAAGATTTCGCACAGCGTCATCGGTCGATTGCTGGAGAACGTCGAATTCCCCGCTGCAGATGGCTCGGGCATTGTCCGTGCAATTGCTCCAGTCGCTGCCGGTGCATTGCACCTGCGTAGTCGGGCGTCCGTCCGCCGTGAACAACGGCGCCCCGCCTCCGCACCCGCCGAGCCCCGTAACCAGGACCAACAATCCAGCCTGACGCCAATGCGTTCCAGGCCACCGACAGACCGACGCAAGCATGTGTTTCATTGTTCTTTCCGTCAACCAATTTTTTAATGCCGCGAGTATGCCATGCGTCGTTACCCCGTGTTCAGTCGGGCGTCCGGTCCGGCGCCCGGTCGGGACGGGCGCGCGTCCTGTACGGCAAAGCCCGGTGCGGATCGTCGGTGATGCGAACGAACACCTGCTCGACGTCGGGAAGCGCACCGAGTTCGCGTGCCAGCGCTTGCCGGTCGAAGGCGGCTTCGGCACATCCTTCGACATATATGAAGCGCCGCTGCACGGTGATCCACAGGCTCGTGCCGCGCAGGCGCTCGCTGCCCGAAAAATGCGCTTTCGCCGCCGCGGCAATCGGCTCGTCGTACATATAGGAGTTCGGCTTCGTGCAGCGATGGGCGAGCCAGCAGGTGGTGCCGCGCTCGACGCGATAATGCGCGTCGTCCTCCATCTCGGCGTGCGTCATCCACGGGCCGAGCGGCAGCGGACATTCCGCGTAGTCCTGCGACAGTGCAACGAACGGATCGTTGTACCAGTTGCGCCGCGCGGCCGGTATTTCCGCATCGGACTGCGCGAAGGAAGACGCCGTCACCAATGCGGCGAGCCATGCTGCGATACGGATTCGCTTCATCGTTGCCTCCTGCCCGGCGCGTCACGGGCGCCGCGCTGCCAGCCCGTTCGCTTCAGGCTTACGTCGTCACCGGTCGATTCCGAGCGCCGTCATCTTCTTGTACAGCGTCGCGCGGCCGATGCCGATTCGTGCAGCGGCTTCGGTTACCTTCCCGTCGCACGCCGCAAGGGCGTCGGTCAGGAACTGGCGCTCCCAGGCGGCCAATGCGTCGGCGTACGAAGCCAACGGCGCAGCGTCGGCGCCCGCGGCATCGGTGGTGCTCCGGCCCGCCAGCGGCGCAACCAGCGTGCCCGCCGGCACGCCGTCCGCCGTCATGCGCACCGGACCGAGGAACGACGCGAGCGCGGCCGCATCGATCACCGAACGGTCCGACAGCATCAGTGCGCGCTCGAGCGTGTTGCGCAGCTCGCGCACGTTGCCCGGCCACGGATACGCGCACAGCATCCGCAGCGCGTCGTCGGTCAGTTCGCAATGCGCGGCGCGGCCATGCTGCGCAGCCAGTTCCTCGAGCGTCGCGTAGACGAGCGCCGCGATGTCGGATGCGCGCTCGCGCAGCGGCGGCGCATGAATCGTCAGCACATTGAGCCGGTAATAGAGGTCGGCGCGAAAGCGGCCGGCCTCGACGAGCGCCGGCAGATCGGCGGAGGTCGCGGCGATGATCCGCACATCCGCGCGCACGATCCGGTTCGACCCGACCGGTTCGAACTCCTTGTCCTGCAACACCCGCAGCAGCTTCCCCTGCAGCGGCAACGGCATGTCGCCGATCTCGTCGAGAAACAGCGTGCCGCGATCGGCCAGCTCGAACTTGCCGACGCGCCCCTTGCGATCGGCGCCCGTATACGCACCGGGCGCCGCACCGAAGAACTCGGTTTCGAGCAGCGTGTCGGGGATCGCCGCGACGTTCACCGTCACGAGCGGTTGCAACGCACGCGCCGACGCCGCGTGGATCGCATGCGCGAGCAGTTCCTTGCCGGTGCCCGTCTCGCCGAGCAGCAGCACCGGCGAATCGACCTGCGCCGCGCGCCGTGCCTGCCGCTTGGTCTCGAGGCTCGCCGCGCTCGTGCCGACGAAGCTCGCAAACGTGTACTTGGCACGGCGCGCCTGCGCGAGCGAACGCTGCGTCGCGATCAGCTGCTGTTGAAGCTGCGCGTAGCGCGAAAAGATCGGCGTGAGCGTCTTCAATTGATCGAACAGCGCAAAGCCGATCGCGCCGACCGTCTCGCCCGCCTCGTTCTTCAACGGCAGGCGCGTGACGACGAGCGGCTCGCGGCCGGTCTCCATGATGTCCAGCAGAATCGGCTGGCCGGTCGACACCACCTCGCGCATCAAACTATTCGGAATCACGGCTTCGCAGTCGAGGCCGATCGCCTGCTGCGGATCCGCGAAGCCGAAGCGCGCCGCATACCGCTCGTTCATCCAGACGACGCGCGCGTCGCGATCGACCACCACCGTGCCCGCACTGGAATCCTCGAACGTGCGGAACAGCGACTCGGCGGCGCGGCGCAGCACGTCGCCGAAATTGATGGGCAGGCGGGCCAGGTCGTTCATCATCGTGTCGTCGTCTCCATGTATCGTTGGCCGGCTGTCTCCAAAGCGAGACGCAGTATCTCATTTCGGAGACCTGCCGGAATGCGTTGTCCGGGAAAGCCCTGCCCCGTTTGGCGCGCGGGGGCGGGCAGGACATCGTCTCCGGAGCGAGACGTTTTATGTAGAATCTTCAGACATTGGCCGGCGCGGGCCCGCCGGCCTGCGCCGGGCGCCCGCCCGGCGGCGCACTCCGGCCGATGGCACGAAACCTGCACGACCCCGAGCCGGTCCGCGGCGCGTCCCGCGATCGAAAACAAACCAAAGCCATTAGGAGACTCCCTTGTCTTTCGTGATCGTCCTCGCCGCGCTGGCGTTCCTGATGTTCGCCGCCTATCGCGGCTACAGCGTGATCCTGTTCGCGCCGATCGCCGCGCTCGGCGCGGTCCTGCTGACCGAACCGGCCGCCGTCGCCCCGGTCTTCTCCGGCATATTCATGGAGAAGATGGTCGGCTTCGTCAAACTCTATTTCCCGGTGTTCATGCTCGGCGCCGTATTCGGCAAGGTGATCGAACTGTCCGGGTTCTCCGAGTCGATCGTCCATGCGGCGATCCGCTACATCGGCCGCTCGCGTGCCAATGCGGTGATCGTCGTGGTGTGTGCGCTGCTCACCTATGGCGGCGTGTCGCTGTTCGTCGTGGTGTTCGCCGTCTATCCGTTCGCGGCCGAGCTCTATCGCCAGAGCAACATCCCGAAACGGCTGATGCCCGGCGCGATCGCGCTCGGCGCGTTCTCGTTCACGATGGATTCGTTGCCCGGCACGCCGCAAATCCAGAACATCATCCCGACCACGTTCTTCAAGACGACCGCGTGGGCCGCGCCTGCGCTCGGCACGATCGGCTCGCTGTTCATCATCGTCGTGGGCCTCACGTATCTCGAATGGCGCCGCCGCTCGGCGATGGCGAAGGGCGAAGGCTACGGCACGTCGCTCGTCAACGAGCCGGAACGCGTCGAAGCAACTGCGCTGCCGCATCCGGCGCTGGCGATCCTGCCGCTGATCCTCGTCGGCGTTTCGAACTTCGCGTTCACGAAGCTGATCCCGCAGTGGTATGGCGCCGCGTCGTACACGGTCGCACCGGACGTGCTGCCCGGCGTGCATGCGCCGGTCACGACGTCGATCAAGACGGTCGTCGCGATCTGGTCGGTCGAAGCCGCATTGCTGCTCGGCATCGTGCTGGTGATCCTGACCGCGTTCAAGCGCGTGAGCGGCCGCTTTGCGGTCGGGTCGAAGGCCGCCGTCGGCGGCGCGCTGCTCGCCGCGATGAACACCGCGTCCGAATACGGCTTCGGCGGCGTGATTGCCGCGCTGCCGGGCTTCCTGGTCGTCAGCGATGCGCTCAAGAGCATCCCGAACCCGCTCGTCAACGCGGCCGTGTCGGTCAGTTCGCTCGCCGGCATCACCGGTTCGGCGTCGGGCGGCATGAGCATCGCGCTCGCCGCGATGTCGGACCTGTTCATCAAGGGCGCACAGGCCGCCAACATTCCGCTGGAAGTGCTGCACCGGGTCGTCGCGATGGCAAGCGGCGGCATGGACACGCTGCCGCACAACGGCGCGGTCATCACGCTGCTGGCCGTCACGGGCCTCACGCACCGCGAATCGTATCGCGACATCTTCGCGGTCACGGTGATCAAGACACTCGCGGTGTTCTTCGTGATCGCCGTGTACTACACCACGGGCCTCGTGTAAGCGTCAGCATCGGGCGGCGGCGTTCAGACGCGCGCCGCCCGGCTCGTGTCGGCCGTGGCGACGCGGCCGGCAAGCTCGGCGTCGCGCATGATCGGGGGCTTGATGGCGCCGCCGATGCCGGCCGTGCGGACTGCGCTGCACTCCCGCTTTCCTACGTTTCCGCCTTACGTTCCCGCCTTCCGCCGTCTTCGCGGCCATTGCCCAGTGTGCCGGGCACCGCTGTCGTCATCAGCACGACGCAAACGATCATCCCGCCCGTCCCGCATGCCCACCAAGCACACCACCACCCGCTTTCGTCCGAACCAACCCGCCCATTGTTGTCGCCAGCAAAAAACTGCATTGGGAGCAATCGCATTTTTCCCACGAGCAGCGCGGCCTACACTGGGTTCACCCGTTGCCGCCATATCAGACGAAATCGTTTGCAGGCTTGGCAGCCAGCCGCACACATCGAGGTTCACGATCATGAAGCGCCTGTTTCCCGCAATCCTCATCGCGGTAGCCGCATCCGCGCCGCTCGCCGCACAAGCGCAGGCCGAAGTCCAAGCCCAGGCGCAAGCCCAATCGAACCCGCCGCTGACGCGCGCGCAGGTCCGGGCCGAAGTGAAAGCGCTGAAGCAAGCCGGCTTCCAGCCGAGCGACTGGTTCTATCCGGCCAGCATCGTTTCAGCAGAAGCGAAGATCGCGCGCGAGCAGCATGCCGGGTACGGCAGCGACGGCAGCCCGTCGTCGGAAACCAGCCAGTAAGCAATCGCGGCGACGACGCGGCCGGCACGCCCAGCCACGCGTCATCGCGGCCTCAGGCCCGCAGCCTCAGGCCTTCACCGGCTGAAGCAGTTTCGCGCACGCCCCTGCCTGCGGATCTCCCGCCGGCAGCTTTGCGCACACGCCGTCGAACTGCTTCACGACCGACCGGACCGACGCGTCATGCGCGCCGTCGCTGCGCCAGCGCTTCAGCTGCGTGACGACCTTGGTCAGCGCCCGCAGGTTCGCACCGTAAAACGCATCGCGCGTGCCGGACGCCTGCGCGAGCACGCTCGCGGCGATCCCTTCGATCCGCGCCGAATCGTCCGGCGCCAGCGCGACCGCATTCGCGAAATAGGTCGCGCCCCAGCGCAATTTCGTCGCCGATCCGCTCGCCGCGTCGTACGCCTTTCGATACCAGTCCAGCGCCGCCGCCTTGTCGCCGCGCGCCTTCGCGTTCGCGGCCAGTCCCGACATGAAGTAATACGGCGTCGACGAACGCGGCAGCTCGGCCTTCAGCAGCGCGTCCGATTCGTCGTACAGCCCGGCGTCGGTCAACGTGTCGGCCGCTTCGCTGACGAGCGCCTGCCGCTCGTACGCGTTCGCCGCGCCCTGCACCGACGCCGCGATCTGCTTGCGCGCAGCGGCGAGCAGCGCGGGCGCGGGCGCGTCGAGCCGCGTGCCGTCGCGTGCGTCGCCGCGCGCGAGCAGCACGCGGCCATGCAGCGCCATCAGCCGGTCGATCGCCGACAGCGTGGCGTCCGTCGACAGCCGTGCGAGCGCAGCGTCGTAAGCGCCGCGCAGGTTCGCGCGTTGCGCGGGCTCGCCGCCGAGGTACGCGACCACGCGGGCCGGCGCCGCGACGAGTACGTCGGAATCTGCACGCGCGAGCGGCGGATCGCGCAGCACGTCGCGCAGCGCATCGGCGAGCGCAGCCTTGTCGAGCGCGCCGGCCTGCGCGGGATCGTCCGACGCCGCAACCACCGCCGCCTTAAGCGCGAAACGCGCCGCGTCCGCCGTCGCACCGGCAGCGCGCGCACGCTGCGACAGCGTCTGCAGCGTCACGGCCACACGGTCGGGCGGCACCGGCAGCGCACCGTCGGTATCCCACGAATAATCGGCGAGCAGATGCCATTCGGACGGCGTCAGCGCCGCGCCCTCGTTCAGCGCGGTCGCGAGCGTCTGCCGCACCGGATGGGTGGCCGTCATCCCCAGCGACAGCGCCTGCATGTAGCGGTCGAGATCGGCTTCGCCCGGCAACCGCGTCACCTCGGTGCCGTCGGGCCGAAACAGGATCATCGTCGGATAGCCGTGCACCTTGAAGCGCTCGCCGAGCTTCTGCGCGCTTTCGGTATCGCCGTCGAGATACACCGGTACGAACAACGACGAGCGCGTCTTGAACGCCTGCTGACTGAAGACGGTCGACTTCACCTGGTTGCACGACGGGCACCACACCGCACCCCAGTACAGCAGCAGCGGCTTGCCGGTGCGCTTCGCGAGCGCGAAGGCCGCGTCGACGTCGCCCTGCTGCCATGCGATGCCGGGCGGCAGATGCGCATCGCCGCTCGGCGCACCCGCGACGGCCACGCGCTGCGGCGTGTCGACGGCAAGCGCTGCGCCGGTCACAACGATCAGGCAGGCGGCGGTCAGGTTCCGGAGTACGGTTTTCATCGAGTCGGCTTCCATGGAAAGAGACGGTTGCGCAAAGCCACGCAGCGAAAACAAGCACGGCGAAACGACCGAACGCATCGGGCGGCGCCGCACGTGCCGGAACCGGCGGCACATATCGCTACGCCGTCGCTTCACGAAGCGCCGCGGACGATCGCATCCATCGTTCATCGCACGACGATGCCCGTCGCGACGGTCGGCAAATTTGTCGACGATACGATTGCCGCGATCGGTTGAAAACCAACGAATCGTCGAATGCATATGACACGCGCGATCGTCAAAGAAGTGTCACCGAGCAGCAGCCACCACCACGCGCAGCACATCGTCGTTCACGACAGTGAAACATCGACCAAAGGCCATCGCATACGTTGCATGCGCAACGACATCGCGTCAAGAAGCCCGCATCGAATCGGAAATTTCTGCCGTCTCGCGACCGCAGGATCGGTAACTTCCTTCCATCGAGACACCGTAACGCACGTCCGCCATCTCGTTGCACCCGCAACTTCCATCACACGGAGCGTCATGTCATTTCCGCATCATGGCGACGTCATCTGCGCTCCCTAGACTGCTCTCCGCACCGCGCATCACGAGCGCGCGGCAAGCGGAATCGCGGCATGGCCCGATGCGCGCCATCGCACCCGCATCGCGACCCGTCCGCGCCCGGACGACGCCCGCGCGCACCCCACCGACGTCACTCTCGCTCCCGCCATCACAGGACCAGAACGCCATGACCTCACGCCGTAAATTCCTTCAGCAGACGGCCACTGCCGGCCTCGCCGGCGCCGCGCTGACCGCGTTTCCGCCGAGCATTCGCCGCGCGCTCGCGATTCCCGCCTTCCATGAATCGGGGACGATCAACGACGTGAAGCACGTCGTGCTGCTGATGATGGAGAACCGCGGGTTCGACGGTTACTTCGGCACGTTCAAGGGCGTGCGCGGTTACGGCGATCGCTTCGCGGTGCCGTCGCCGAACGGCCGCGACGTGTTCCACCAGACCTACACGAAGGCGACGCCCGCGGCGACCATCACGCCGTACCACCTCGATGCGAGCCAGGGCAACGCGCAGCGCGCGGGCGGCACGCCGCACACGTGGGCCGACGCGCAGGCCGCCTGGGATCACGGCCGCATGAACCGTTGGCCCGACGCGAAGACGCCGCTGTCGATGGGCTATTACGATGCGGCCGAAGTGCCGTTCCAGCGCGCGCTCGCCGATGCGTTCACGCTGTGCGACCACTACCACTGCGGGATGCACACCGGCACGATCGCGAACCGGCTGTTCTACTGGAGCGGCACCAACGGCCCGAACGGCGTCAGCCCGGCCGACGGCAGCCGCGTGAAGGTCGCCGCACTGAACAACCAGTTCAACGGCGGCAACGACATCGGCCCGTCGAGCCAGGGCTGGACGTGGACGACCTACGCGGACCGGCTGCAGCACGCCGGCGTGAGCTGGAAGGTCTACCAGAGCCTGATCGACAACTTCGGCTGCAACGAGATGATGAGCTTTCGCCACTGGCGCGCGGCCATCGAGCAGATGCCGGCCGCACGCCGGCCGGCGTACGTTGCGTCGACGGACATCACGCAGCCGGTGACGGCGGCCGGCGCGTTCTACGATCCGACGATCGACGACGCGTTGAGCCCGCTCGCGAAAGGCTTCGGCAACACGATGCCGTACGGCTTTCTCGAAACGCTGCGCGACGACATCCGCACCGGCAAGCTGCCCGAAGTGTCGTGGATCATTCCGCCGTCGGCGTACAGCGAGCATCCGGGGCCGTCGAGCCCCGCGCAGGGCGCGTGGTACGTGCAGGCCGTGCTCGACGCGCTGACCGCTAACCCGGAGGTGTGGAGCAAGACGGTGCTGCTCGTCAACTACGACGAGAACGACGGCTTCTTCGACCACATGCCGTCGCCGGCCGTGCCGTCGCGCAACGCCGACGGCTCGCTCGCCGGCGGCCATACGCTCGCGGCAGCCGACGTCGCGGTCGAATACCACGACTTCGCACCGGCCACCTCGAGCCAGCCCGCGGCCGACGGCCGCCCGTACGGCCCCGGCCCGCGCGTGCCGATGTGGGTCGTGTCGCCGTGGAGTCGCGGCGGCTGGGTCAACTCGCAGGTGTTCGACCATACGTCGACGCTGCTTTTCCTCGAAAAACGCTTCGGCGTGGTCGAGCCGCAGATCAGCGCCTATCGCCGCGCGGTGTGCGGCGACCTGACCAGCGCGTTCAACTTCCGCACGCCGAACGACGAACCGCTGCCGACGCTCGCGGGCCGCACGACGAAAAGCGCCGCCGATGCGCTGAGCGCAGCCCAACAGGCCGCGCCGAAGATCACGCCGCCCGCCACGCCGTCGCTGCCGGCGCAGGCCGTGGGCGTGCGTCCGTCGCGCGCGTTGCCGTACGAGCTGCATGCGAGCGCGCACGTCGATGGCGGCAACGGCACCGTCACGCTGAAGTTCGCGAATACCGGCCGGGCGGCGGCGGTGTTCCATGTCTACGACAAGCTGCACCTCGACCGCGTGCCGCGCCGCTACGTCGTCGAGCCGGGCAAGGCGCTGCGCGGCGACTGGGCCGCACGCGCCGACGACGCCGGTAAATATGACCTCTGGGTGCTCGGCCCGAACGGCTATCACCGCCGCTTCACCGGCGATCTCGCGCAGCTTGCCGGCGCACGCGCGCCGCACCCGGAGATCCGGGTCGGCTACGCGGGCGCGAGCGGCAACCTGCATCTGCGGCTGCGCAACGACGGCGGCGACACGGTGCGCTTCACGGTGAAATCGAACCGGGCGTACGGCCCGCTGTCCGGCCACGGCGCCAGCGACGACCACGACCGCGGCGCCGACGCGGGCACGACGTGGACCGTCGCGGTACACGGCGGCGCGCAGCACGAACTGCACTGGAAGCTCGACTCGACCGGCCACTGGTACGACTTCGTCGTCACCGCCGACAGCGACCCGAGCTTCGCGCGCCGCGTGGCCGGCCGCGTCGAGACGGGCCGTCACTCGGTCAGCGATCCGGCGATGGGGCTGCCCGAGCGCTTCTGACGGCAGCGGTGCGCCCGGCCGCGTAGACCGGCCGGGCGCCGCGCACGGCGGGCCCGGAGCCGGCCGGAACGCCCGCCCCACGCGGCTCAAACATCAGAGGGATCGGTGGTGCAGCCCTCATTTCACGCCCACGAAAATGCTCCGTGTCGCGGCCCGTTCGCGTTAAACTCCATCAAGCTGCATTCAACAACGACATCTTCGCCAACCACGCACACACGACACGAGGATAGGTTCGATGCGCACTACCGGCTCATCCGGGGCAATGACCCTGCTCACCGAACACGACCCGGCCGACGGCCGCGAATTGCGCTCGCTGCGGCTCGAATCGACTGCCGACGGCAAGAGCGTGCTGCTGATCGAGATCGACGAACGCAAGCCCGGCATTCATCGCGAGGTCCGCTACGAAATCACGCCGGCCGAACTGATCGCGGCGATCCGCTCGCACGGCGCCGAGCTGCCCGGCGAGAATCACGGCGCCGTCTCTCTCGCCCGCACGTCGTCCTGATCTCCACGGTGAGCCGCGTGCCACGCGCCGGCTCACCGCGTCCGTTCCGCCTGTCCGCAGCGCCGTTCGGCGCGCTTCGTCGTTCTCCCGCCGTCGGCTTGAAAATGGCCGATAATCGGCGCATCCGCGCGTCGTCTGCGCGCTCCTTTTCGGGCAGCCGCCATGCTCCGTGACCTCGTCGCCCAGTACGGGCCGCTTCTCGTGTTCGCCAACGTGCTCGCGGCGGCCATCGGTCTGCCGGTGCCGGCGATGCCGACGCTCGTGCTGTTCGGCGCGATGGCCGCCATGCATCCGGCGATGATCGGCTCGCAGGTCGTGACGGTGCTCGCGCTGTCGGTGCTCGGCGCGCTGATCGGCGACACCGTGTGGTACGTCGCCGGTCGCCGCTACGGCGGCGCGACGCTGAAGACGATCTGCCGGCTGTCGCTGTCGCGCGATTCCTGTGTGAGGAAAACCGAACGTTTCTTCGGCCGCTACGGCGTGCGCGTGCTCGCGGTAGCACGCTTCATTCCCGGCCTGTCGCTGGTATCGGTGCCGATGGCCGGCGCGCTCGGCACGCGCTATCGCACGTTCGCCGGCTACGATGCGCTGGGCGCCGCATTGTGGACCATCGTCGCGCTCGGCGCGGGCCTCGTGTTCTACCGCCAGATCGACTGGCTGTTCGCCGGCGCGAGCCGGCTCGGCCGCGCGGTGCTGCTGGTGATCGTCGCGCTGCTCGCGCTCTATGCGGCCGTGCGCTGGATGCGCCGCCGCGCGCTGATCCGGCAGCTCGCGAGCGCGCGCATCGGCGTCGACGAGCTGGAACGGCTGCTGCGCGATCCGTCCGCGCCGGTGGTGCTCGACGTCCGCTCGGCCGAGCACCGCAAGCTCGACCCGTTCACGATCCCGGGCGCGCAGTTCGCGGACGAACGGCACATCGACGACATCGTCGCCCGCTATCCGCTCACGCAGAAGTTCGTCGTGTACTGCTCGTGCCCGAACGAAGTGACGGCCGCGCTGATGGCGCGGCGTCTGCTCGATGCCGGCTTCACCGATGCGCTGCCGCTGCGCGGCGGCCTCGACGCGTGGCGCGACACGGGCCGCGAACTCGCGTCGCTGCTCGAAGAGACACCGGCCGCGAACGATCCGATCGCCGGATTGCACAAGCCCGCCTGATCGTCCTTCGGCGGCAGGCCGCCCTCTCACAAGAGAAACGGCCGCGACGTTCGCCACGGCCGCCATCCGGTCAGAACGCGTGCAGCGGCAGGTTCACCACGAGGCGATACTCGCGGTTCGTCGCGTCCGAGTAATGGGCCGAACCGTTGTGCCACATCGCGATGAACGTGACCTTCGTGTCCTTCAGCTTGCCGCTCTGGAACGTGTACGACGGGATGAAGCCGAACTCGTGGTGACGGCCCTGCACCGGCGCACCGTTGCTCCAGTAGATGCTCGACTTGCTCGGATCGTTCGCGGCGCCTGCGCTGCCGTCCGCGCCCCAACCCGTCACGCCCCAGATCATCGCCTTGAAGCCCGGCAGCCCCGCTTCCTTGCCGTAGAACGTGTAGCGCAGCTGCAGCGACTTTTCGTGCGGCGCGTTGTAGTCGACGTCCATCGAGTTGGTCAGGAAGATGCCGTTGGTTTCGTTCAGGTAGTCGAAGAACTGGTCGCCGAGGATCTGCTGATAGCCGAGCAGCAGCTCGTGCGGCCCGTGCTGCGCCGCGAGCGACAGGCTGTACGCGTTGTTGTCGATCTTGCCCTGCAGCGCGTCGCCGGTGTCGTGCGTCGAATAGACGTTGCCGAAGCCCGTCCACTTGATGGTGTCCGCGCTGCCGATGCTGTGCTTCACCGATGCGTAGTACTGATGCCACACGTCGTCGGCCTGGTTCGCGTACAGCGCGACTTCGCCATTCGGCGAGTAGTCCCAAGTACCGCCGACGTAAGTCAGGCGGTTCACGCGCGTGCCGCCGTATTGGGTCGTCAGGTTCGTGAGCGTGGTGTGACCGCGCGCGTCGTTCTTCGTGAAGCTGCCGGCCTCGAGCATCACGTTCTTGAATTCGTTGCTGACGATCGTCGCGCCGAGGAAGGTCGGCGGCAGCGCGCGGTTGTCGTGCTGCTCCATGAACGGGTTGTCGACGGCCTGCAGACCGTACTTGATCACCGTGTTCGAGATGCGCGCCTTCACGTCGTAGATGCCCGGATAGGCCCATGCGAGCTGGTTGCCGCCGCCGCCGCCCTTCGCGATGTGCACCATGCTGCCGGCGCCCGCGCCGCCGTCGAGCTTCAGCGCCGCATACACCGATGCGTCCACGCCGAAGCCGATCAGGCCCGTCGTGTAGCCCGACTCGAAGTTCGCCATCACGCCCTGGACCCACGCGTGGCGGTGCGGGCCGCCCTTGCTGTCGAGCACGTCCGAGTAGTTGCGGAACAGGAAGTTCAGATGGCTGTCGGCGATGAAGCCGTTCGATTTCGACTGGGCAGACGGTTCGTCGGGCGGCGTGACGGCCTGGGTCGCCTCGGCGTTGACAATGGCGTTCGGCGTCGTTGCCTGCGCAACCGACGCGCCGGCGCCGGCCCCGGCGCTCGGCGTGGCCTGGGCGACGGTCAGCGGCGCAGGCGCCGCGTCGTCGGCGCGCGCGACACCGCCCAGCGTGACGCCGGCGAGCGCGGGCAAGCCCCATGCAAGCAGCATCTTCGATGCCGTCCCGATCTTCTTTTGCTTGTTCATCGTCATTCTCGTCTTGTGTTGAAGTCGTCCATGCCGGTTGCGGTCCGCTTCCGGCCCCCCGGCGTGCCCGGCTACGGACGCGCCTGTACCCGCCGCACGAAGATCGTTCGCGCCGCCCTTACCCCTGTTGACCTGCATCGTTGTGTTTGCTGCGTCACATCACGCCGCCGCGACGCCCGCCCGGATGCACGCGACGCGCGCCGCCGAGCCGGGCCGGACTTCCGGCTGCGGCACGTCCTGCGCGCATGCGTCGATCGCGACCGGACAGCGCGTGCGAAACGCGCAGCCGGACGGCGGATTCAGCGGCGACGGCATCTCGCCCGTCAACAGCATCGGACGGCGAGCACGCTCGCGCGCCGGCTCCGGCGTCGGCGCCGCGTCCAGCAGCGCCTTCGTGTACGGGTGCTGCGGCACGCCGTACACGTCGTGCCGCGTGCCGAACTCCATCACACGGCCGAGATACATCACGAGCACGCGCCGGCTGATGGCCTTCACCACCGCCAGGTCGTGCGCGACGAACAGATACGACAGCGACAGATCGCGCTGCAGATCGCGCAGCAGGTTCACGATCTGCGCCTGGATCGACACGTCGAGCGCCGACACGGGCTCGTCGCAGATCACGAGCTTCGGCTCGCCGATCAGCGCGCGCGCGATGCCGATGCGCTGGCACTGTCCGCCGGAGAATTCGTGCGGATAGCGCAGCAGGTGATGCGCGTTCAGACCGACGCGCTCGAGCATCGTGATCACGCGCCGGCGCACTTCCGCGCGCCCGAGGCCCGCGTGGTGCGTGACGAGCGGCTCCGCGACGATCTGCTCGATCGTCATGCGCGGATCGAGCGACGCGAGCGGATCCTGGAAGATCATCTGCACTTCGCGACGCATCGCGGTGCCGCGCAGGTGATCGGGCGCGACGGCCTGGCCGCGCCAGCGCACGGTGCCGGCCGTCATCGGCACGAGGCCGACCAGCGCGCGCGCGAGCGTCGACTTCCCGCAGCCCGACTCGCCGACGAGCCCGACCGTCTCGCCGCGCTTCACGTCGAACGACACGCCGTCGACCGCGCGCAGCGTGCCCTTCGGCGACCACGGATAGCCGCCCAGCGGCACACGGAAATGCACCTTCAGATCGTCGACGGACAGCAGCGTGTCGCTCGTCGTCTCCTTTGCGCCGGCATGGCGGCTTTCAGCGGCGCTCATCGCAGACCTCCCGTCAGATCGGCCAGCGGCCGGTGGCACGCGCGCAGCGCACCCGCCGCGCCGTAGGTTTCGAGCGCGGGGCGCGCGGCGGCACAGCGCTCCTGCGCGTACGTGCAGCGTTGCGCGAAGGCGCAGCCGGCCGGCGCGGTGCCGGGCATCGGCGGATTGCCGGGGATCGCGACGAGCGGCGCGTCGACGGCGTCGGTCAGCCGCGGCAGCGCGTTCAGCAGGCCGATCGTGTACGGATGCGACGGCGCCGCGAAGATCGCATCGGCCGGCGCGTATTCGACGGTGCGGCCCGCATACATCACCATCACGTCGTCCGCGAGGCCGGCGACCACGCCCATGTCGTGCGTGATCAGCACGATCGCCGTGCCGCGCTCGCGGTTCAGCTCGCGCAGCAGGTCGATGATCTGCGCCTGCACGGTCACGTCGAGCGCGGTGGTCGGCTCGTCGGCGATCAGGATCTCCGGCTCGGACAGCAGCGCCATCGCGATCATCACGCGCTGACGCATGCCGCCGGAGAACTCGTGCGGATACATGCGGATGCGGCGCGCGGCGTCCGGAATCCGCACCGCTTCGAGCGCGTCGATCGCGCGTCGCGTCGCGTCCTTGCGCGACAGCTTGCGATGCAGCTGCAGCGTCTCGGTCATCTGCCGCTCGATCGTCAGGAACGGGTTCAGCGACGTCATCGGATCCTGGAAGATCATCGCGATGCGGTCGCCGCGCACCGCGTTCAGCGCGCGCGTGTCCATCGCGAGCAGATCGTCGCCGCGGTAACGCGCGGCGCCCGTCGTCGTGCCGTTGGCGGCCAGCAGCCCGAGCAGCGCCATCACGGTCTGGCTCTTGCCCGAGCCCGATTCGCCGACGATGCCGAGCGTCTTGCCGGCTTCCAGCGAGAACGACACGCCGTTCACGGCGTCGATCGGCGCGGCATCCTTGCGCGAGAAGCGCACGCCGAGGTTTTCTACTTCAAGCAACACTGACATCTCAGCGATCCTTCGGGTCGAGCGCGTCACGCAGGCCGTCGCCAACGAAGTTCACGCAGTAGAGCGTCACGCACAGCATGACGGCCGGGGCCAGCAGCAGCCACGGCATCGATTCCAGTTTCTGCGCGCCGTCCTGGATCAGCACGCCCCAGCTCGTCATCGGCTCCTGGACGCCGAGCCCGAGGAACGACAGCACAGATTCGGTCAGCACGATGCTCGGCACCGACACCGTCGCGTACACGACCACCACGCCGAGCAGGTTCGGCACGATGTGACGCCGCACGATCGAGGTCGGCGACACGCCGATCGCGCGCGCCGCATCGACGAACTCGCGATTGCGCAGCGACAGCGTCTGGCCGCGCACGACGCGCGCCATGTCGATCCACGAGAACGCGCTGATGGTCAGCACGACGAGCAGGAACGAGCGGCCGAACAGCGTCATCATCAGGATCGCGATCAGCAGGTACGGGATCGCATACATCATGTCGACGACGCGCATCATCGCGGAGTCGACCCGGCCGCCCGCGAAGCCGGCCGTCGCGCCCCACGCGACGCCGAACAGGCCGGACACCAGCGTGCCGAGCAGGCCGACCTCGATCGACACGCGGCCGCCGATCAGCGTGCGCACGAGCAGGTCGCGGCCGAGCTCGTCGGTGCCGAACCAGTGCTGGTTCGCCCAGGTCGGCGGCAGGCTGATCGAGCTCCAGTCGCTCGCGGCCGGATCGGCCGCGAGCAGCCACGGGCCGACGAAACAGGCGAGCGTGACGAGCGCGAGCAGCACGAGGCTGAACACCGCCGCGCGGTTGTGGAGGAAGCGCGCGAACGCGAGCGCCAGCGGCGAGCGCGAACGCGGCGGCGAGTCGGTCTGCACGGGCAGGCCGACGGCGGGAGTGGTCGGAGTCATCGCAGTGCCTCGCTCAGTAACGGATGCGCGGATCGAGCCACGCGTACGCGAGGTCGACCAGCAGGTTGAACAGCACGGCGAAGACGGTCGTCAGCACGACGAGGCCGAGCACCAGCGTGTAGTCGCGGTTGATCGCGCCGTTCACGACGAGTTGCCCGAGGCCCGGCAGCGAGAACACCGATTCGGTGACGACGGCCGCCGTGATCGACGTGATGCACACGGTGCCGAACAGCGACACGACCGGCATCAGCGCGGGCTTGAGCGCATGGCGCAGCACGATCGTCGAGCCGGGCAGGCCCTTCGCGCGCGCGGTGCGGATGTAGTTGCTCGACAGCGTCTCGATCATCGAGCCGCGCATCACGCGGGCGAGCAGCGACACGTTGATGAAGGTCAGCAGCACGATCGGCAGCAGCCGGTACTGCCAGCCGCCGTCGCCCCAGCCGCCGGCCGGCAGCCAGCCGTTGCCGGCCGACGTCTTCAGCAGGATCGCGAAGATCCACACCAGCACCGGGCCGAGCACGAACGGCGGCACGACGTTGCCGAAGTTGCCGAGCAGCATCACGAAGCGGTCGATCACGCTGTCGCGGCGCACGGCCGCGACGGTGCCGAGCAGCACGCCGATCACGATCGAGATCGGGATCGACACGCCGCCTACGCCGAGACTCACGGGCAGCGCCTTCTTCACGAGATCGTTCACCGACCAGTCGACGTAACGGAACGACGGGCCGAGATCGCCGTGCAGCAGCGAGTCGAGATACAGCAGGTACTGCTTCCACAGCGGCGCGTCGAGGTGGTACTTCGCGTTCAGGTTCGCGAGCGTCGCCGCGGACAGCTGCTTCTCCGTATCGAACGGGCCGCCGGGCGTGAAGTGCAACAGCAGGTAGCAGACGGTGATGACGGCGAGGATCGTCGGCACCGCCCACAACGTGCGTCTCAGTGCATAGGCCAGCATGATCGCTCCGCTCAGTGCTTGATCAGGTACATGTCCTGCGAAGCGCGCATGTCGATCACGTTCTTCAGCGAGTAGCCGCCCACGTACGACTTGACGAGCCGGTCGGCCGAGTACTGGAACAGCGGCACCATCGGCGTGTCGCTCAGCGCCAGGTCGTGCGCCTGCGTGAGCAGCGCGGTGCGCGCGGCGTCGTCGAGCTTCTGGTTGCCTTCGTCGACCAGCGCGTCCACCTGCTTGTTGCAGTAGCCGACGGTGTTCTGCGCGCTGCCGCAGCGGATCAGGTCGAAGAACGTCATCGCGTCGTTGTAGTCGGCGAACCAGCCGTCGCGCGCGATCTGCACCTTGCCGTCATGCCGTTGCTTCATCAGCACCTTGAACTCGACGTTCTCGAGCTTCGTGTTGATGCCGAGCTTCGTGCGCCATTCCGACGCGGCGAACAGCGCCACCTTCTTGTGCAGGTCGTTGGTGTTGTAGGTGAGCGTGAACGACAGCGGCTTCGCGTCGGAGTAGCCGGCCTGCTTCAGCAGGTCCTTGGCGGCCGCGACGCGCTTGGCCATCGGCCACGACGCCCAGTCCGGCGTATACGGGCGCACGCCCTTCGTGCCGTTCGGCATCAGCCCGTACATCGGCTTCTCGCCGGCCTGCGTGAGCTTCGACGTGAGCAGGTCGCGATCGATCACCATCGACAGCGCGAGGCGCACGCGCTTGTCCTTCAGCACCGCGTCGCTGTTGTTCAGGTAGTAGTAATACGTCGCCAGCTGCAGGCCCTGGCGCAGCTCGCCGCCGAACTGCTTGTTCACCTGCTGGAAGATGCCCGACGGAATCGAATAGCTGTAGTCGATCTGGCCGGCCTGATACATGCGCATCGCGGTCTCGTCGCTTTCGATCGGCAGGTAGGTGACCTTGTTGATCACGACCTTCGGCGCGTTCCAGTACTTCGCGTCCTTGGTGATCACGATGCGGTTGTTCGGCTGCCAGTCGACGAGCTGGTACGCGCCGTTGCTGACCAGGTTGCCCGGACGCGTCCACGCGTCGCCGAACTTCGCGACGGTGTCCTTGTTCACCGGCGCGAGCGGCGCCATCGCGGTCAGCTCGGGGAAGAACGCGACCGGCACGTCGGTCGTCACCTCGAGCGTGTACGGATCGGCCGCGCGCACGCCGAGCGTCGCCGGCGCGGCCTTGCCGCCGATGATGTCCTTCGCGTTCTTGATGAATTCGACCAGGATCGTGTACTTCGAGCCCGTCTTCGGATCGGCGAGCCGCTGCCACGAATAGACGAAATCCGCCGCCGTCACCGGCTGGCCGTTGCTCCACTTCGCGTCGTGACGCAGCTTGAACAGCCAGGTCTGCGGCGTCTTGCGCTCCCACGACTGCGCGACGCCCGGCACGACCTGGCCTGCAGCGTCGATGCGGGCCAGCCCTTCGAACAGGTCGAGCCCGATCGTGTTGCCGGTCCACGACTCGATGTGCGCCGGGTCGAGCGATTCGACTTCGGCGGGCACCTGGCGCGTCAGGTCCTGTTGAGGAGCGAGCGCGACGTTCGACGGAACGGTCACGGCGTGGGCGGCGGGCACCGTCAGGGCGAGCGCGGCCAGCACGGCCGATATGGCATGCAAGGATTTCATCGTGGCAGTCTTGAGAAAGTTGTTCGGCGAGCGTGGCGCGGCGGATGCCGCGGCTTACGCGTGAGACGCTGACGGGTGCAGCGATCGAGGAGGCCCGTGATTCCCGTTTTGCATTTCAGTATTCCTTAAGTTTCTTTCGACAGGCATCCCGTCGAAGCAACGAAGGAATACCTGTGCGTTAGAACAGCCGCGGCGTACCGACCCAGACCACCACCGACTCCACCTTCGCGGTGTTGACCCAGCTGTGCGGAACCGTCGACTGGTAGTGCGAACTGTCGCCGGCCTGCAGGACGAAGGTCTTGCCTTCCAGCGTCAGCGACACTTCCCCTTCAATCACATACAGGAATTCCTCTCCCGCATGCGTCGTCACTTCCGACCGTTTCTGCCCCGGCGGCATCCGCACGAGGATCGCCTCGAGCTGACGCCCTTCGGTCACGTTGGTCAGCCTCGCGAACAGGTTCGCCGAATCGGCGAATCCGAAGAAGCGCAACTGCTCGCCTCTGCACACCGAGCGCTCCTCGCTCGGCGTATCCACGAAGTACTGCACCGTCACGCCGAGCGCCTGCGCGATACCGGCCAGCGACGTCAGCGACGGCGACGCGAGCCCGCGTTCGACTTGAGACAGGAACGGCTTCGAAATCCCCGCGGCGGTAGCGGTGTCGTCGAGCGTGCGCTTGAGTCGTTGGCGCAACGCGCGAATCTTGCTGCCCAGCGCAGCGGGTGCGTCAACTGACCGCGGGTTTTCAGTGGGGGGAACCATAGCAGGCCGAAAAGTGGTCGTCAAAAATTGTTTGATGGAAAGTAACTAAGTTAGATCGATTTGGCTTAGTCTTCGGGTTCGCACGCGTCTTCGGTGTTGAGCCCGGTGCACTAAACAGGGACCGAAGCGCACGAAAACAACGCGCTATCTTGCCAGACTCGCCGGCTTCACAGGCAAGCTGCGAGCGGCTCTCCGGGAATTTGCGGAGAACGGGCGCAAGTCTTACAAGTAAATAATGAGACAAATCTTCCTGAAAGCTGCTGCCATATCGGGAGTTTCCCTGAGTGGCGCAGACCCGACGCACCGGACCGGCAAACGTTACAACGCATGCGCCGGTCGAGGCCGCGCGCCGCCCGCCCGGGCGGCGTCCGGCCCCGGCCCGGGCTGACCCGCCCGGCTGCTTCATCGCCGCTGCACGGCCTACCCGGCCTCGTGCGGCGGCGCCAGTTCGACCCCAGCGACGCGCGATCCGCGTCGTCCGTATCAAAACGAGATTGATCATGCACGCACCTGTTTCACAGACCCGATCGTTCACGACGGTCTTTCTCATCGAAATGTGGGAGCGCTTCGGCTACTACGGGATGGCCGCGCTCCTGGTCCTCTTCATGGTCGACCGGCTCGGCTTCACCGACAGCCACGCGAACCTCACCTGGGGCGCGTTCACCGCGCTCGTCTACGCGTCGCCGTCGATCGGCGGCTGGATCGGCGACAAGGTGCTCGGCGCACGTCGCACGATGATCATCGGCGCGGCCGTGCTGTGCGCGGGCTACCTGATGCTCGCGATGCCGAACGACGCGCTCGCCTACATGTACGCGTCGCTCGGCGTGATCGTCGTCGGCAACGGGCTGTTCAAGGCGAATGCGGCGAACCTCGTGCGCCGCATCTACGAAGGCGACGACGCGCGCATCGACAGCGCGTTCACGATCTACTACATGGCCGTCAACATCGGTTCGACCGTGTCGATGCTCGCGACGCCGTGGATCAAGGATCACTGGGGCTGGCACACCGCCTTCGCGGTCTGCGGCGCCGGCATGCTGCTCGCGATCCTGAACTTCATGCTGATGCACCGCACGCTCGCGCACGTCGGCTCGCAGCCCGACGACGCGCCGATCCGCTGGAAGCGCCTCGGCGCGGTGGCGGCCGGCGGCGTCGCGCTCGCGCTGCTCACGCTGTACGTGCTGCAGCACAAGCAGCTCGCGGTGGCGAGCGTGTGGGCGGCGGCGTTCGCGATCCTCGCGATCTTCGCGTACATGATCGCGAAGTCGGAGCGCTCCGAGCGCGCGGGGCTGATCGCCGCGCTCGTGCTGATCGGCCAGGTGATCCTGTTCTTCATCTTCTACGTGCAGATGTCGACGTCGCTGACGCTGTTCGCGCTGCGCAACGTCGATCCGCGTTTCATGCTGTTCGGCACGACGCTGTTCACGTGGAGCGCCGCGCAGTTCCAGGCGCTGAACCCGATCTGGATCATGCTGCTGAGCCCGGTGCTCGTGTGGATCTACAACGCGGTGTCGAAGCGCGGCGGCGACCTGCCGGTCGCGGCGAAGTACGCGCTCGGCTTCGGCGCGGTGGCCGCCGGCTATCTGGTGTTCACGATCAGCGGCCGCTACGCGGTGGACGGCCGCGTGTCGTCGTGGTTCATGGTGTGGGGCTACGGCCTCTACTCGCTCGGCGAACTGCTGGTGAGCGGCCTCGGCCTCGCGATGATCGCGCGCTACGTGCCGGCGCGCATGAGCGGCTTCATGATGGGCGCGTATTTCGTCGCGACGGGCGTGTCGCAGTATCTCGGCAGCGTCGTCGCGAACTTCGCGCAGATGCCGTCGCACGAGCTGCCGGCGACCGAATCGCTGCCGCTGTACCTGTCGCTGTTCGAGAAGCTCGGCTGGCTCGCCGCGATCGGCATGCTGCTCGCGCTGCTGCTGCTGCCGATGATGAACCGGCTGTCGCGTCAGCATCAGCGCTGCGCGGACGAACGCCGCGACGAACAGGACGCGCAGGCGCAGGCGATGGCGTCGGCGCAGTAAGTACTATCCCTCGGCGTGCGGCATGCGCGCCACATTCTCCCGCCGGCGCGGCCGGCACGTCCTACACTGGTTGCAACGGCGCGTCGGCTCACACGATGCGCACCGGCGGGAGAGGATCATGAAAGGCAAAACGACTCGGCTGTTGCGGATACTGTCGGACATCCGGCACGCGCAACGCTGCACCGCGCTGCGCGCCGCCCGGGCCGCAGCCGAAGCAGATGCGGTGCTGGCGCAGCAGGACGACCCGAAGTCCGAAGCGCGCGACGACGCCGCACCTGAAGCCGAAACCGACGACACGCCTGCCGTGCCGCGCTCGCGCATCGGCTCCGCGCACTGACCGCATTCGGTGCGCTGCGCCGATTGCGCTCCCGCATTCACCGCAGCGCAGCGCCACGCCCCATCGCGCACTCTACGCCACGGCCCCGCGCCGGCGCGCGAACCACGCCCCCGAACCGGCTACGGCCATCATCAGCCCCACCGCGCACGCGTCGGCCGCGAGGCCCACGCCGAGATGGCGCAGTTGCGCGCCGTTCGCGACCGGATGCAGCAGCGAATCGATGACGAGCGAAATGGCGGCGCCCGCGACGAAGCAGACGAGCCCGCGCCGGCCGACCGCCACTACCGGCCGCACCGCGCGCGCGAGCCGCTCGATCCAGCCGCGCCGCACGCAATCGGCCATCAGCCATGCGATCGCCGCGAAGCTGACGACGCGCGACAACGCGAGGTCGCGCTTGAGCAGCCCTTCCGGTGCGGGCAGCCCCGAGAACAGCTTGTAGCTCGCACAGCCGAGCACGATCGCGCACGCGACGCCGGTCGCCGCGGCGCCCCAGCGTCCGAGCGCGACGCGCCGGTAGAACGGCTGGCAGCGCACGAGCACGCCGGCCACGAACATCAACTGCCACGCGAACGGGTTGAAGCTCCAGCGAAATGAATCGGTATCCAGCAGTTCGGGGCCGAGCCAGCCGGCCGCGCCCCACGATGCGACGCTGAACGCGACCGTGAGCCACGGATGGCGGCGCGCGAACGGCACCAGCACCGGCGACGCGAGCGCGAACAGCACGTACATCGGCAGCACCGACGCGAGATACGGCTGGCGCTGGAAGGTGAGCAGCTCGGCCGCGCCGGTGAGCGGCGACGCGAGCATCACGCTGACGTCGTCGAGCGCGAGGTTCGGCGCGTCGATCCCGTAATGGTCGAGCACGGCCGAGACGATCAGCATCAGCGTCGAGGTCGCGAGAAACGCCCGGTAGATCTGCATCGCGCGGCGCACGAAGCGGCGCTGCGCGGCGCGCGGGCCGTGCCGGTCCGCAATCGCGCCGTACGCGCTCGCGGTCGCGAAGCCGCCGAGGAACACGAACACTTCGGCCGCATCGCAGAGCGCGAACGCGTGGAGCGTGACGCGCGACAGGACGCTCGCGCCGATATGGTCGACGACGATCATCAGCAGCACGATGCCGCGGAAGAAGTCGACTTCGATCAGGCGGCCGCTGCGCGCCGGCAGCCCCGAAGCCACGGGCAGCGCGCTCACCGACATGAGCACACCTGCGACGCGTGGGCGCGATGTGCGCCGGCAGAGGGAACGAGGCGGCCGGTGCGATCGGCGGCGCCGCGCGTATGCCCGCGGCGCGCCAGCCCGGCCGGCGAGGCAAGGAGATGACCGTTCATGGGAAAACCGCATACGAAGAGAAGACGGTGAACCCAGTCTAGTGGCCGTCGCGGGAATACCCTAAGTAACAAAATGCAACGGCATCTTCTGTTCGATTACAGCCGCGACGCAGGCGCTGCGAAGCTGGCGGAGCCGCCAGCTCGATGTCGGCGCGCTGTCAGCTCGCGGACGGCAACGGGCGTCGGAGCAGGTGCGGCGCACGACGCGGGCGCGCGCCGGACGACCTCAGCCGCGCATCGGCAGACGCCGCATCAGCATCGCGCTGTGCCATGCGGTCAGCGCGACGGCGGCCCAGATCGGCGCGTACGTCGCCAGTTGCGACGCGTTCAGCGTCTCGCCGAGCAGCAGCAGCGACACCGCGACGAGCAGCACGGGCTCGACGTAGCCGAGGATGCCGAACAGCGCCATCGGCAGCATCCGGCTCGCCTTCAGGTAGCTCGCCAGCGCGAGCGTGCTGAGCACGCCGAGCCCCGGCAGCAGCGCGGCCCACAACAGCGGATGGCGGCCGACCGGCGTCGCGCTCGCCGACACCATCGCGAGCGCGACCGGGCACAGCATCGCGATCTCGAGCGCGAACGCGGCGAGCGAATCGGCGTTGATCCGCCGGCGCAGCACGAAGTACGGCGGATAGCCGAGCGCCACGACGAGCGTCGGCCACGCGAATGCGCGCGTCGCCCACACTTCGTGCGCGACGCCGAGCGCCGCGCATGCGACGGCCGCCCATTGCAGCGGATCGAGCCGCTCGTGATAGTAGAAGCGGCCGACCAGCACCATCGTCAGCGGCAACAGGAAATAGCCGAGCGACACCTCGAGCATGCGGCCGTGCAACGGCGCCCACAGGAACAGCCACAGCTGCACGCCGAGCAGCGCGGCGCTAACCGGCAGCGCGATCAGCAGGCGCCAGTCGCGCACGCTGCGCCGCGCGAGCTCGACGAGCGCGGGCCAGCGGCCGCGCAACGCGATCAGCGCGAGCGCACCGGGCGCGGTCCACAGGATCCGCCACGCGAAGATGTCGAGGCCGGTGAGCGGCGCCAGCAGTTTCGCGTAGACGGACATCAGCGCAAACAGCGTCGACGCCGTCACCGACAGCGCAATGCCGCGCCCGGCTTCCGGATACCCCGTCATGTCGGGTTCGCCTTACTGCTGCTGGAAGCGCTCGAAGCGCCTTTCGACGTGGCGCTCCTCGAACGTCACCTCGGTCACGCGCGCGGCGGGCGGCCCGTGGCGCAGCCACGCGAGCATCCGGTCGATCTGCGCGCCGGGGCCCTGGATCATCGCCTCGACGCTGCCGTCCTCGAGATTCGCGACCCAGCCGCGCAGCTTCAGCGCATGCGCCTCGCGCACCGTCGCGTGACGGAAGCCGACGCCCTGCACGACGCCGCGCACCCGCACGTAGTAGGTCTCGATTCGTTCGTCCAGTTCATTTCGGCTCATCGCGGCGCGCTCCCTTGGTGCATTCAAGCCCGGCATTGTAGTCGCGTCGGGCGCTTCCCACACGCACGCGGCCGGGGTGCGCGGTGGGTGCGCGGTGCATGCGCGGCGGTCGCGTCGCCGCGCGCGCCGACCACGTACAATCTCGCCGACGCACAACCGCCGCGCGCTCGCGCGGCCCCGAAGGAAACGCATGACTGATACCTCCCGCGATCTCGTTCTCGTCACCGGCGCGTCCGGTTTCGTCGGCTCGGCCGTCGCGCGCATCGCGCAGCAGAAGGGCTATGCGGTGCGCGTGCTGGTGCGCCCGACCAGCCCGCGCACCAACGTCGCGAACCTCGACGCCGAAATCGTCACCGGCGACATGCGCGACGAGGCGTCGATGCGCGCCGCGCTGAGCGGCGTGCGCTACCTGCTGCACGTGGCGGCCGACTACCGGCTGTGGGCGCCCGACCCGCACGAGATCGAACGCGCGAACCTGGAAGGCGCCGTCGCGACGATGCGCGCGGCGCGCGCCGCCGGCGTGGAGCGCATCGTGTACACCAGCAGCGTCGCGACGCTGAAGGTCACGAGCGCCGGCGATCCGTCCGACGAGAACCGGCCGCTCACCGCCGAGCAGGCGATC